>DATGUB010000028.1:0-34390 GCA_035301585.1 Beutenbergiaceae bacterium | reverse complement strand
CGATCCTCCAGCACCATCCGCACGCGACCGTGCTCCTCGATGAAGGGGCCGCGAGCAAGCTCGAGAACCTCGACTACTACCGCGACACCTACGAAACCAAGCCCGAGTGGCAGGGGATCTAAACCTGGCTGGCGCTCGCGGGCGAGGGTTGACACGATGAGGCTATGAGCTTCGATGTCCCTCCCGCCCGCGCGCTCGGCCCCCAAGACCCGGGGGACGGCTGGGCGGATGGGCCGCGCGGCCGGTTCTGGGGGAGGTTCGGCGCCGCCGGCCTCCTTGCCTGGGACCCGGACGCGGGCGTGCTTCTGCAGCACCGGGCCCGCTGGAGCCATCACGGGGGCACGTGGGGAATCCCTGGCGGCGCGTTGCACTCCGGGGAAGCGCCGGGGGAGGCGGCGCTGCGCGAGGCGAACGAGGAGGCGGGCGTCCCCGCAGGTGCGGTGCGCACGTTGACCACCCACGTCTTCGACGTCGGATACTGGCGGTACACGACCGTCGTTGCGCGCGTCGTCGAGCCATTCTCTCCCCAGATCACCGATCCGGAGAGCCTGGAGCTGCTCTGGGTGCCCGTCCCAGAGGTCGCATCGCGTGTGCTGCACCCCGGCTTCGCGCGGGCGTGGCCGGAGCTCCGAGACCTGCTCAGTAATGCGAGCACGAAGCGCCCCCGAGCGGAGGAACGATGAAGCGGTATCGCGTCAGCGTCAGCGGAAAGGTGCAAGGAGTCGGCTATCGCGCGAACGTCCGTGCGCGTGCGGAGCGGGCCGGGCTCGCTGGGTGGGTGCGCAACCTGCCCGATGGCCGGGTGGAGGCCGAGATCGAGGGCGCGCAGGAGGCCGTCGAGGATCTTCTCACGTGGATGCACAAGGGCCCGCGCGCGGCGCGGGTGGCCGGCGTTGAACGACAAGAGGTCGCCCCGCTCGGGGACTCCGCGTTCGAGGTGCGCTGAGGATGTAGGCCCCGCGGGACTCGAACCCGCAACCCACGGATTAAAAGTCCGTTGCTCTACCATTGAGCTAGAGGCCCAGGTCAAAAATGACCAAGTTTAATTATAAGGGCTATCCCCACCCGTGCGCTAATCGACGTGGCACCGGTCTCCTCGAGAACGACATTGGGGTTGGTTTCGGCGAGAACAGCAACCGAGAAGGCGTTCTCGAGCAACCCCAACGTCGTTGTCGGCGCAAACGGGGCAGCGGAACGGCCGGGCAGCGGAACGGCAGAGGGGCGGCTAGCGGCCGAAGACGCGCCGGGTGTACCGGTTGGCGAACACACCCGTAGGATCCACTCGGTCGCGGACGGCGAGGAAGTCATCGAACCTCGGATACAGGCCGCGCAGCTGCTCAGAACGCAGCCAGTGCATCTTTCCCCAGTGGGGCCGGCCGCCGAACTGCGCCATGATCTGCGCCACGGCGCGGAAGTACTCCCGATACTCCATCCCCAGGTATTGATGAACGGCGATGTACCCGCTGCGCCTGCCGTGGGCGGTGGAGAGCCAGGCGTCGTCGGCGGCGACGAAGCGTACTTCGATGGGGAATGGCACCGCTACCCCCGCAGAATTCAGCCAGCGGCGCACCTCGGTCAGCGCGGCGGGCACCGCCTCGATCGGGATCGCGTACTCCATCTCCCGAAACCGCACCCGCCGGGGCGTGACGAACACGTCGTGGCTCGCTGCCGTGTAGGTGCGTTCCGTCAGGGCCCGGGAGGCGACGAAGTTCACCGGGGTCGTGAGTCTCGGGGCGAGGCGGACGAGGTTGTTCGTCGCGGTGAACACCCCATTGGAGAGGATCTCATCGTCGAGCAGCCGCCGCCAGGTGGCGAGGGGCTGGTCGTTGCGCGCCACGCGGTTGTTCGCCTTCGTCAGCGCGATATCGGTCCGCGGGAACCAATAGAACTCGAAGTGGTCGTTGGAGTGCACCGGCCCGCTCGGGTCGTTCAAGGAATCTAGGACCTCGACGAGCGGGCGCGGGGCCTCGTGGGCGTGGAGGGTGAAGGCAGGCACGGCCCGCAGCGTGATCGCGGTGATCACCCCGAGCGCGCCGATGCTCAGGCGGGCCGCCTCGAACAGCTCCTTGTCGTGCTCGGCGCTCACCGCCCGGACCTGGCCATCTGCGGTGACGAGCCGGACCTCCTCGACCATCGCAGCGAAGCCGGTGAACCCGATACCGGTACCGTGCGTGCCGGTACTTATCGCCCCGGAGATCGTTTGCTTATTGATATCGCCCATGTTCGCCAGGGCGAGCCCGCGCGCGGCCAACTCCTCGCAGAGCCGCGAAAGCGTGATCCCCGCCCCGACCCGCACGAGCCGGGAGCCGTCAGGCGCCGCGGGGCCGACCCACTCGACCGTGTCGAGCTCACCGAGTTGGATCATCGTGCCCGTGGTGGTGGCGCAGTCGGTGAAGGAGTGGCCCGATCCCACTGCCTTGATGTGCGCCCCGGTTTCCCGCGCCGCGAGCACGGCCGCGGAAAGTTCCTGCTCCGTCCGGGGAGCGATGATCGTCTCCGGGTCAGCGGTGGCGGTGCGTGACCAGTTGCGCCACTGGCTCATCCTGGGCTCCTTTGCGAAAACTGCGGTGTTCCTCCCTCCCTATTGTGGAGGAGGAACGCCCCCGCGGTGACCAATTACGTGCGTACCTGATCGGTTTCGTGAGATCTTGGAAGGCATGAGCACTGACGCGCCTCTCACCGAGCGGGCGACACACAACCTGCCCGCTTCCCCATGGAACAGCCACACCGAGCACCTCCCCGCCCCGCTCGCCGTCGTCGACCTCGACGCCTTTGACGCCAATGCCGCTGACCTCCGCCGCCGCGCCGGCGGAACCCCCATCCGGGTGGCCACGAAATCGGTGCGCGTGCCCGAGCTCATCCGCCGGACGCTCGGGATGGAGGGTTTCGCCGGGGTGATGACCTTCACGCTCGCGGAAGCGATGTGGCTCGTGGAACAGGGGATCACCGCCGACGCGCTCATGGGATATCCCACCGTCGACCGCGCCGCGCTCGGCGAACTCGCGGCCCGACCGGAGCTGCGCGAGCAGGTCACCCTCATGGTCGATAACCTCGCCCACCTCGACCTGCTTGCGCGCCTGCCCCGAGAAGGCAACGCGCCGTTCCAGGTGTGTCTGGACGTCGATGCCTCACTTCGCCTCGGCCCGCTCCACGTGGGCGTGCGCCGGTCGCCGATACGCGACGGCGACGACGCAGCCCGTCTCGCCCGCGCCGCCCTCGACCGCGGGATCAAGGTCCGGGGCGTGATGTTCTACGAGGCGCAGGTCGCGGGCGTGAACGAACGGGGGGTACACGCACCGATCGTGCGACTCCTCAAGCGGGTCTCCCTCGCCGAGCTGCAGACCCGCCGGGCGGAGGTCACCCGCGCGGTCCGCGCCGTGATCGGGGATGCGCCGCTCCTCGTCAACGGGGGCGGTTCGGGCAGTGTCGCCGAAACCGCGGCGTCCGCGACGGTGACGGAGGTGACCGCCGGATCGGGGCTGTTCGTGCCGACCCTGTTCGACCACTACTCCACGTTCTCCCCCCGGCCGGCCGCGTATTTCGGACTCGACGTCGTCCGGCGTCCCGGGCCGGGGTACGCGACCGCGTTCGGCGGCGGATACATCGCCTCCGGACCCACCGGGCCGGACCGCGCTCCCGCCCCACTCGCCGGCCGCTACGTGGGCACCGAGGGGGCGGGCGAGGTGCAGACGCCCCTCCGATTCCACCTCGGCGAGGAACCCGGGATCGGGGACCGCGTGTGGTTCCGGCACGCGAAAGCCGGGGAGCTCATGGAGCACTTCGCCCGGGTGCACCTCGTCCGCGGCGCCGCCGCCGGCGCCGAGAGCGGAACGATCGAAGCGACCGTGGCCACGTACCGGGGTGAAGGGTTCCCCTTCGGCTGACAGTGGCGTTCCTCACTCGCGAATAGCCCGCCCGGCACGTATCGTAGAGGCGGCCACGCCCCGAACCTGGCCGGGAAAGGACTCTAGTGACGACCCGTTTTCGCAGGCCCGCAATGCTGACCGAAGAACGCGCCGAGCGCATCATCGGTGACGTCGATCCCGCCACCCGCTCCGACGTCGCCCACATGACCGCCGGGGCGATCGTCTCCGGCGGCCGGGCGGACTCCGACAACGCAGAGCTCGTGAAGCGGCTCATCACCCTCGTGGACACCGAAGGCATCGACATCGTCGCCGGGATGTGGGCGGACAGTCCGGCGACTACCCTGCCCGGCATCCTCTGGCGGCTCTACCTCCTGCGGGAATGGACGAAGGAAGATGGCGAACTCATGTCCGTGCACTTCCGGCTCGGTTCCCAGAACGCGCAGGTCGACGAAGTCATCGCCGGGCTCGCCCACCTCCCCGGCCCCGAGGAGGTACGCGCGGGAGTCGACGCCGTTCTCTCCGGGGTGTTCCAAGGCGACTTCGCCGTCACCTTAGAGCGCGCCGGTGCGTTCTGCCGAGTGCTCACCACCGGCGCCGCGCTTGAGGCGGACTCTCATGAGGGGCAACGCGCGAGCCGACTCACCCGGCACGCATCCGTGCTGCAAACTCGCGCGGAGGAGTTCGAGAAGGCTGCAGGGATGTGGCGGGCAGGACGGCTCGATTGACCCCCGACTTCACCTCGTTCACGCCCGATCATGTGGGCCCGGTGCGGGAGTTCGCCGCCCTCGTCGCCCAAGCCGACGGGATCGAAGCATTCGGTGAGCAGACGCTGTTCAACCTCACCTCCCCTTCGGTCACCCACCTGCTGCTGACGAAGCCCGGCGCGATCGTCGCCTACGGACAGATCGACCGCCACTCCGCGGAACTCGCGGTGCATCCCCAATACCGGCGAAACGGCATCGGCGGGGCGCTCCTGGATGCGGTGAAGGCGAGCGACGCTCGAGCGGCCATCTGGGCCCACGGGGATCTTGCTGGAGCGCGAGCGCTCGCCCGCAGCCGCTCGCTGAGCCCCACCCGGGAGCTCGTGTACATGACCGCCGACCTCGACCCCAGCGCGACGCTCCCGCAGGTGCCTGCCGAGATGACGCTGACAACGTTCACCGAGGCAGACGCATCGGATTGGCTCAGCGTCAACGCCGCCGCGTTCGCTGACCACCCCGAGCAGGGCCGGCTCACCCACGCCGATCTGCAGGAACGGATCTCCCAACCGTGGTTCGACCCGCAGGTGTTCTGGCTCGCCCGCGACGACAGCGGGGGACTGCTCGGATACATGTGGGTGAAACGTGAACCCGGTGCGGACACGGCCGAGATCTACGTACTTGGGGTTTCCCCGACGGCGCAGGGGCGTGGGGTAGGAAAGTTCCTCACCGAATACGCGCTCGGCCACATGGCCACGGTTGGGGTGACGACGATGGATCTCTACGTCGAGGGGGATAACGCCCCCGCGCTGGCGACCTACACCCGCTACGGATTCACCCGCGCCATCACGCACGTCCAATACACGTGAGAAGCCCGCCGGAGCGTTGGCGGAATCTAGTGCGCGCAGAAGGCTAGCGTTATAAAGTGCACGGTGTGAGCACGAGTGAAATGACCCCGGTGAACCGCACCGGCCTCACCGCGGAGGCCGCGGCGGGAACGTGCCCGGATCTCCCCGCCGACCGGTTCGCTGACCGGGAACTGAGTTGGCTCGCGTTCAACGAGCGGGTCCTGGAGCTCGCGGAGGATCGGACCCTTCCCCTGCTCGAGCGGGTCCGGTTCCTTTCCATCTTCGCCTCCAACCTCGACGAGTTCTTCATGGTCCGGGTTGCGGGCCTGAAACGCCGCATCGCCACGGGGATGGCCGTGGCGGCCGCCTCCGGTCTGCACCCGCGCCACGTGCTCGAAGCCATCAGCGCGACGGCCCATGAGCTCACGGCCCGTCACGCCGCGGTGTTCGCCGACGACGTGCAACCGCAACTCGCGCGAGCCGACATCACGCTGGTCCGGTTCGATGACCTCTCCGATTCCGAACAGAACCGGCTCCACAAGTACTTCCGCCGGAACATCTTCCCCGTCCTCACCCCACTCGCGGTCGACCCCGCGCACCCGTTCCCGTATATCTCCGGGCTCTCGCTCAACCTCGCTGTCGTCGTGCGCAACCCGAGCACCGGCAGCGAACACTTCGCCCGGGTGAAGGTGCCGCAGCTCTTCCCGCGGTTCCTCGCCGTGGACGTCCGCGGCCGGCCCCACGACCCGACGGAGATGGACCACGAGGTGCAGTACGCCTCCTTCGTCCCCATCGAAGACGTCATCGCCCACTTCCTCGACTACCTGTTCCCCGGGATGGACATCGTCAAGTATCACGTGTTCCGCGTGACCCGGAACGAGGATTTCGAAGTGGAGGAGGACGACGCGGAAAACCTCCTCAACGCCCTCGAGAAGGAGCTGCTCCGCCGCAGATTCGGCCCCCCGGTCCGCCTCGAACTCGCCGAAGGGTTTCCCGGGAAACTGCGAGAAATGCTGATCCGGGAACTGGGGATCAGCGAAGCGGACGTCTATGAGCTGCCCGCCCCGCTCGACCTCACCGGCCTGAACATCATCGCTGATCTCGACCGGCCGGAGCTGCAGTATCCCGCGTATATTCCGACGACGGCGAAAGAACTCGCCCCGGTAGAGAGTTCCGCCCCGGTCGATATCTTCGGGGCGATCTCCGCCCGGGACGTCCTGCTGCACCACCCCTACGATTCGTTCTCCACCAGCGTTCAGCAGTTCCTCGCCCAGGCGGCAGCGGACCCGCACGTGCTCGCGATCAAACAAACCCTCTACCGCACCTCGGGCGATTCCCCGATCGTCGATTCGCTCATCGACGCCGCCGAGGCGGGCAAACAGGTGCTGGCGATCGTGGAGATCAAAGCGAGGTTCGACGAACAGGCGAACATCTCCTGGGCCCGCAAACTCGAACAGGCGGGCGTGCACGTCGTCTACGGGCTCGTGGGCCTGAAAACCCACTGCAAACTCTCTCTCGTCGTGCGTCAGGAGGGGGACCGCCTGCACCGGTACTGCCACATCGGCACCGGCAACTACAACCCCAAAACCGCGCGGCTCTACGAGGACCACGGGCTGCTCACGAGCGATTCCGACGTCGGCCAGGACCTCACCCGGCTATTCAACCAACTCTCCGGGTACGCCCCAAAAGCAAAATTCCACCGGCTCCTCGTCGCCCCGAACTCGGTGCGCAGCGGCCTCGTGGAAAGGATCGAGCGCGAGATCGCCCACCACGAGGCGGGCACGGAGGCATGGATCAAGTTCAAGATGAACTCCGCCGTCGATGAAGAGACGATCGATGCGCTCTACCGCGCCTCCCAGGCCGGGGTGCCCATCGATATCGTCGTGCGCGGCATCTGCGGCCTCAAGGCAGGAGTTCCGGGCCTGAGCGACAACATCCGGGTCCGCTCGATCCTGGGCCGATACCTCGAACACTCCCGCATCTACGCGTTCGCGAACGGTGGCGAGCCGGACGTGTTCATCGGTTCGGCCGACCTCATGCACCGAAACCTCGATCGCCGGGTGGAGGTACTTGTCAACATCACCGATCCGGAGCACATCCACGACCTCGTCGGGCTCATCGACCTCTCCGTCGCGCCGAGCACCGCCTCCTGGCACCTGCGTCACGAGGAGGACCACGGCCAGCACTGGGTGCGCGTGAACACGGATGACGGCGGCGAGCCGTTGGACGATCTGCACACCCTGCTCATGACCACCCGGCGGCGCAGTGCCGCGCTGGCGCGCTGATGGCGCAGGTGGTTCACGCCGCAGGAGCCGTGGTGTGGCGGGTGCGCCGGGAGCGGTTGGAGGTCCTGCTCATCCATCGCCCGAGTTACGACGATTGGTCCTGGCCCAAGGGCAAGCCGCGCAAACGTGAACCCCTGCCCGCCTGCGCTATCCGGGAGGTCAACGAGGAGACCGGTGTGGAGGTCGTGCTCGGAGTGCCGCTGCCGAAGGTGAAATATCGGCTCGCGAACGGGAATCGGAAGATCAACTCCTACTGGGCCGCCCAACCGGCCGCGAGCGAGGAGCCCGTGGCGGCCCGAGCCGAGGTCGAGCCTGCGCCCCCGAGCGAAGTCGATGAAGCGGTCTGGGTGGACGCGGTCAAAGCCTTGACGATGTTGACTCGCCGCGGCGACCGGGAGCCCCTCAAAGGCCTCCTTGATCTGTACGCCGACGGCGAGTTGGCCACCTGGGCGGTGCTGCTGACCCGGCACGGCACGGCGAAGAAACGTTCCGCCTGGGAGGGAAGCGAGCTCTCCCGGCCGCTCACGCCCGCGGGCGAGGAGCAGGCCCGCGCGCTCGTCCCCCTGTTCGCCGCGTTCGGCGCCCACCGCGTACTCACCTCCCCGTGGGCCCGCTGCGAGGCGACGGTCGCCCCGTTCGCACATGCGGCGGGAGTGCGGATCGAGACGTTCTCCTGCCTCACCGAGCAGGGCGCTAGCGAGGATCCGAAAGCGGCGAAGAACCTCGTCGGCAGCACCCTGAAAGCACCGGGCAACGCGATCGTGTGCACCCACCGCCCGGTGCTGCCGATCGCGCTGGCAGCGGCGAGGAAGCGCGCCCCGCGCCGCGTTGAGGATACGTTCCCGGCAGCTGATCCCCACCTTCGTACCGGGGAGGTGCTCGTGCTGCACGTGGCCGCCAGACCCGGCAAGCGCCCCCGGATCGTCGCCTCCGAGACGCACCGGCCCCGGCGCTAGGGCCCCACCTCCAGAGAGTTCCCTGCGAGTTCACCTGCTGTTCACCCACGCGTACACGGGTGGTTAAATCCGCTGCCTACCGTGAGGATCGTGGTCAAAAGGCCACGGCAACGAACAGATAGGGAAGACTACTGTGAGCATTGCTCCGATTCGCCGGCTCGGCGCCCTCGCGGCCGCCGCCGGGCTCGCCTCGATGGCCGCCTGCGGCCCGGCAAACAACGGCGGGCAGACGACGGCGGACGCTGCGACCGACACCGCGGACGGTGCGGAACTCAGCGGCCAGATCGCGGGCGCGGGCGCCTCCTCCCAGGAGAACGCCGCACTCGCCTGGATCGCCGGGTTCACCGAACGCACCGACGTCACGGTTACCTACGACCCGACGGGCTCGGGCACGGGACGAGAACAGTTCCTCAACGGCACGGTCGAGTTCGCCGGTTCGGACTCCGCATTGGACGAGGACGAACGTGCCGCCGCAACCGAGCGTTGCTTCGGCTCCGAAGCACTCGAGCTCCCCTTGTACATCTCGCCCATCGCGGTCGTGTACAACCTCGACCTCGACACCGAGCACCTCAACCTCGAGGGGGAAACGATCGCGAAGATCTTCGCCGGCGAGATCACCAACTGGAACGACCCGGAGATCGCCGCCGCGAACCCCGGAGTGGAACTCCCCGACCTCGAGATCATCCCGGTGAACCGCTCCGACAAGTCGGGCACCACCGGCAACTTCACCGAATACCTCGACGCCGTCGCCCCCGAGGTGTGGACCCACGGCAGCGTCGAAGAATGGCCGATCTCCGGCACCCAGTCGGGCGGGCAAACCTCCGGGATGATCGACGTCGTCACGAGCGCCGAAGGTGCGATCGGCTACGCCGATGCCTCGCGCGTGGGCGACCTGGGTACCGTCGCCGTCGGCGTGGGTGAGGATTTCGTGCCGTATTCCGCCGAGGCCGCGGCAAAGGTCGTCGACTCCTCCCCGGGCACGGAGGACGCGACCGACCTGCGGCTCACCATCGACCTCGCGCGAGACGTCGAAGGCTCCTACCCGATCGTGCTCATCTCCTACCTCCTCGCCTGCGGGGAGTATGACGAGGACTCCACCGCCGCGAACGTCGCCGCCTACCTGGAGTACGTCGCGAGCGAGGAGGGCCAGGAGCGCGCCGCCCAACCCGACGTCGCCGGCTCGGCGCCGATCTCCGCGGAACTGCGGGAGAAGGTCACGGCGGCGATCGAGACGATCGACGCTGAGTAACACGACGAAGGACTTCCCATGAGCGTCGCACCACCCCTTCGCCGGCCCACCCGCCGCGTTCCCACCGGGCAGCCTCCCCGCGAGCCGCTCGCCCTCACCGGGAGCCGGCGGGGAGCGCTGGGGAATCGCATCTTCGCGGGCGTATCCACCGGCGCCGCGATCGTCATCCTCATCGTGCTCGCCGCGGTCGCGGGGTTCCTGCTCCTGCGCGCGTGGCCCGCGCTCACGGTGCCCGTCGATGAGGTCGCGGTGGCGACCGGTGGGAAGTCCTTCTGGGCCTACGTCGCCCCGCTCGCGTTCGGAACGGTCCTCGCCTCCGTCATCGCGCTCGCCGTCGCCGTGCCGTTAAGCATCGGGGTGGCGCTGTTCATCTCGCACTACGCACCCCGCCGACTCGCCCAGGGGCTGGGTTACCTCATCGACCTCCTCGCCGCGATCCCCTCGGTCATCTTCGGACTCTGGGGGATGGCGTTCCTGCAACCGGTGATCGACCCACTGTTCCAGTGGTTGAGCACCCACCTGGGCTTCCTACCCTTCTTCGCCCACTACCAGGCCCCCGCCCGGAACCTCCTCGCGGCGGGGCTCGTGCTCGCGGTGATGATCCTGCCGATCATCACCGCGACGACCCGGGAAGTCTTCCTCCAAACCCCGCGCCTGCACGAAGAGGCCTCACTCGCGCTCGGGGCCACCCGGTGGGAGATGATCCGCCAGGCGGTGTTGCCCTTCGGCCGTTCCGGGGTCATCTCCGCCGCGATGCTCGGCCTCGGCCGCGCGCTGGGGGAGACGATGGCGGTGCTCATGGTGCTCTCCCCGGGATTCGCGATCAACTTCAACCTCCTGCAGCCGGGCCAACACAACACGATCGCGGCGAACATCGCCTCCCAGTTCCCTGAGTCCTCCGGGATCGCGGTCTCCGTTCTCATCGCCACCGGGCTCATCCTGTTCGCCCTCACCCTCGGCGTGAACCTCCTCGCGCGGTGGATCGTCGCGCGCCGCGCACAGTACGACGGGGCGAATTGATTATGACGACGCTTTCCATCACCTCCAAGCGCCTGCCGGCGTGGGCGCCCTGGGCGACGGCGGCAGCCGCGCTCGTCCTCAGCGCCCTCACCCTCACTCTGACCGGCCGCCTCACCCCCCTCCGGCTCGGACTCACGGGCGCAGCCGCCTTCGCGGTCGCCCTCACCCTCATCTCCGGCCTCATCGAGGGGGCCAGGTGGGCGAAGGACCGGCTCGCAACGATCGCGATCACCTCCGCGTTCATCGCTGCCCTCGTCCCCCTCGTCTCGCTCGTGTGGATCGTCCTGCAACGCGGCTCGGAGAGGTTCGGGTGGGTCTTCCTCAACACCGACATGACCGGCGTGTACGGAGCAATGGTCGAGGGCGGGATCTACCACGCGATCATCGGAACGGTGTACGTGACCGCGATCGCCGCGGCGATATCCATCCCCCTGGGGATCCTCACCGCGATCTACCTCGTCGAATACGGCCGCGGCCCCCTCGCCCGGGCGGTCACCGTGCTCGTCGACGTGATGACGGGGATCCCCTCCATCGTCGCGGGGCTATTCGCCTTCGCGGTGTTCCTCCTCGTGTTCGGCCCCGCCTACAAATCGGCCGTCATCGGCGGCGTGGGGCTCGCGGTGCTCATGACCCCGGTCGTGGTGCGCTCGGTGGAAGAGATGCTCCGCCTCGTGCCCAACGAACTGCGGGAGGCCGCCTACGCGCTCGGGGTGCCCAAGTGGCTGACGATCATCAAAGTCGTGCTCCGCACCGCGATCGCGGGCATCACCACCGGCATCATGATCGCGATCGCCCGGGTGATCGGCGAAACCGCGCCGCTGCTCGTGACGGTCGGGTTCGCCTCCGGACTGAACTGGAACGCCTTCGAGGGCCGGATCGCGACCCTGCCGGTGTTCGTCTACCGCCAATACGCCCAAGGGGGCGCATCGATCGACCGCGCATGGGCCGGTGCGCTCACCCTCATCGCCATCGTCATGCTCCTCAACCTCGCCGCCCGAGCGGTGAGCAGATACTTCTCCCCTCGCAGCTAACAAGGATTCGATGTGACCCGTCGACTAGACATCTCCGACCTCAACGTCTTCTACGGCCCCAAACACGCCGTCGCCGACGTTTCCATGGCTATTGAACCCCGCGCCGTCACCGCCCTCATCGGCCCCTCGGGCTGCGGAAAATCCACGTTCCTGCGCACGCTGAACCGGATGCACGAGGTCGTTCCCGGCGCGCGGGTAGAAGGCACCGTGAAAATGAACGGACAGGACCTGTACGCGCGCGACGTCGACGCGGCCGAAGTGCGCCGCCACATCGGGATGGTGTTCCAGCGCCCCAACCCGTTCCCGACGATGTCGATCGCGGAGAACGTGCTCGCGGGCGTGAAGCTCAACAACCGCCGCCTGCCCAAGGCCGAGGCCCACGACCTCGTGGAAAGTGCGCTCACCGGAGCGAACCTGTGGAAGGAAGTGAAGGACCGGCTCGACGCGCCGGCCTCCGCGCTATCGGGCGGGCAGCAGCAGCGGCTGTGCATCGCCCGCGCGATCGCGGTGAAACCGCAGGTGCTGCTCATGGACGAACCCTGCTCCGCGCTCGATCCGATCTCCACCCTCGCGATCGAGGATCTCATCACCGAACTCAAAGACGACTACACGATCGTCATCGTCACCCACAACATGCAACAAGCCGCCCGGGTCTCGGACCGGACCGGGTTCTTCAACACCGACGGCGCGGGCGAACCCGGGCGGCTCGTGGAGCTCGACGCGACGGCACAGATCTTCTCAGCGCCGTCCAACTCGGCTACGGAAGCCTACATCTCCGGCAGATTCGGTTAGATCTCGGAGTCTTTGAAGGAGCTCGTTGCGTCCTCACCCTGCAGGACGCAGAGGATCTCGCGGTCATCCGCGGTGTCCCAGGTGTCCTCGGTAGGGTTGATGATCGTGATGTACAGCTCCGAGTCGAGGTAGTCGAGGCCGACGTAGTCCTCGAACGCGCCCACGCACTCCTCTTCGGCCGCCTCGCTCATCGCCTCCTCACCCGGGAAATCCCCCTCGGGCAGGTCGAACGCGTGGAACACCTCGAGGTCGTGGGGCTCGTCGCAGGAGACGGTCGTGATCTCGTCGATCTCGTCGTCGGCGAGGTCGGAACTGTTGATGCAGTCGCCGACTTCCGCCGTCGGCACTTCGGCGCACGCAACGAGCGCGGAACCAGCAAGAACGGCGGTGAAGGTGAGGCCCGCGCCGCGAAGGAAAGAAATTCTCAAGGAAAGCTCCAAAATAGTCAAAATTTGCACACCAACCCTACTGGGTGGGTAAGTGCAATCTCAAAAAAACCTGGGAAGCAATGACGAACGTCACCCAGGGACGAACCGCACGCGAAGGTGCGGTCCCGCTCGCGGTGCGGATCAGATGAACAGGTGCAGCAGGAAATACATGCCGGCGGCCACGACGGCAGCGGCCGGAATCGTGAGTACCCAGGCAACGGCGATGTTCCTGGCAACGCCCCAGCGGACGGCCGAGAGCCGCTTGGTGGCGCCCACCCCCATGATCGCCGACGTGATCGTGTGGGTGGTGGAGATCGGGGCGTGGAAGACGAAGGCGGTCGTGTACAGCACGCTCGCGGCGACTCCCTCGGCGACGAAGCCCCGGGCGGGATCGAGTTCGATGACTTTCCGCCCGAGGGTGCGCATGATGCGCCAGCCCCCGGCGTAGGTCCCCGCAGAGATCGCGCCCGCTGCGGCGAGTTTCACCCACAGGGGGATCCCTCCGCCCGCGGGATGCAGTCCCCCGGCCACGAGCGCAAGGACGATGACCCCCATCGTCTTCTGCGCGTCCTGCAGGCCGTGCCCGAGCGCCATGGCCGCCGCCGAGATGGTCTGCAGCACCCGAAACCGCCGCTGCGCCTTGCCCGGGGCGGCGTTACGGAACAGCCACAGGAGGCCGACCATCGCGAAGAACGCGAGGGTGAACCCCACGAGCGGGGAGGCGACCATCGGAATGACGACCTTGTCGAGGATGACCGTCCAGTGCACCTGCGAGAATGAGGCGAGCCCCGCCCCCATGAGCCCGCCGATGAGGGCGTGTGAGGAGGAAGAGGGCAGCCCCTTCCACCAGGTGATGAGGTTCCACGTGATCGCCCCGACCAGGCCGGCGAGGACGACGACGAGCCCGCCGTGCCCCTGTGGCGCGTCAATGATCCCCGAGCCGATGGTCTCCGCAACCCCGACCCCGAGCATCGCGCCGACGAGGTTCATCACCGCGGCCATGGCGAGCGCCGCACGCGGGGTGAGCGCCCGAGTTGAAACAGAAGTGGCGATGGCGTTGGCAGCGTCGTGAAATCCGTTGGTGTAGTCGAACGCCAACGCGATAACGACGACGACGATGACGAGAGCGAGCTCCACGTGTTGTTAGCTTTCCTTGAGAACGATGGTCTCTACGGTGTTCGCCACCGTTTCGAAACTGTCCGCGGCAGCCTCGAGGGTGTCGACGACGGCGCGCAACCGCATGAGTTCCACAACGCCCGCAGGCGTGGCCTGGAAACGCGGGTTCCGGAAGAGATCGGCGACGAGGGAGCGGTAGGAACGGTCGGCTTCGTTCTCGAGCCGGTTCACTTCGATCCAGTACTCTTCGAGGTCGTCCATCGTCGCGAGCTTCGGCATCGCCTCAGCAGTGAGTTCCGCCGCGCGTTGCAGGGTCCGCACCTGGTCGGTGACCGCGTCGGGCAGCTCATCCACTCCGTAGAGCACCACGATCTCCCCGGCGGCCTCCATGTTGTCCATGCAGTCATCCAGGGCCGAGGCGAGGTCGTAGATGTCGTCCCGGTCGAAGGGGGTCACGAACGTCTGGTTGACCCGGCGGAAGATGGTGTGAGTGGAATCATCGGCGAGGTGCTCGGCGTCTTTGAGCTGTTTGGCCAAGTCCGCCCGGTCCGCGGGGTCCGCACCGATCAGCTGAGCAAGGAGATCCGCGCCTGTGACGAGGTGGGCCGCGAGAGCGGCGAAGAGGTCAAAGAACGTGGAGTCACGAGGGGTGATACGAAAACGCACCGGCTTCTCCGTCAGAAGAGTAAAGGGAGCAACGGGATAAGAGTAGGGCAGATTTGCCTCGAAGGGGAAACAGTCGTGGGGAAACCGATGACTTCCGCGGCGAAATTCGCCCGACATGGGGCAAAATGCGGGAAAACTGCTCCGAAATGTTAAAAACCCCACTCCGCTTAAGGGAGTGGGGTTAACGACGCCGGACCGGCCAGCGCCTGACGGCGCGAAGGCCGCTCGTAGCGGCAAATGTTGGAGCCCGGGGCCGGATCACGGCCCGACGTCTGCCTCCAGTGTAAACGCCCATCGGCACTTCGCAAATATTTTCCACAGCTCCGATCGCTGGGTTCAGCTACTCGCTGACGATGCTCCACGAGGGCACGGAACCTGGGATAATGACCTCGGCTAGCACAGCGACGAAAAGAGTAGCTCCTTATGATGAGCGGCAGCTTCCGCGCGGTGGTTACGGCAACCGCGGCCGCCGGCATCGGCGTGACCACCTTTACGCCGCGGCCGCTGTTCGAAATCACCGTGGCGGCGATCGCCGTCGTCGTCGCTCTCGGGTGGGCGCCGCTGTTGCCGCACATGGGGCGGCGGCTGCCGGTCACGGCGATCCTGCTCGTGGTTGCGCTCGCCTCCGCCTGGCTCGTGCGGGCGACCCACTCCCTCGCCTGGCTCGCCCCGATCCTCGCCGGCTCGCTCATCGCGATCTTCATCGCGCAGATGTTCCGCCGTGATCGCACCCGCCTGGTCGATCAGGCCGCCGGCCACGTCACCGGGGCGGTCATCGTCGCCTCCGGCGCGGGCTGGCTCGCGGTGGATCCCGGTCCGGCGGGGTCCGCGCTCACGTTCACCGCCGCGGTCTGCCTCGCGGCCGCGGCGATCGCCACCGCCCTACCGATCAAGGCGCGGGGATCGGTGCTCCTCGCGATCCTCGCCGCGAGCGGCGCGGGCCTCGGCATGGGGCAGGGCCTGGAAGAACTCACGCTCATCACCGGTGGCCTCATCGGGCTCGCCGCGGGGCTCGTCGTTGCCTCCGTGCACTACCTGTTCGGCGAATACAGCGATTCGGACGCGGCGCTGCCCTCACTGGCCGGAGCGCTCATCGCCGTCGCGGTATCCGGCGTGCCCGTGTACATCCTGGGCCGGGTCCTCTTGCACATGCCCTGACCTATCGGGGGTAGAGTGGACGCATGATTGAAAGCATCTTCGTTGCCCTCGTCATCGCCGCAGGGGTCGGCGTCGCGGCGTTCGCGGTGCTCGTCGTCCAACGGCTCTATCGCCGGCGATAACCATGTCTTTCCAATTCCCCGAAGGCCTCGCCCCCGAGGTCTATCCGCTCGCCTGGCTCGTCGGCTCGTGGCGCGGGCCCGGCTACCTCGGTTACGAGAACATCCCCGAGCGGCCGATCGTCGTCGAAACGACCTTCAGCCACGACGGCGGTCCCTACCTCTCGTATGCCTCGACCATTTGGTTGCTGGAGGGGCAACTCGCGGGATTGGAGACCAAGGTCGACCAGGCCGACCTCGTCGCGGGTGACGTGTGGGCGACCGAGTCCGGGTTCTGGCGGGTCGCCCCGGGAGGGCAGGGGGAGCCGACCGACGGTGACAAACCGCCGCGCTCGGAACTGGAAGTGCTCCTCGCCGAACCCAGCGGGCACGTCAGCGTGTTCGTCGGCGCGGTCCAAGGGCCCCGGGTGGATCTCGTCTCCGACGTCATCGCGCGCACCGAAACCAGCGCGGAGATCTCCGCAGTCAAGCGCATGTACGGGCTCGTGGGCGGAGAGCTCATGTGGGCGACGGACATGGCGGCGTTCGGCCACGAAATGGCCTCGTACTCCTCGGGGCGTTTACAACGAATGAGTTAGGAATATGACTGATTACCGTAGCCCACTGTTAGATTTTTCGTTTTCGCGGGGTGCGGTCGTCGGAAGTGGCGAGCCGGACCTCGGCGTCGCCGCGCACTACGGTGAACCGCTGATCGAACAGCGGGCCCTCTCGCGGGGGGTGGCGCTCGTTGACCTGTCCCACCTGGACGTCGTGACGATCACCGGCCCGGACCGCCTGACGTGGTTGCACACGCTTTCCACGCAGATGTTCGAAGAACTGCCTCCCGGTTCCTCCACCGAGTTCTTCCTGCTCGACATGAACGGGCGGATCGAGCACGCAGCGAAGGTGTACGACGACGGCGAGACCGCGTGGCTGATCGCCGATTCCGGCCGCGGTGAAGCGCTCGTGAAATTCCTGGAGTGGATGCGCTTCACCTATCAGGTGGAGGTTGCCATGGCCGACTATGCCATCATCGGTACTCGCGAGGACGGGCCGGTGCTCGTGGGTGCCGACGGCGCGGAGCTCCCCGTGTGGCGCGATCCCTGGCCCACGGTCGCCGAGGGGTCCACGCAGTACACCGACCCGGCCGCCCCCCACCCCGGGCAGGAGTGGAAAGCCGCGATGTGGTTCGTGCCGCGGGCGGGCCTCGGCACCGTCGTGAAGCAGGCGATCGACTCCGGTGCCCGGATGGCCGGTGCGTGGGGCTGGGAAGCGCTTCGGATCGCCTCCTGGCGACCCCGGCACAATCGCGAGGTCGACGACCGCGCGATCCCGCACGAGCTCGACTGGCTCCGAACCGGCGTGCACCTGCACAAGGGGTGCTACAAGGGGCAGGAAACGATCGCGCGGGTGTTCAACATGGGCAAACCGCCCCGGCGCCTGGTGTTCCTCCACCTCGATGGTTCCGAACACACCTTCCCCGAACCGGGCGACGACGTCGTGGCAGGGGAACGGAAGGTCGGTACCGTCACCTCCGTCGGTCAGCACCACGAACTCGGGCCGATCGCGCTCGCGTTGATCCGCCGGGGAACCGCCGAGGACATCGATCTGCTCGCCGGCGGCATCGCCGCCTCTCAGGAGCCGATCGTCAATCGCGAAGGTGAAGGGGAGGGGCGGCCCGAGCAGATCGATCGCGCCGCCTTGCGCCGTCCTGCGGGCGGGATGCCGAACCTTCAGCGCGGCGGCTGAGTGCGCGTAAGGTGGACGCGTGAACTTCATTCCGCAGATCCAGGGGTGGTTGCTGCTCATCCTCGCTGCCGCGGCGTTCGCGCTGAGCCTCTTCTCCCTCATCCACGCCGCCGTCACCAAACCCGCGACGTTCATCGCGGCCGATAAGCGCACGAAGGTGTTCTGGCTTGCGATCACCGGCGGCGCGACGCTGCTGTCATTCCTTTCGATCCCCACCGGGGGAGGCGGCGGACGCGCGAGCCTGCTGCTCACGATCCTCCCGCTGGTCGGGGCAGGGGTGTATCTGACCGACGTGCGCCCCGCGCTCAAGGAATACGGGAAGCGGCCCCGGGGCGGTAGCGGCTCCGACGGATGGCGCACATGGTGAGGGCCCCCTCCTCGCCCGACGCGATCGCGGGCGAGCCCATCGCCGCCGTGTGGCGCGGGGAGATCTGCGAAGGAATCCACAGCGGGCATGCGCGGGTGACCAACGCGGCGGGGGAGGTGGTCCTCTCCCGCGGCTCCGACATCGAACTCTTCCCGCGTTCCGCCCTCAAACCGTTCCAGGCGCTCGCGGCCCTGCGTGCCGGGGTCGACCTCACCGACGCGCAGCTCGCGATCGCCTGCGCCTCCCATGCGGGAAGCCCCGTGCACGTGGAGTGCGTGGACTCGATCCTCGACTCGGTCGGGCTCGATCGACGCGCCCTGCAGAACACCGCTGACCTCCCGCTCGATGGCGCCGCCGCGGCGGCCCTCCACGCCCGGGGCGGTGACAAGGAACCGATCCTGCAGAACTGCTCGGGTAAGCACGCCGCGATGCTCGCCGCCTGCGTGGCCGGCGGGTGGGACACCGCGTCGTACCTGGAACCAGACCACCCCCTGCAAGAACTCATTGCCGAAACGCTCGCGGAGCTCACCGGAACCCGGCTGGGGTGGAGCGTCGATGGGTGCGGAGCGCCGACGGCGACGACGAGCCTCAGCGGTCTCGCCCGGGCCGTCTCGGCTCTCGCGCTCGCCCCGGTGGGAAGCCGCGAACATCGAATCGTCACGGCGATGCGCACCTACCCCCACCTCGTTTCCGGCGAGGGCCGGTTCGACACCCTCGCGATGCAACACGTGCCCGGCCTGGTCGTCAAGGGCGGCGCGGAAGGCGTACTCATGGGCGCGTTCGACGACGGCGCGACCATCATCACCAAAGTCGCCGACGGCAACCACCGGGCGAACACCCCCGCCTTCGTCGCTGCACTCGCCGCACTCGGCGTCCATGCCGACCTTTCTTGGGCCCGGGAACCGGTGCGCGGGCATGGGCAGCCGGTCGGCTACGTGGAGTGGATCGAGGAGGAACGCGAGTGAAAGCTGTGCTCCAGCGGGTCACCGAGGCCTCGGTGCACGTCGAGGGCGAGGTCGTCGGGCAGATCGGCGCCGGGATCGTCGCGCTCGTCGCGGCAGGCACCGACGACGGCGCCGCCGAGGCCGCAACGATGGCACGCAAGATCGCCGAACTACGGATCCTTGACGGCGAAACCTCCGTCGCGGACACGGGCGCCGAGGTGCTGCTCATCTCCCAATTCACCCTGTATGGAGACACCCGCAAGGGCCGGCGCCCCTCCTGGTCCGCCGCCGCGTCCGCGCCGCAGGCCGAGCCCCTGGTGGAGAAGGTCGCGGCGGAACTACGGGGCCGAGGAATCACGGTCGCGACGGGCCGGTTCGGGGCGCACATGAGGGTCGCGCTGGTGAACGACGGCCCGTTCACCGTCCTCGTCGATACGTAGCTCACCCGCGGGTGAGCACGACGTCGGCCGGGTCCGCGCCGATGGCAGGAGGCGCGGAAGTGATCCGCAGGCCCGCGTTGCCCGCAAGTTCCTCGAACCGGGCGAGGTCGGTCCAGTGGAGCACCCAGTCCCGCTCGAGGGTTTCGAGCTCCCCATCCCCGCAGCGTTCATACCGGAGGGTGAGGCGCTGCGTACGCTGCACCTCATCTCGCGCCGCGGCCACGACCGTGCAGGAAACGGTCCCGCCCGGGGTTTGTTCCCGCGTGGTCGCCCCCACCTCACCGCGAGCCACGGGCGGAACAAACAGGGGAATGATGGCGGCGCCGCCGCTGGCCAACGCGCCCCGGATCGCGTGCAGTGCCTCCTGCATCGCGTCATCGGTGGGGAGCAGGTTGAACGTCGGCCCGGCAAGGAACACCGTCCGGTACCGGCGGGGCAGAACCATCGCCTCCATCGCAGTGAGCCAGGCGTTCACCTCCAGCCCGCGCCGCTCGGCCCGGCCCCGGAGCCGGGCGAGCATATCGGGAGAGGAATCAACGCCGTCGACGTCGAGGCCGAGTTCACGCAGCTCGAGCAGCGGATCGCCGTCCCCGCACCCGAGTTCGAGGGCGGGCTCGCCAAACTTCTCGATGAGGCGGGTGTAACGCTCGGCCGGGAAGGAGGTCGATTTCAACTGACTGTACGTCTCGGCCACGAGCCCGGTGTAGAAAGCATCGGCGGGGGAGTCCATCTAGACCCGTCCCGCGCTCGCCCGGCCCGCGGCGCCGGTGCGTTGTCCCGAGCCATTGATGCCGTGAGCGGGTACCCGCGCAGGCCGCGGTTCAATGTGGGCATCAGCGGAAGACATTGCCGATACGCTACCGCAGCCCCCGCCGTGGTATTCAAGTGGTAGACACGTAAGGAGAACCATGCCCGAAGGCCACACCATCCACCGGCTCGCCCACGATCTCAACAACGCGTTCGCTCCCGCTCCCGTACGTGTGTCCAGCCCGCAGGGCCGGTTCGCTGCGGGGGCCGAACTCCTCAACGGCAGGGAGTTCCTCGGCGCCAAAGCGTGGGGAAAGCACCTCTTCGCGGAGTTCCCCGGTGAGCGCTGGCTGAACGTCCACCTCGGCCTCATCGGGTACTTCTCGGTCCTCCCGCGCGAGGAGGGGGAGGAGATCTGGGGGCAGGTGCGGCTGCGGATCGAGAACCCCGGCTGGGTCGCCGACCTCCGCGGGCCCTATATCTGCGACGTACTCACCCCTGAGGAGGTCGACGCCATCGAGGCCCGCCTCGGTCCCGATCCGTTACGCCCGGATGCCCAGGAGCAACAGGCGTGGGAGCGGATTCAACGATCGAACAAGACCATCGCCGAGCTGCTGCTCGATCAGAAAGTCCTCGCCGGGGTCGGCAACGTCTACCGGGCAGAAGTGCTCTGGCGCCACCGGCTGAGTCCCTTCACCCCGGGTAAGAAAGTCAAGCGGTCCTCCTGGCTCACCATATGGAACGATCTCGTGCGGCTCATGCCCCTGGGCGTGGCGACCCACCGGATCGTGACGATCGAAGAGGAGGTGCAGGAGGTGGAGGCCCGGCTCACTGCGGGCGAGGAGGTGGACCTGGAACGGCGAGATTCCGCCGTCTATAAGCAATCGGGCGCCCCCTGCCCGCGGTGCGGTTCAAAGATCCGGACCCAAGTCCTCGCCGGCCGGAACCTGTTCTGGTGCGGGCGCTGCCAACGGCGCATGTGAGCGCCGGGGCCGACGCTTTCGAACATCCTCTCCGCCTGCGGCGAACACCGGCAGGTTTTGACCCCCGATGTCGTTAGCCTTGATGCAAGCCGGAATCGGCAAAGGGAGTTGCCATCATGTTTGAAAGATTTACCGACCGAGCACGTCGGGTCGTCGTCCTCGCCCAAGAAGAGGCGCGGATGCTCAACCACAACTACATCGGAACTGAGCACATCCTGCTCGGCCTCATCCACGAGGGCGATGGGGTTGCTGCGAAAGCTCTGGAATCGCTGAACATTTCACTCGAGGCGGTTCGGGCCCAGGTGCAGGAGATCATCGGCGAGGGCCAGCAAGCCCCGACCGGTCACATCCCCTTCACCCCCCGCGCGAAGAAGGTACTGGAACTCTCGCTGCGGGAGGCCCTCCAGCTCGGGCACAACTACATCGGGACTGAGCACATCCTGCTCGGCCTCATCCGCGAAGGCGAAGGCATCGCCGCGCAGGTCCTCACCAAGCTCGGCGCCGACCTTGCTCGCGTGCGCCAGCAGGTCAACCAGCTCCTCACCGGATACCAGGGTGGCAAGGAAGCGGTATCTGCCGGGGGTCCCGCCGAAGGCACCCCGTCCGGCTCTGCCGTGCTCGACCAGTTCGGCCGTAACCTCACCCAGGCCGGCCGCGACGGAAAACTCGACCCCGTCATCGGCCGGTCGAACGAGATCGAACGGGTCATGCAGATCCTCTCGCGCCGCACGAAGAACAACCCCGTCCTCATCGGTGAACCCGGTGTGGGCAAGACCGCGGTGGTTGAAGGGCTCGCGCAGGACATCGTCCGCGGGGACGTCCCCGAAACGCTCAAAGACAAGCAGCTCTACACCCTCGACCTCGGGGCGCTCGTCGCCGGGTCCCGTTACCGCGGTGACTTCGAGGAGCGCCTGAAGAAGGTGCTCAAGGAGATCCGCACCCGCGGTGACATCGTGCTGTTCATCGACGAGATCCACACCCTCGTGGGTGCCGGCGCCGCGGAGGGCGCGATCGACGCCGCCTCCATCCTCAAGCCGATGCTCGCCCGCGGGGAACTGCAGACGATCGGCGCAACCACCCTCGATGAGTACCGCAAGCACATCGAGAAGGACGCCGCCCTCGAACGCCGCTTCCAGCCGATCCAGGTGGACGAACCCTCCGTGAGCCACGCGGTCGAGATCCTCAAGGGTCTTCGTGACCGCTACGAAGCGCACCACCGGGTCACGATCACCGACGGGGCTCTCGTGGGCGCCGTGACGATGGCCGACCGTTACCTGAACGACCGGTTCCTGCCTGACAAGGCCATCGACCTCATCGACGAAGCCGGCGCGCGGCTGCGGATCCGCCGGATGACGGCGCCGCCGGAGCTGCGGGAACTCGACGAACAGATCGCTACCGCTCGCCACCAGAAGGAATCGGCGATCGACGATCAGGACTTCGAACGCGCGGCGCGGCTGCGGGATGAGGAGAAACGCCTCACCCAAGAACGCCAGGAGAAGGACAAGGCGTGGCGCACGGGCGACATGGATACGGTCGCCCAGGTGGATGAGGAACTCATCGCCGAAGTGCTCGCCGCTTCCACCGGGATCCCCGTCTTCAAGCTCACCGAGGAAGAATCCTCCCGCCTGCTGCGGATGGAGGACGAACTGCACAAGCGGGTCGTCGGCCAGCACGACGCGATCGTCGCGATCTCACAGGCGATCCGCCGTACCCGCGCCGGGCTGAAGGACCCCCGCCGCCCGGGTGGTTCGTTCATCTTCGCCGGTCCAACCGGGGTCGGGAAGACTGAACTCGCCCGCGCGCTCGCGGAATTCCTCTTCGGGGAGGAGGACGCCCTCATCCAGCTCGACATGAGTGAGTTCGGTGAGAAGCACACCGTGTCGCGGCTGTTCGGGTCTCCCCCGGGCTACGTCGGCTACGACGAGGGCGGGCAGCTCACCGAGAAGGTACGCCGCCGGCCGTTCTCCGTGGTGCTGTTCGACGAGGTGGAGAAGGCACACGCGGATATCTTCAACTCGCTGCTGCAGATCCTGGAGGAAGGAAAACTCACTGACTCCCAGGGCCGCGTGGTGGACTTCAAGAACACCATCATCATCATGACCACCAACCTCGGTTCCCGCGACATCTCCAAGGGAGTGCTCACCGGGTTCCAGGCCACGGGTGACCTCTCGAACGACTACGAGCGGATGAAGAACAAGGTGAACGAGGACCTCAAGCAGCACTTCCGCCCCGAGTTCCTCAACCGTGTTGACGACGTCGTGGTGTTCCCGCAGCTCAGCCGGGACGAAATCCTCGAGATCGTCGACCTCATGATCGCCCGCCTCGCGGAGCGGCTCGAGGATAAGGACATGGGGATCGAGCTCAGCCAGTCCGCCAAGGTGATGCTGTCCGAGCGCGGGTACGACCCGGTGCTCGGTGCCCGGCCACTGCGCCGCGCGATCCAGCGGGACATCGAGGATCAACTCTCCGAGAAGATCCTCTATGGCGAACTCGAGCCCGGTCACAACGTGTACGTCGACGCCGAAGGTGAAGGCCTGCTGGGCGAGTTCACCTTCACGCAGGTCAAGCGCGAGCCGAAGGCAGAACTCGAGCCGGTCGCCGTCGGCACCGACTCCGAGGGCGCCGAGGACTAGTAACAGGGATAGGGGCTTCCCCGACTCCCTGGAAGCCGCTGACGAGAGCGCCGCCAAAGGTTTTTGGCGGCGCTTTCGTGTGTCGATATGGTGAGAGACGCCGCCCGGATCACCGCGGGCGTGAAAGGAGTGTTGTGGCGACGCCTTCGAAGGCACCGGGAATCTTCGCCTCCCTCGTCGCCTCGACCCTATTGGCCGGGATCTTCTACCTCGCGGGCCGGGCCCACGCCTCGGGCGAAGTGTTGTTCTCCTGGCGGATCCTCGCCACCCCCGTGCTATATGCGCCGCTCCTGCTCCACCCCGGAGGGCGGCGGGCACTGGGGATGCTCTGGGCGAGGCTCCGCTCCCGGTGGTGGCTCCCGTTCGCGTTCCTCGGCCTCGCGGCGATCATCTCCTTCGAGACGTGGCTGTTCATGTGGGCACCGCGGAACGGATTCGGCCTGGACTCCTCCCTCGGGTTCCTCCTCTTGCCCATCTGCCTCGTGCTCGGCGGGCGCTTCATCCTGCGGTCCGCGATCTCGCCCATGCAATGGGCGGTCGTGGCGATGGCGGGTCTCGCGGTGACGGTCAAGATCACGGCCACCCCGCAGTTGGGTTGGGTGACCCTCGCGGTGTGCCTGCCCTTCACGGCATACTTCGTCGGCCGCACCTATTTGCGGCTGGACAACCTAGCCGCGTTCGGTGTGGAGATGACGCTCGCCTCACCCCTCGCGCTGTACTTCCTGTGGGACCGCCCCGGCTGGGAGGGCGAACTCGGGTTGCTCATCGCCGTGGGCATCGGCAGCGTCATCGCGATGTCCGCCTACGTAGGAGCCTCCTCGATGCTCCCCATCCCCCTGTTCGGGCTGCTCAGTTACGTGGAGCCGATGTTGCTCGTCGTCGCGGCGATCATCCTCGGAGAGCAGATGCGCGGGGCCGACGCCGCCGTGTACGCGATCCTCGCCGCCGCCCTCGCGCTACTCGCCTTCGCGGGGTTCCGGGACATGCGGCGCCTTCCCAAACCCCGCCCCGGGCAGTGAGTGCTACCTCACCTCGCGACGGTCATCGGCTAGACGGCGGGTCGCCCGGGCCCGGTCGAGGAACTCGAGGATCGGGATCGCCACGCGGCGGGAGGTGCCGAGTGCTTTGCGGGCTTCGCTCGTGGTGAAGGGCTGAGGAAGTGTGCGCAGCGTGTGCAACGCGAGTCTCGCCGCATCCGCGGGCAGCACCACCCCGGGGGCGGGGAGGAAGATCCGGCCGAGTCGGGCCGCGGCGGCGAGGTGCGCGTCACTGAGACCAGCCTCCCGGATCTGCTCCAGGGTAGGCGCCCGCAGCGGGTCTTGGTCACACTGGGCCAGCAGTTCTGCGAGCGCCGCCTCCACCTCCGGGGGCAGCGCTGCCGACCGGGATGTCACCTTGCCCTCCTCTATCCGCAGCCCCCGCGGGAGGAGATCGGCGATGAGTTCCGGGGCCGGGACGCGTAGGCCGTAACCGGCGAGGGCGTGGGCGATTTCGGCGGGCGCGAGCCCGGGGTTGAGCGGTTGGATGTGGTCGTGGCGGCGCACGATCTCCGCGATCCGCGTGCTCGCCTCCTCCTGCCAGGCCGGACTCATCCGCCAGGGGGAGGGGCCCTCGGTTCGGATCCCCAGGCGGCGCAGCGTGTCGCGGTGCACGACCCCGCGTGCCCTGACTTCGACCTCGAGGTCGGGCTTGGCCCCACGGGCGCGGAGCTCTCGGGCCCGGGCGAGCCGCGGGCGAAGGCCGCTACGGCGGGCAAGAGAACGCAGCGGGGCGGGGTCGGGATCGACGACGAGCGCGCCCCACAGCCGCCGGTCACCCGGGTCGCGCAGAACGGTCCGGTCGCCCTGGCGCAGCGGGACCGGGTCGGGCAGGGCGAGCCGGGCATGGGAGTCGTCGAGCAGCTGCATGCGCACCTGGGTGGCGCGCGAACCGATATGCCACATCGGCGTGCGCGGGACCCGGCCCGCGCCGGTGAGCAGGCGCACGTCGACGACGTCGGTGAGGTGCCACGCCCCCGGCTGCCACAGCGCGTCACCCCGCCCGAGTCCCTCCACGGCTCCGGTGAGGTTGAGCGCGACCCGGGTGCTCCCGGTAACCCGATCGCGCGGGGCGTTGAGGGATTCCAAGGAGCGAACCCGGACGCTCCCGCCCGGACCGCGCAGCTCCGCACCGGCGGCGATCACTCCCGCAGGCAGCGTTCCGGTGACGACAGTGCCGGCCCCCGCGACCGTGAACCTGCGGTCGATCCACACGCGCACATCGGCGGCCACGTCCGCTTGCGGCGCTGCTGCTCCGAGGTCGGCCAGGGCCTCGCGCAGCGGCGCCATGCCCTCGCCCGTCACGGCGCTCACCGGTAGGACCCGCGCTCCGGCGAGCGACGTTCCGGCGATCTCCTCCCGGACCCTATCCAACGCTGTGCCCGGATCGGCGAGGTCGCATCGGGTGATCGCGAAGATCGCCTCCCGCGTGCCGAGGGCGTCGAGCGCGGCGAGGTGCTCAGCGGCTTGCGGCATCCACGGGTCATCGGCCGCGACGGCGAACAGGGCGAGCGGCACCGAACCGACGCCGCTGAGCATCGTCGTGATGAACTTCTCGTGACCGGGTACATCGACGAAGGCGATCGTGGTGCCGGCGAAATCCGCCCACGTGAACCCGAGCTCGATCGTGAGCCCGCGCTCGCGTTCGGCCTGCAACCGATCAGGATCCATGCCCGTGAGGGCCCGAACCAACGTCGACTTACCGTGATCGACGTGCCCGGCCGTCGCGACGACCACCGACCGCTGGGTCATGCGCCACCCTCGGCGAGAACGAGGTGGAGGGCGCTGATGAGGGCGGCATCCTCGCGTGGGTCGACGGCGATGAGGTCGAGGAGTACCTGCCCGTCCCGCACCCGCCCCATCACGGCGGGGCGCTGCGCCCGCAGCGCCGCTGCGTGTTTCTCCGGCAGCGCGACCGCGGCGGAGGGAAGACTCACGCCGGGGCCCCCGCCTCCGCCCACGGCCGCCTCGGTATCGACGACCCGCCCGCCTGTCGCCTCGGCGATGCGGCGGGCGCGCCCGCGTAGCTCCTCGCGCGTGCGGGCGAGCGCGGCGACCACCGGCGGCGGGGGGCCGAGCAGGGTGGCTTCGAGCGCGGCGAGGGTGAGTTTATCGACCCGGAGGGCGCGGGCGAGGGGGTGGCGGCGAAGCCGGTGGATAAGTTCGGGTTCACCCAGGAGCAGGCCCGCCTGCGGGCCGCCGAGGAGTTTATCTCCCGAGGCGATCACGAGCGAGGCGCCCTCGCGCAGCGCCGTCCGCGCATCGGGCTCATCGGGAAGGAGTGGGTGCGGGCGGAGCAGGCCCGAGCCGATATCGGCGACGATGGGAACCCCCGCCTCCCGAGCAAGCGCGTCGATCCCCACCCCGCCGGCGAAGCCCTCGACGAGGAAATTCGAGGGATGCACCTTGAGCACGAAACCGGTTCGGGCATCGATCGCGTTCGTGTAATCGCGCAGGTGGGTTCGGTTCGTCGTGCCGACCTCGCGGATCTCTACGCCCGTCGCGGCGATGAGCTCGGGAATGCGGAACCCGTCGCCGATCTCCACCATCTCGCCCCGGGAAAGCACGATGTTCCCCGCCGGTGCGAGCACGTGGCAGGCGAGGACGATTGCCGCGGCACCGTTGTTCACCACGTGCGCCCCTGCTCCCGCAGCAGCTGCTAGCGCATCGATCGCTGCCTGCCCGCGCGGCGAGCGGCGGCCCGTGGCGAGGTCGAGTTCGACATCCGTCGCGCCGGCCGCCTGAACTAGCGCTGCCTGCGCCGCCTCGGACAGGGGCGCGCGGCCGAGGTTCGTGTGGACGACGATCCCGGTGGCGTTGATGACCTCGCGCAGACTCGTGGGTGCGGAGGGGAGGGCGTCGGCGACGGCGGCGGCGAGGCTCGCGGCCGACGCGTCGTGGAGCGCCGAGCTCGGCGCCGCGGCCCGAGCGCGCGATTCCTCGAGGGCAGCGCGAACCCGGTTCGTGACGAAGTTGCGCCCGAGCGCTTCGATCGCGCGGACGAGCGGAGGCTCGGCCAGGACCCGGTCCACCGAGGGTAGCGATCGTCGAGGGTCGTTCACTCGTACCTTCCTTGGCTCGCTCGCTCCGCCTGAGTTTTGGCGGAGGCGGACGGGAATCGAACCCGCCTGGCCGAGTTGCTCGGCCACAACGGTTTTGAAGACCGCGCCCGTCACCAGACGAGGTACGCCTCCAGTGCCTAAGCCTAGACCCTGTAAGAATGGAAGGGCCCGACTTTGACCTGGAGGACCGATGGTGAGACTCACCCAATTCGCGGCCGGTGGCGGCTGCGCGTGCAAAGTTCCTGCGAGTGAACTCGAGGAACTCCTCGGAGGTCTGCCAGGGTTCGACGATGAGAACCTGCTCGTGGGCCTGGACAACGGTGACGATGCGGCGGCCGTCCGGATCAACGGCGGCCAGGCGGTCATCGCCACAGCGGACTTCTTCACCCCCATCGTCGATGATCCCTACGACTTCGGTCGGATCGCCGCCGCTAACGCCCTCTCCGATGTCTATGCGATGGGCGGGGACCCCCTGGTGGCGCTCAACCTCCTCTCCTGGCCCCGGGAGACCATCGATTTCGCGCACGCGGCGGAAGTGATGCGCGGCGGGGCCGACATCTGCCGGGAAGCGAACTGTCACCTCGCCGGCGGGCACAGCATCGACGATAAGGAACCCAAGTACGGCCTCGCCGTGACCGGCATCGCCGATCCGGACCGGCTGCTGCGAAACGATGCGGCCGCGGCCGGACTACCGCTCACGCTGACCAAGCCCCTCGGAGTTGGGGTGTTGAGTAACCGGCACAAGGCTACCGGGGAGGATTTCAACCACGCGATCGATTCGATGGTCACCCTCAACCGGGACGCCTCGAAGGCCGCGCTCGCGTCGGGGGCCGCCGCGGCCACGGACGTGACCGGGTTCGGGTTGCTCGGCCACGCCTACAAGATGGCGCGAGCCTCGGACGTCAGCCTCGTCATCGACGGCGGCGCCGTTCCCTACCTCGAGGGAGCCCACGAGGCCGCGGCCGCGGGCTATATCCCGGGCGGGAGCCGGCGGAACCTGGACTGGGTACGCCCGCACCTCACCAGTTCCCGGGAGGAACACGAACTGGTACTCCTCGCCGACGCCCAGACCTCGGGGGGATTGCTCGTCGTCGGGGAACTCCCGGGCTACCCGGTCATCGGCCACGTGGAGCCGCGCGGGAAGACCCCGTTGGTGATCCGGTGAGGCAGGCAATGAACCATAATGAAGGTCATGGTTCCCGACCCCGTACTGTTTGACCTCCCCGAAGGGAGCCGGCGGCTCACGCGGCGGATCGTGCTCCTCACCGGAGCCTCCGGCTCGGGTAAAACCTCCCTCGTGCGCCGACTCGGCATTCCCACGATCACCCTCGATGATTTCTATTTCGACCACGATGAGCCCGGCCTTCCCGAGCGGTTCGGGATCGTGGATTGGGACGATCCGGCCACGTGGAATCGGCGCGCGGCGGTGGAGGCCCTCCTGCACGTGTGCCGGGAGGGGGAGGCGGACCTGCCGATCTACGACATTCCCACCTCGACCCGCACTGGAAACCGGCGGTTCATCGCCGATGGCAGCCCGATCGTCGTCGCGGAAGGGATATTCGCCGCGGAAATAGTTCGGGAGCTGCAGGCGGAGCAGGTGCTCGCCGAGGCGATCGTCATCGCTCGGCCGAGATTCACGACCTTCTGGTTCCGGCTCCTTCGGGATCTGGGCGAGGCGCGCAAACCCCCGCTCACTCTCGTGCGGCGGGGGTGGGCGTTGCTCCGGGCAGAACCGGGGCAGCTGAAGAAATGGCAGGCCCAGGGCTGCCGGAAACTCAGCCCGGCGAAAGCCGAGCACTGCATCCGCAAGCTGATCTCCCGGCCCGCCGATCCCGCCGCCTGACCCGCCCCTCACGCGGAGTGGGCATACACCTCTTCACCGGCGATGAACACCCGCTGCGCCCGCTGCATCACGTCGAGCGGATCGCCGCTCCAGATCGCGACGTCGGCGAGCTTGCCCGGGGCGAGCGACCCCACCTGGTCGGCGATGCCGAGCACCTTGGCCGGGTTGATCGTCACGGCCCGCAGCGCCGTCTCCCGGTCGAGACCTTCCTTCACTGCGAGCGTCGCTTGGTGAATGAGGAAGTTGATGGGAGTGACCGGGTGGTCGGTGATGATGGAAATCTCTACGCCCGCCTTCGCGAGCTTGCCCGGGTTGGCGAGCGAGCGGTTACGCAGCTCCACCTTGGCACGGGAGGTGAACAGCGGGCCGATGAGCACCGGCACGCCCCGCTCGGCAACGAGGTCCGCGACGAGGTGCGCTTCCGTGCCGTGATCGAGAACGAGGTCATAACCGAACTCCTGCGCCACCCGCAGGGCAGTAGCGATGTCATCGGCGCGGTGGCAGTGCTGGCGCCAGGGGATCTCCTTGTTCAGCACCATCGCAACCGATTCGTTCTTCAGGTCACGGGCATCGAAGGAGCCCTCCTCCGCCGCCTGCAGTTTAGCGAGGTAGTTCTGGGCGTCGACGAAGGTCTGCCGCAGGATGCTAGCGACCCCGAGCCGGGTGGAGGGCATCTTCTTCTGGTTGTTGTACACCCGCTTGGGATTCTCCCCGAGCGCCGATTTCACTCCGACGGGGGAGCGCAACACCATCTGATCGACGACCGTGCCGTGGGTGTGGATCGCCACACAGAGCCCGCCGACGACGTTGCCCGAACCCGGGTTCACGCCTACCGCGGTGACGCCGCCTTCGAGTGCGTCGCGAAAGCCGGTCTCGGAGGGGTTGATCGCGTCGATCGCGCGGACCTGCGCCGTGACCGGGTCGGTCATCTCATTCGTGTCCTCCCCCTCCCAGCCCTCGGCTTCCTCCGCGGTGCCCAGGTGGGTGTGAGCATCGACGAGGCCGGGCAGGACCCACTTCCCACGGGCATCGACCTGGCGGGCATCTGCGGGGATCTCGATGTCGGTGCCGAGTTCCTCGATCCTGCCGTCCTTGATGAGTACCGTTCCGGTGAAGGGCTCGCCCTCGATGGGTACGACGTATCCGTTCGTGATCGCAAAAAGACTCATACCCCGATCCTGCCATGCCCCGCCCCCGAGCACCGGGCAGGAACAACGGTGAGATGATGGGGGCGTGTACACCTCCCGCCCGCCCGCGCGCCCGTGGGTGAATGCGATCGCGTTCGCACTCATCCTCGCCGGCGCGGTGTTCGCCTACTTGCTGTACCGGCTGCATCGGTTCGCGAAAGCCTCGGAAGGCTCCGTGAACCCGGTTGTGCTCACCGGCGCGGACATTGCCCTGCTCGGCGGCGGGGCGCTCGCAAGCTGGATCATCGCTGGGGTGCTCCTGCGGTGGCAACGGCGCCGGGACCGGGCAGGCGACGCTGATTCCTAATCGCGGCAACTGCACGATCTCGGGGTTGAGTCAGCGCCGACGGCGCCGATCGTCGGTGTCGAGGTCGATCTCCTCGTGGGCGACGTCCTCGGAGATGTTCTCCTGCTCGGTAACCGTATCCTTATCGAGCCGCACCTGTTCAACCGGCACGGTCTCCTTATCAACGTGGACGTGTTCCTCATTCAAGGTGACGTCGTGCTCGTTCTCGGTGAGGTTCGGTCCGCTCATCGCCTCGCCGACGTTCTCATCGGTGATCGGTTCGCGTTCCACCCGGAGCTCTTCATGCTGCACGGGAACGGTGATGTTCTGCTGTTCCGTGACGACGTGTTTGCGCAGGCGCGCCCGTTCGGTCGGAACGGACTGCTTGTCGACGTTCAGCCGCTCCTCCGAGCGAGTCATCGCATCCTGGGAGTCGCGCCCGCCCCGGTGGCCCTCGCCGTGTTCCTGCCGGGCGTGTTCGCCGCGCCCGTGCTCATGGTGCCCGTCTTCGCGGCGGCCGGCGCCCTGCGCGCCGAAGTAGTAGTCCCAGATCTGCTCCTGTTGGGGATCGGTGAGCGCGTCGTCGGCGTCGATTCGCGGGGCGTCCTTGACCATGTCCTTGTCGAAGGTGACGTGTACGGCGTCACCGTCGAAGGTCGCGCCCTGGAGCGGGACGAAGGATTCCGACATGCCGAACAGGCCGGTTGCCACGCTGACGAATAACGGATGGCCGCTATCGTCGTCGACAAATACTTGCTTGACCGTTCCGACCTTCGCGTCGTTCTGATCGACGACCTTGGAGTCGAAAACGCTGTTGATGTTGCTGGAGTCAATCATTCTGCTCGTCCTTATCTCTCGTGGAGTGGGTGATGGTCACCGGCCGAGGCCTGCGTAGTCGACCTTGCGGTGATAGCGCATCCCGGCGAGTCCGCCGAGGATCGCGCCGATGAGGCTGATGACGACGACGGCAATCGCGGTGATGATGCCTGTCGCCGTCAGAGTTCCCTCGTCGATGGGAATGCGGGGGAAGCCGTTGAGGTTGCCCAAGATGTTGAACTTGGACCCGGCGATCGCCGCGATGATCGCAACGAGGATCGCGATGGCGATCGCCCAGATCCATACCGCAAGGCCCTGTCTGGCACCGGAGAAGCGCGCCATCCGGCCGGCGACGTAGCCTCCGCAGTAGTAGGCGATGAAGAGGATCACCGCGAGCACCACCGCGCCGATGATGCTCACTGTGTCGGCGCTGGAACTGAGTTCGTCGGCCGCGCGCTGCACATCGCCGTCCACTGCTCCCAAGCCGACCCCGGCGCCGATGGCGCTGAGGATGGCGGTGAGGAGAACCGCGGCGCCCATGGCGGTGAGCCAACCGAAGAAGGCGGCGCCCCACTTGAACCCGCCGTAGCGGTCGCTCTCTCGGTCGAGCACCTCCTCCCGCGGGGTGGGGCCCCTCGTTGCCGCCACGACCGTCGGGTCCTCCTGTGGTGTATCCCGTTCATGTCGCATCTCACTGCTCCTGCCTTCCCAGCCGCTTCGGCCGGCCCCGGTTCGCGCCGTTCACCATAGAATCGGCCCCGCTCGCCCCAAGCAACAGGGGGTTGACTGACCTCTCCGGCGCTGGCGGCATCGGGGCAGATGGAAGGAGATCAACGGGGGTGTGCGCGTGGCAGTGATGTGCCGCAAAGCCGCCACGCCGGCACTTGCTCAGCGGAGCGGTCTAGGTCCAGGTGGTGCCAGAGCCGTGGGCAGGCCGGACGCTGTCGAGATACGCCTGCACCCCGGCGGAGTCGAGATCGCCCATGCCCGCCTCGGCCATGTGGCGGAAGACCGTTTCTGCCGCGTGGAGGACGGGGGCGGGGGTGCCGGTCGCCGCGGCCTCGGCGAGGGCGAAACGCAGATCCTTGATCATGAACCGGGCGGGGCTCGCCGGGGAATGGTCACGGTCGATGAACTTCTTCCCCTTCACTTCCAGCAGCCGGGATCCGGCGTAGCCGCCGGCGAGGCTCGGTATGAGAGCAGCGAGATCCAGTCCGGCACGCTCCGCCATCACCACCGCCTCCCCGAGCGCAACCGTGGTTGCCGCAACGATGAGTTGGTTCGCCGCCTTCGCCACCTGCCCCGAACCCAGCGGGCCAAGATGCGCACACGTGCCGCAGGCCGTGAGCGCCCCGGTCGCGGCCTCGGCAGCGCGCGGTGAACCGCCAAGAAAAATACTCAGTTCTCCCGCGGCGGCGCCTTCCACTCCGCCGCTCACCGGCGCGTCGACGAGTTCGAGGAGGCCGCGAGAATCCTTGGCGACTTCGGCACCGAAAGCGCGCGTCTCCTCGGGTGAACTTGTTGAACACGCGATGACGACGAGGGGAGCCCGGGCGCCAGAGAGGAGACCGCCGCTGGCGTAGATCACCTCGCGCAGGTCGGGTAGATCGGGCAGCATCGTCACCACCACGTCCACGTGACCCGCGAGGTCGGCCGGCGACTCGGCCCATACGGCTCCGGCCCTCAGCGCGGCCGTGGCGGATTCTTTGCGCCGCGCGTGGACGACCAACGGCGCCGAGGCCCGCTGATCCTGAATCCTTTGCGCCATCGGGGCGCCCATCGCGCCAAGGCCGATGAAGCCGATCCGTTGCATTCCTCGTCCCTTACTCGACACCTCGTCACTCGCCCTTTAATCATGGCTCAGAAATAAGAATGGGTCAGCGATTTCCCGCTGACCCATTCCGGTACCATCGTGCGCCTGACTTAGGACATTTTAGTGCCCTTGGTTGTGTATGGCGTTGAGGGCGGTTTGTAGGTCGTCGGGGATGGGCTCGGCGGCGGTTAGCTCATGGTTGCCGGTGTTGATCGTGACGGTCCTATACCGTCGGGCGGTGGTGATGAATTTCTTCAGCGACCACCCGGTGA
>DATGUB010000027.1:0-3715 GCA_035301585.1 Beutenbergiaceae bacterium | reverse complement strand
GACCTGATCGATCGCAAACTGGTAGCCGAGCATGATCGAGGTGAGCTCGTGGTGCTGGCGCTCCACGGTCTGTGGGTCGAGCCCGAGGCGATCAATCACCCCGGCGGCCTCCGCGAGTGCTGATTGGACGGAAGTGCGGGGTCCCTCATCTTCTTCACCGGGCGCAGATCCGGCATAGTTGGTGGTCAGTGCGATGTCATCCATGTGATCTCCGTCATGAGAATGCATGTCGGTTCGAGAATATGGCGTAATCCTGAGCAAACGCTGATAAATCTCGCTGCTGTTTCGATTCGCGCCCGAAGCAAGTCTCAGGTAGCATCGAACCTCGCGAGCGCCTCTAGCTCAACGGTAGAGCAAGTGACTCTTAATCACTGGGTTCCGGGTTCGAATCCCGGGGGGCGTACCACAGGGCCCCGAATCTTAACGATTCCGGGTCTTTCTTATTTCACTGGGGCGCCGCAAAGGGGATATCCCGACACTTCCCCCACACATTGAAAACCCTGCCAAATCTGCCGAGAACGAGTTTAGGGTTGCTCGACAATGACATCGGGGTTGATTCTATCGGTAAAAGCAACCAAGAAGTCGTTCTCGAGCGGTGGGTGCGTTGCCGACGCGGGGACTCGAACCCCGCCAGGACGTAATGCCTATCACACCGCCCTGCCCGGGGGATAGCGTGGGGAAGGCCCTAGCATGAGGTGCGTGCACCGGCGCGCCCAAGGAGACCAACACATGAACATCGGAGTTACTGCCCAAGCCCCACCGGAGTCGCGGGTGGCCGCGACCCCGGAGACGGTTACGAAACTCGCCGCCCTCGGCTACGACGTCGCAGTCGAGACCGGCGCGGGGGCGGCCTCCCGTTTCCCCGACGAAGCCTACGTCGCGGCCGGCGCGCGGATTGTTGACGCCGATACGGCCTGGGGGAGCGACGTCGTCCTTACCGTGAACCCGCCCGCGGAGTCACAACTCAACCTCATGCGCGATGGCGGGGCGCTGATCGGCCTGCTCGCGCCCGCGCAGAACCCCGAGTATGTGGCCGAACTCGGGAAGCGGAACATCACCGCCCTCGCGCTCGACGCCGTTCCCCGGATCTCCCGCGCGCAATCGATGGACGTGCTCTCCTCCATGGCGAACATCGCCGGTTACCGCGCGGTGGTCGAGGCGGCGAACCATTTCGGGAGGTTCTTCACCGGCCAGGTCACCGCCGCGGGGAAGGTGCCGCCGGCGAAGGTGCTCGTTGCGGGCGCAGGGGTGGCCGGCCTTGCCGCGATCGGTGCGGCGAGTTCCCTCGGCGCGATCGTCCGGGCTACCGATCCCCGCCCCGAGGTCGCCGACCAGGTGGCCTCCATCGGCGGGGAGTACCTCCCCATCGATGTCGGGGAGCAGATGGAATCTGCCGACGGGTATGCCAAGGCCACGAGTGAGGACTACAACCGCGCGGCCGAGGCGCTTTACGCCGAGCAGGCCACCGACGTCGACATCATCATCACCACCGCGCTCATCCCCGGGCGCGAGGCACCCCGCCTCATCACCGCCGAGCACGTGGCCGCGATGAAACCCGGCAGCGTCATCGTTGACATGGCGGCCTCCCAGGGCGGGAACGTCGAAGGGTCGGTCGCCGGGGAAGTGGTCGTTTCCGGCGACGTCACGATCATCGGCTACACCGATCTCGCCGGGCGCCTGCCCGCCCAGGCGAGCCAGCTGTATGGCACGAACCTGGTGAACCTCCTCAAGCTCCTCACGCCCGAGAAGGACGGCGAACTCGCCCTAGACATGGACGACCCCGTGCAGCGGGGCATCACCGTCGTCAAAGACGGCGAGCTCATGTGGCCGCCCCCGCCCGTGCAGGTCTCCGCCGCGCCCGCAAGCGCCAACGGCGCGGTTGGCGGGGCCGGTGCGAACGGGGCTGGAGCGCCAGGCAACGCAGGGAACGCCGGCGAGGCGGCCACGGCGAAGGAGAAGAAGGCGCTCAGCCAGACGGCGAAGATCGCCCTCGTTGCCGCCGGCGCCCTCGTGCTGCTCGGGCTCACCGCGATCGCCCCGCCGCAGCTCGCGCTCAACCTCACGGTGTTCTACCTCGCCGTGGTCATCGGTTTCTACGTCATCGGCAACGTCCACCACGCCCTACACACGCCGCTGATGAGTGTGACGAACGCGATCTCGGGGATCGTCGTCGTCGGGGCGCTCCTACAGGTGAGTATCGAGGATTCGCTCGCGATCCGGATCCTCGCCGTCGCCGCCATCTTCGTGGCGAGCATCAACATCTTCGGCGGGTTCGCGATGACCCGGCGAATGCTCGGCATGTTCGTGAAAGGAGAGGCCCGATGAACATCGACGCCCTCGCCCAAGCGGCCTACATCGTTGCCGCGCTGCTGTTCATCCTCTCGCTTGCGGGCCTGTCCAAACACGAGACCTCCCGGATGGGCTCGGCGTTCGGCATCATCGGCATGGCCCTCGCGCTCGCCGCGACCATCTGGTACACCCTCAGCGGCTCGACCCTCGCCGTCGCGGGCCTCATCGCCGTCGCGGTGCTCCTCGGGGCGATCATCGGGCTGCTCAAGGCACGCTCGGTGCAGATGACCGAACTTCCCGAACTCATCGCGGCGCTGCACTCCCTGGTCGGCCTCGCCGCGGTGCTCGTCGGTTGGAACGGGTACCTGCAGTACAAGGACATCCGCGCCTCCCTCGGGCAGATGGCCGGGGTGCACGACGCCGAGATCCTCATCGGGGTGTTCATCGGGGCGGTGACGTTCACCGGCTCGATCGTCGCCTACCTGAAACTCTCGGGCAAGATCAAGTCCGCGCCGCTGATGCTGCCCGGTAAGGACTTCCTCAACCTCGGGGCCATCGCCGCCTTCATCGGGCTCACGATCGCATTCGTGCTCACCCAGAACGTGTGGCTGCTCGTTGCCGCGACCGTCATCGCCCTCGCACTCGGGTGGCACCTCGTGGCCGCGATCGGCGGGGGAGACATGCCCGTCGTCGTCTCCATGCTCAACTCCTACTCGGGCTGGGCGGCCGCGGCGAGCGGGTTCCTGCTGAACAACAATCTGCTCATCATCACCGGCGCGCTCGTGGGCTCCTCGGGTGCCTACCTCTCCTACATCATGTGCAAGGCGATGAACCGCTCCTTCTTCTCCGTCATCATGGGCGGGTTCGGGATCGAGGCGGCGAGTGCAGGCGGCCCGGAGGGCGAACACCGGGAAACCAACGCCGAGGACGTTGCCGAACTCCTCGCCGACGCCGAATCGGTCATCATCACCCCCGGTTACGGCATGGCCGTCGCCCAGGCTCAGTACCCCGTCGCCGACCTCGTCGCGAAACTCGCCGCCCGCGGCGTGAACGTGCGCTTCGGCGTCCACCCCGTGGCCGGACGCCTGCCCGGGCACATGAACGTGCTGCTCGCCGAGGCCAAGGTGCCCTACGACGTCGTCCTGGAGATGGACGAGATCAACGATGATTTCCCGCGCACCAGCGCCGTGCTCGTCATCGGCGCGAACGACACGGTCAACCCCGCCGCGATCGACGACGCGAGCTCGCCGATCGCCGGCATGCCCGTGCTGCACGTGTGGGAGGCCGAGCGCGTGATCGTGTTCAAACGCTCGATGGCGGTGGGGTACGCCGGGGTGCAGAACCCGCTGTTCTTCCACGAGAACACCGAGATGCTGTTCGGGGATGCGAAGGAGCGGGTGGAAGACATCGTCCGCGCCCTGCCCGA
>DATGUB010000026.1:0-20555 GCA_035301585.1 Beutenbergiaceae bacterium | reverse complement strand
CCCGGGCTCTTGCCGCTCTCAAAAACGCCTCGCGTGCGGGTTTCTGCTTCTTGGCGTTATCGGTGTTATCGTCGCCGAAATAGCGCGGGTCATCAAATCCGCCAACGGTGATCGGACCGAAGTTTCGGAACTCGTAGTCGTTCCCCGACTGCATCAGCGTGACGTTAGGGGTGTTGGCCAGGTACCGCGCCACCGAGTCGTCCCTCGGCCCTTGCTTGTCGTGGTTGCCAAGGATGATCAGCACGGGGATCGTCAGTCGCGCTAGGGACGCCCGGAATCTCTTCAGCCGTAACTCGATCGGGAGCCCGAAGTTCACGAGGTCTCCGAGGATAAGCACGGCGGACACGTTCCGGCCCGCGGCGCCCTCAGCGTCGACTACTGCTTGGGCCAGACCTAGTCGGTTCGAGGCGTGCAAATCAGATAGCACGAGGAACCGCGCATCGGCAGGGTAGAGGTACGTCGGCGCGCGGATCGGAAGGACCTGTGAGTAGTTGCGCAGAAATGCCAGGTACCGGTGAGCCATACCAGAGCAGTCTCTCACCCTCCCGGTTGGTTAGTTGCCCCTATCGCTCCGAGGTGGCGCGGAGGCCAACCCGGTTCACTGGTGGGCATCTGTTGCCGGTAGGAATGCAAAGGCTCGCCCGGGGCCGCCCGTCCCGCGCTTGAGCTTCAGGGGTGCGAAGCAGAACCAGGCGCCGAGATTCGGCAATTTGTCGAGGTTGGTCAGAGCTTCGATGTATGCCACGCCGTGGCTGAGGCCTTCCACGTGTACCGGCCCGCCATCGTGGCTCGATCCCATCGATGGTGAGTCGATGCCGGCGCATTTGATTCCTCTTTCGATGAGCAGCTGCATGCACTCAACACCGGGTGCGGGCCAGCCTTCGCTGGTTTTCAGAATCAGCGGGTTGTAGCAATAGGGGTCGCCCTCGGCGCCCGGTTTGTAGAGGCGGTCCCAGCCGGAGCGGAACAGCACAATGCTCCCGGACTGCAGTTGCCCGTACTGCTCCTCGTGATCACGAACGACATCCGGTGTAATGATCGGGCTCACGCCTGGCGCTGCGCCGCTCAAGTCTTCGGGGACATCGATGACGACCGCGGGGCCCATCGCCTGGGCGAGGTCCACTTGTTCGATCGTGACGTTGCCGATCTCGGCTGCGTGGGGCAACGCCGAATCGGGGGGAGGAATGAAATGCGCCGGTGCATCCAGGTGGGTGCCGGTGTGCTCGTCGATGAGCAGCCATCTCGTTTGATACGGCCCCGTGCGGCTCTCCAGCGGTGCGGCCTGGGAGTCGACGTCGGTGAAATAATTGAAGGTCTTATGTTGAAAGGGCATATGCGCCGCCCACCAACACGGTAATTCTTCTGCGATGAGCAACGTTAAATCTACAACGCGCAGCTCTGACGCATGCGCCGGATCGCTTGAGAACTGAAGGTTTGCCACCATGATTTCGACGCTTCCTCGCTAGACGATGTTGTCGGCGTCAATCACCCCGAATGATCGATGCTCACAACCCCAAAAGGAATAGTCAACCCTTTGCAATGGCGCTTTTAAAGGAGCTAGACAGAACTATGCGGTAGGCACGGGCTCAGGAGCGAAGAGGGGAGCGACCGTGGCGGAACAGGCACCAACCGGGTTGATCAAACGGGCGGAGTGGGACGTCGCAACGGGGCGGTTCGAGCGATCGTTATCCGCGTTGATGGCGGCCGGTTCGGCGATCACGGCGGCCGAGATCTTCTTCGAGCACGATGCGGCGAGTTTCGGCGACCGGTGGATGTGGGCGCCGGTGGCGATCGGCCCGGTGGGCGTTGCCGCGGGAATTGCGGGCGCGATCAGCGCTCGGATGGCGAAGACGGCACTGCCCCTCGCCTCGTGGGCCATCGTCGCCAATGGCATTCAAGGCGTCTATTTCCATGTCCGCGGTATCAATCAGAAACCCGGGGGATGGAAGAACGCGCTGTACAACATCGAGATGGGCCCGCCGCTGATGGCGCCGCTGCTCGTCACGTTGGTCGGTGGTATGGGCTTGGTCGCCTCGCTGTTGCGGCAGGAGAAATAGTGCGATCCAGCGATCCCGCCATCGCCGGCGTCACTCCCGGCGGTCACCAGCCCCGATTCCCAGGTTTTGACGTGCTCGCTCAGATCGACCACTGGGACCCCGTCACTGCAGGCGTCGTGCTCGACCGGCTCTCGATGCCCGCCGATCTGCGGTTCTTCACGCTGGCGGAGGAGGCGGTTGCTCGGCCCTTGGTCGATGCCCTCCTGGATCAGCATGAGGAACCCCGCATTCCCGTGCTGGAGATGATCGATAGCCGCCTGGCCGAGCAGCAGTCCGATGGGTGGCACTACTCTGAGCTCCCCCGGGATCCGACCGCGTGGAAGCGTACCATCGCGGCGATCGATGACGACGCCCACTCCCGCTTCGGGCACGGTTTTGCCGAGTGCACGGCCAAGGAGAGAACCGAACTCATCCAATCGGTGCAGGATGCCGGCGCGGAGGGGTGGCATGACATGCGAGCCGATCGGGTGTGGTCGCTGTGGACGCGTTACGCGTGCACCGCGTTCTACTCCCACCCCTGGGCCTGGAACGAGATCGGGTTCCCTGGTCCGGCGTACCCCCGCGGCTATAAGAATCGGGGGATCGACCGGCGCGAACCCTTCGAGGTGCGCGACCACCACCCGCTCAACCCCACCGAGGAGTCCTCGTGAGAGCGTTGAAGACCTTCTTTGATTCCCGTGATGGTGCGCCGAACCGGGTGCAGGATCGCAATGCTTCCGCGTGGCTCCTACCGAGCAGCCAGGAGCGCGCGGGCCACGCGCTTCGCGCCGACATGAACCGCTATGATCCCGGCGAAATGGTCGACGTGGCGATCGTCGGGTGCGGGGCCGGGGGTGCGACGGCAGCCCAGCGCCTCGCACGGGCGGGTTGGAGCGTGGTGGCCCTCGATGCCGGCCCCTTCTGGGATCCCGATGCCGATTGGGTCTCCGATGAGGCCGGCTCCCATCACCTCTATTGGAACGAACCGCGCCTCATCAGCGGAGATCACCCCGTCCCCCTGGGTTCGAACAACTCCGGGCGAGGAGTCGGGGGATCGATGATCCACTACGCCGGCTACACCCCGCGCTTCCACCCCAGTGATTTTCACACCTTCAGCGCAGATGGGGTCGGGGCCGACTGGCCCATCACGTACGACGACCTGCGCCCGTTCTATGAGGAGATCGAAGGGGAGCTCCCCGTTGCTGGGGAGGATTGGCCCTGGGGCGACCCCCACACGTATCCCCAACGCCCCCACCCGGTGGGCGGGAACGGCGAGGTCCTCCAACGCGGCGCTCTCGCCGCAGGGGTGGAAACGCGAGTCGGTCCCGTAGCCATCACCAACGGCAGGTTCGGCAACCGGCCACACTGCATCTACCGCGGGTTCTGCCTTCAGGGATGCAAGGTGAACTCGAAGGCGTCCCCGCTCATCAGTCACATCCCGGACGCGCTCGCCAACGGGGCGGAGGTGCGCGCCAACGCGATGGTTGTCGGCGTCGATGTCGATGACCGTACCGGGCGGGCGACGGGAGTGCGTTACCTGCGGGACGGCGTCGAACACCGCCAGCGCGCCGCCCACGTGATCATCGCGGGGTACTCGATCGAGACTCCCCGGCTCCTGCTGAACTCCACCTCGCCCCGGTTCCCCGACGGATTGTGCAACGACTTCGATCAGGTCGGGCGGTATCTCATGGTTCAGGGTGCGCCGCAGACCGCCGGCCGGTTCGCCGAGGAGGTCCGCATGTATAAAGCGCCCCCGCCGGAGGTCTCCAGCGAACAGTTCTACGAGACCGACCCGACGAAACCGTATAAGCGGGGATTCTCCATTCAGAACGTCTCGCCGCTGCCGATCACCTGGTCCGAGCACATCGCCGGGCAGGGATATTGGGGAGCGGACCTGCGGCGCTACATGCGCGACTACGTGCACTGGTCGGTGCTGGGAGCGTTGTGCGAGTTCCTTCCGCAGCCGGAGAACCGGGTCACCCTCGCCGAGGAGAACGACCGCTACGGGCTCCCCGTCGCCCACTTCTCCTATTCCCAATGCGAGAACGATCGGCAGCTTCTTGCCGCCGCGCAAGAGGTGATGGAGAGTATCCTCACCGCCGCCGGCGCGCAGGAAACCCTCACCTTCACTCGCAACGCCCACCTCGTCGGTGGTGCGCGAATGGCGGCAGATGAACGCAGCGGGGTCGTCGACGCGAATTGCCGCACGTTCGCGGTAGACAACCTCTTCATCGTCGATGGCAGCGTGTTGCCGACTCAAGGGGCAGCGAATCCCGCGCTCACGATCATGGCTAACGCCGCCCGCGCCGCGACCCACCTCGCCGGCGCGGCACGAAGGTAGGGGGCCGGTGCGGAGATGACGACGACAACCTTTGACCCGACCGTAGGTCCTCTGCTCGCCCCCGAGCACCTCCCGGGCGGCAACGACGCCCCGCGGGTCGACGACGTCCATGCGGCCGCATACACGATTCCGACCGAGCATCCCGAAGCGGATGGCACCTTCGCCTGGGGCTCCACGACGATCGTCGTCGTCCACGTTCGGGCCGGGGGTGTGGAGGGGACGGGCTGGACCTACGGGTCGACGGCGATCGTCGACGTCGTCAACACGGAACTGCGTGGCGTCGTCCTAGATGCTGATCCGACGGCGATCCCGGCGGTGTGGGAGGCGATGGTCGCCTCCGTGCGCAACAACATGCGGGCGGGCGTGTGCGGCTACGCGATCTCCGCGCTCGATATCGCGTTATGGGACCTCAAGGCGCGGTTGTTGCAGTGTCCGTTGAGCCAGCTCTGGGGGCAGGCTCGCCGGGAGATCCCCGTCTACGGCAGCGGCGGATTCACCACCTTCGATACCGCGCTCCTGGACGAGCAGCTCGGGCTCTGGGTAGAGCAGCTCGGCATCCCCCGGGTAAAAATAAAAATCGGGGAGTCCTGGGCGGGGCGAACCGGCCGCGATATCGCCCGGATCCACCACGCCCGTGAGCGGATCGGCCCAGGCGCTGAGTTGTTCGTGGATGCCAACGGCGCCTACACGGCGAAGGAAGCGATCCGGGTGTCAGCGGAAGTTGCTGGCGCAGGCGTCACGTGGATCGAGGAGCCCGTGAGCTCGGAGGATCTCGCCGGGCTGCGCCGAGTACGCGACTGCGTGACCGCCGACGTCGCTGCGGGCGAATACGGGTACGACGCGAGCTATTTCGCCCGCCTCTGCAGCGCCGTCGACTGCATCCAGATCGATGCGACCCGCGCCGGTGGATATACCGCGTGGCACCGGATCGCGGCGCTCGCTGCGGGGCATCAACTTCAGGTCTCCGCGCACTGCGCCCCTCACCTGCACGCCCATTGCGGGGTGAGCACTCCCAATGCCCGCCACCTGGAGTACTTCAGCGACCACGCGCGCATCGAGGAGATGTTGTTCGACGGGGCCGTTGCTCCCGTACGGGGGCAATTGCGGCCTCGGACCGAAGCCTCGGGCCACGGTATGCAACTGCGTAGCAGCGCCAGTGAGCCCTACCGAGTTCGCTGAAATCATCACGATAGGAAGGATCTAGGCCATGAGCACGACAGTCAGTGATTTCGTGATCGATCGATTGATCGAGTGGGACCTGCACCGGTTCTACGGCTACCCCGGGGACGGGATCGGCGGCTTCGATGGTGCCCTGGAGCGGGGGGAGTCCGAGGGTAAGGACTTCACGTATATTCGCCCGACGCATGAGGAGATCGCGGCGTTCATGGCGTGCGCCCATGCGAAGTTCACCGGGGAGGTCGGGGTGTGCATCGCGACGTCCGGGCCGGGCGCAGTGCACCTCCTCAATGGCCTCTACGACGCGAAAATGGATCACCAGCCGGTTGTGGCGATCGTCGGTCAGCAGGGCCGGGTCTCCCTCGGGAGCGATGCCCAGCAGCAGCTCAACCTCGAGCGGGTGTTCGAGGACGTCGCCGGTTATGTCCAAACGGTCACGACTCCGATGCAGGCGCCGCTGGTCGTGGACCGAGCGGTACGGATCGCCGCGGCGCGCCGCTGCCCGACAGTGGTGGTCCTGCCCGCGGACGTCCAGGACCTGAAGATGGAACAGCCCGCCGCGGAGCACTGGGTCTCTCGCACCGGCGTGGGTTATACCTCCACCGCCTACGCCCCGCCCGAGGCGGACCTGATCCGCGCGGCTGACGTGCTCAACTCCGGGTCGAAGGTCACGATGATGGTAGGGGAAGGCGCGCGCGGGGCGCGGGAGGAGATCATCGCTGTCGCCGAGCGTCTCGGGGCGGGCATCACCACCGCCCTCCTGGGTAAGGACGTCGTGCCCGGGGATCTGCCCTACCACACCCAACAGTTGGGGCTGCTCGGGTCGCGGCCGAGTTACGACATGATGCAAGACTGCGACACGTTGTTGATGGTCGGCACGAACTTCCCCTACGCGGAATTCCTGCCGAAGACCGGCCAAGCACGCGGGGTGCAGATCGACCTGTCACCAGCGAACCTGAGTCTGCGCTACCCGATGGAGGTCAACCTCGCCGGGGATGCACAGGCGACGCTTTCGGCGCTGCTCCCGCACTTGCAGGAGCAGACCGACCGCAGTTGGCAGGAGCACGTCATCGAAGGCATGAAGGATTGGGCCGAGGTGACCGAACGGGAGGCGATGGCCCCGGCAGACCCGATCAACCCGCGCTACGTCTATCACCTGCTTGATGAACGCTTGCCGGATAACAGCATCGTGACGGCTGACGCCGGCTCCACAGCGGATTGGTACGGCCATCACCTCAAACTTCGCGGGGACATGCGCGGTAACCTTTCGGGTTCGATGGCCTCGATGCTTGCCTCGATGCCGTATGCCCTCGCCGCGAAGTTCGCCTACTCCGAGCGGCCGGTGATCTGCACGATCGGTGACGGCGCCTTCCAAATGCTCGGCATGAACGAGATGTTCACCGTCAAGCGTCACTGGGAATCCTGGGCGGACCCGCGTTTCATCGTGATGATCCTCAACAACCGGGATCTGACCCAAGTGTCCTGGGAGATGCGCGAGGAAGGCGATCCCCGCTACGACACCTCGCAGTTGGTGGAGGACATGGACTATGGTGCTTTTGCCGAACTGCTCGGTCTGCGCGGTATCAACGTCCGGGAACCGGAGGAGATGGCAGCTGCGTGGGACGCCGCGTTCGCTTCGGACCGGCCGGTCGTGCTGAACGTCTACACAGACGCGAACGTGCCCCCACTTCCCGCGCACATCTCCTTCGAACAGGCGAAAGGATTCCTTTCCAGCCTGATCAAGGGAGACCCCGCCCAGGGGGCCGTCATCCGCAACTCCATCCGGGCGATGGGAGCGGAACTGTTCGAAAACGCCCGGAGCAAGCTGCCCTTTACCAGCGACAACACGTAAGGGCCGATGAGAAGGCTCTCATCTCTGCCCCATCTACTCGCCGAGGTGGAGGATTAGGGTGGAAGTGGAGCGCTCGATGTGCTCAGGTGGCGAATTCTCGCGGCCTACTCGAAAAAGGAAGGCAAAGAAAATGCGTCGACCACGAGTTCTTGCAACGGCCACCACCCTGGCGGCAGGTCTCTTCCTTGCCGGGTGCGGGGGCGGGGACGCCGATGAGTCCGACGCTCCGGAGGACACTGCCGAACAAACGGAAGCACCCCCGGAGGATGCCGAACCCGAGGGCGACACCGAATCTGCTCCCGAGGAGCCCGAGGGCAACGAAGTGGAGACACCAGAACCCGGGGCGGAAACCGAAGGCCCCGACGACGGCTGCTTCATCCACCTCTTCGACGGGGAGGATCTCGATGACCAGGACGACAACTTCCAGCTCATCGATCCCGGCGAATACAAGAACCTCGCCGACCTTCCCGGAGCGGATCGGGACTGGACCGATGAGGCCGACAGCCTCCGCGTCGGCTCCGGGGCGACCGTGACGATCTACTCGGAGGAGAACTTCGAGGGCACCTCCGAGGAACTCCAGCCCGACACCGAGCTCGCTGATGTCGAGCACGAACCGAAGTCCCTGGAGATGGTCTGCGAATGATCCTCGCGATGACGCCCTAATCGAGTTCGGTTAGGGCGTCATCGTCCAGTTCAAGATCCGCCGCGGCGATGTTCGCCTCGAGGTGGGCGACCGAGGAGGTGCCGGGAATCGGCAACATCACCGGCGAGCGGTGGAGTAACCAGGCGAGCGCGACCTGGGAGTGCGTGGCGCCCAGGCGCTCGGCGGCGGCGTCGACCGGTCCGCCCTTCTCCGCGAGTCTGCCCGCATCCAGCGGCGCCCAGGGGAGGAATGCGATCCCGTTCTCGGCGCAATAGTTCAGGACGTCCTCGGATTTGCGGTCAGAGACGTTGTAGCGGTTCTGAACGCTCGCCACGGTGAAGTGCTTCTCCGCCTCCTGGATCTCCGCGACGGAGACCTCCGAGAGCCCCAGCGCGCGTACTTTTCCTTCGGACTGCAACTGCGCCATCACCCCGAACTGTTCGGCGAGCTCCACCTTCGGATCGATCCGGTGTAACTGGAACAGGTCGAGGGCATCGACGTTGAGACGGCGCAGGCTCAGCTCCACTTGTTGGCGTAGGTATTCCGCGCGGCCCAGCGGCACCCATTTCCCCGGCCCCGGTCGAGCCTGGCCCGCCTTGGTGCCGATCCGCAGACCGGCGGGGTAGGGGTGGAGCGTGTCGGCGAGGATCCGCTCGCTCACCTCCGGGCCGTAGGAGTCGGCGGTGTCGATGAAGTCGACCCCGAGTTCTACCGCGCGGCGCACCACGGCGTGGGCGGCGTCAATATCCTCGGGTTCTCCCCATGCGCCGTCGCCGATGATCCGCATCGCCCCGAAACCGATTCGCCTGACCTCGCCGAGGTCCTTGATCGTGACTGTGCCAGCGTTTTCAATTCCCATGGCTCCAGCCTACGCCGGGGCGTTACGGAGAGTCGGCGATTCTGATGGCGAAACCGCGCCGGGTGAACCGTTCGAGTTGATCCTCGCTGATGCCGCGGTCGGTGACGAGCATTTCAAACTCCTCCGGGCCGCCGACGGTGGCGAAGGCGCGGCGGTCGAATTTCGCGGAGTCGGCCACGAGGATCGTCTTCGCGGCGCGGCTCATCATCAATTTCGTTACTTGGGCCTCGTGGTCATCCTGGGAGGTCGCCCCGTGCACCTCGTCGATCCCGTCGGTGCCGACGATCGCGTAATCGAGGGTGACCCCCTTGATCACCGCCTCCGCATACGGACCGATCGCCTCGTAACTGCGCGGGTTGACCACTCCGCCGGCGATGACTGTACGGATCTGGGGGCGCATCGCGAGTTGGGTGGCGATGTTCACCCCGATCGTCACGACCGTCAGGCTGGGGGAACCGGTGGACTCCAGCACGTCGGGGCGAGCCATGAGCGCCTCGGCGACGGCCGTCGTCGTCGTTCCGCCGCTGAGCCCGATGATGGAACCGTGGGGAATCATCGCCGAGACCGCGTGCGCGATCGCTGCCTTCTGTGGCGCGTTCCGCTGATCCCGGTATCGAACCGGGAGGTCGAAGGCGATCGCGTGGGCCATCGCCCCGCCCCGGGTGCGGGTGAGTAGCTGTTGCTCGGCGAGCCCGTCCAGATCCCGGCGGGCGGTCGCGGGGGAGATCCCCAACGTGTCGACGAGTTCCTGCACGGACACTTCCTGTTTCTCCGCGAGGAGGTCGAGGATCTGGCCCATGCGTTTTTGTTTACTCACGCGCGCTCCTTCAGCGCGAACAGGCGCAACAGCTCCGCGGCGCCATCCCGGAGCGCATCCCGGCCCGCCCCGAGGTATTTGCGGGAGTCCACGACGCGCGGGTTCGCCTCGAAGAACTCGTGGATCGCGGCGGTGAACTGTGTGTTCAGGTAGGTGGATACGTTGATCTTCGTCAGACCCGCCTCGATACCCGCTTGGATCGCCTGGTCGGGAACGCCCGAGGAGCCGTGCAGGACGAGCGGTACCGACAGCGCGCGGTGGATCTCGGAGATGAGGTCGAGATCGAGGCTCGCGGTGCGCTCGGTCATCGCGTGGGAGGAACCGACCGCCACGGCGAGGGCGTCGACGCCGGTGTCGGCGACGAATTGGGCCGCTTCACCCGGGTCGGTGCGCACTCCGGGGGCGTGGGCGCCGTCCTTGCCGCCGATCTCCCCGAGTTCCGCCTCGACATACACGCCCGCGGCGTGGGCGGCTCGCACGACCCGAGCCGTTTCCCGGACGTTGTCGGCGTAGTCGAGTTTCGCGCCGTCGTACATCACCGAGGTGAAGCCGAGTTCGATCGCCGCGAGGGCGAGGTCGGGATCCTCCGCGTGGTCCAGGTGGACAGCGACCTCGGCCGAGGATTCCCGTGCGATGGCGAGGGTGGCCGCAGCGATCGGGGTGAGCGAGCCGTGGAACTTCACGCAGTTCTCCGAGATCTGCAGGATCACGGGCAGGTCTGCCTTCTCGGCCGCGGCGACGAGCGCCTCGGCGGTCTCCAGGTGCAGCACGTTGAACGCCCCGACCCCGGTACCCGCGCGGTAGGCGGCGTCCATCATCGCGCGCGTGGATGTTACGGCCATTGCAATCCCTCACTAATGTTGACGTCGGAAGAGAGTTGAGTGTGTTCGGGGGAGATCTCCCCGGCTTGGGGCATGAGGACGGCGGCGGCCGACCAGCCGGCCCCGCGGCGTAGCGCGTGCTCGAGGTCGAGCCGGTCCAACCCGCCCGCCTCGTCGATCGCCGTCGCGATCCCGGCGACGACGGCGTCTCCCGCGCCCGTGGGGTTGCCCTGCAGTACGCGGGGGAGCCGGGCGTGCAGCGTTGCCGTTCCGCTCGCCGCGAGCAGCCCGCGCTCACCCAGGGAGACGAACACGATCCGGGCGCCGAGGTCGAGGAGAACCTGCGCGCCGGCGGTGATCGACTCCTCGCCGGTGGCCTCGCGCAATTCGATGTCGTTGGGTTTGAGCACATCCGCCCCCGCCCGGGCCGCCTCGAGCAGCCCCGGGCCGGAGGTGTCGACGATCGTCGGGGCATCCCCCGCGGCGGCGATGAGCTCGGTGAGGAACCCCTCGGGGGCCTTCGGGGGCAGGCTCCCACTGATGGCGGTGACGCTCGCCGAGGCGGCCTCGCGCGCGAACGCGGCGACGAGTTGCGCGCGCTCGGCCGGGGTGAGTTCCTCGCCGAACTCGTTCAGCACGGTCGCCTGGCCGCCGTCGGTCACGAGCGCGATGCTCTGGCGCGTCGCCCCGGCGACGGCGATCGCGTGGTGCGGAATTCCCGATCGGCGGAGTTCGGCGTCAAAGATCTCGCCCGTGGCCCCACCGGAGGTGATGAGGGCGCGGGTCGGGTACCCCTGCGCGTGGCACACGCGGGCCACGTTGACACCCTTGCCGCCGGCGCGGGAGACCGGCGCGGGCACGCGGTGGCTCTCCCCGGGGCGCAGGTGGTCGAAGGTGTAGGTGACGTCGAGGGCCGGGTTGGGGGTGAGGCACAGGATCATGGAGTGGCTTTCTCGGCGGAAACAGCTCGGGCGCGCAGGGCTGTGCCGAGCAGCCCGGCGTCATCTAATAGCGCGGCGGGAACGATTTGGGGGAGCCGGTGGAAACTCAACAGCCGTTGGACGCCGCGGCGTAGCGGAGTGAAGAGGGCGTCCCCGGCGCGGGAGAGGCCGCCGCCGATCGCGACGACTTCCGGCCCGAGGAAGGCGGTGAGTTGACCGATCGTGAGGGCGAGGGCATCGATGGCCTCCGCCCACACCTGTTCGGCGACGGCGTCGCCGGCATCGGCGCGTTCCCGCACCTCCCTGGAACCGGTCACCGGCGTGCCGCTGCGTTCCTCGTAGCGGCGGCGGATCGCGCTCGCGGAGGCGATCTGCTCCACGCAGCCCCGCGCCCCGCACGCGCACGCTGGGCCGCTGGGATCGAGGGGCGCGTGCCCGATCTCGCCGGCGTAGCCATCGGCGATCGCGAGCCGCCCGCCGACGATGATGCCGCCGGCGATCCCCGTACCCACCGTGAGGATCACGGCATCGCGCGCCCCCTTCGCCGCGCCGAGTTCGTACTCGGCGAGGCACGCAGCGCGCACGTCGTGGCCGAACGCGACCGGCAGCCCGAGCGCGTCCTCGGCGAGTGCCTGGATGGGGGCATCGCGCCATCCCAGGTTCGAGGAGAACACCGCGGTGCCGGTGCGTTCGTTGACGATTCCCGGCACGCTGAGCCCGACCACGGCGGGGGAGATGCCGGGCACCTCGCGGGCAAAGCGGTGGGTGAGACCGCGCACCTGGGAGACGAGTGCGGAGGCGGTGCCGTCGCCGCCGCGGGCGGTCGGCTCGGTGCGGGTGTGGCGCAGGACGCCGCGGTCGTCGAAGAGCCCGGCCTTCACGCCGGTGCCGCCGACGTCGATGGCGAGGACGGGGGCACCGGCTCCGATCACGGCGTCGGCAGCACTCATGAGTCGAGGATCACCGAGCGGGTGAGGTTGCGCGGGTGATCCGGATCGAGTCCGAGCGCGCGGGCGCGGGCGAGGGCAACGAGGTGGGCGCGAACCAGATCGGCCATCGGGTCGATGTCGTTGTGCTCGAACGTGCCGCCCATCGCCTGCACTTCCTGAGCGAGCCCGTCGGGTACCTGGCCAAACGCCCAGACCACCCGGCCGGGAGCGGTGATGGCTTTCGGCCCGTGGCGGTACTCCATCGCCGGGTAGGATTCCGTCCACGCCTGCGCGGATTCGCGCAACTTCAGGGCCGCCTCGTGGGCGATTCCCACGCTGAAGCCGGTGCCGAGGAAGGTCATCTGCTCGGATTCCAGCAGGTGCGCGGCGGGCTCGCTTTCGAGGACGGCCTCGGCCTGGCGGGCGGCGTCGTGTACCTTATCGCCGAGGTGGGCGCGCAGCAGGGCGAGGGCGGTGGTGGCGAACCGGGTCTGCACCACGGACTTCTCGTCGGCGAAGCCGAGGGCGACGGTGCCTGCGACGAGGTCGGGCAACGGCGAGTCCTCATCGCCGACGATCCCCACCAGGCGGCTGCGCCCGCGGAGTTGCTCGGCGATCTCGATGACCTCGCTCGTGGTTCCCGACCTGCTCAGCAGGATCACGGAATCGTACTCCCGGGAACCCAGGGGGGCCTCGGAGGCGGTGAACGCGTCCGTGAGGCCGAGTCCGAGTTCCTCACGCAGTGCGGCGAACGCCTGGGCGACGAACCACGACGTGCCGCAGCCCAGGATCGCGACCTTTTCTCCCGCCTCGGGTAGGGCGGTCCCGGCGGCGGCGACGTCCATCGCGCGGCGCCACATCTCCGGTTGTGAGCGGAGTTCTTCCTCCATGTGGGTTCCGAGGGTGCTCATCGGTGATTATTCCTCCATCCGAGCTTCGCCGACCGCTCGCCCAGCGAGCGAGTCTGCAAAGAAACGTGATTGGTAATGATTGATCGTGATTCATCATAGCCGGTTGCGCGCAGCGCGCTAGGAGTCGGAGCAGGTGCACGTTCTCGCGATAACGATCGCATAACCCACTTGACAATTGTTAGGGCGCTCTATAAAACTCAGGAACACAGCGGGATTGCAGCTGATCGTTCCGCCGGTGGAGCGATCAGGTTCAATCACTCGTGTTTCACAGCGCGGCCCGGGCAGCTCCGGGCGGCGAGGCCTCCTCAAAGGTGAAGGACCGTTATGAAAATCAGGACCCGTTTCGCAGCCACGATCACGACGGCGTCGGCGCTCGCGCTCACGCTCGCCTCGTGCGGTTTCAGCGACTCCCCCGAGGGCGGCGGAGCCGAGGATGAGGAAGGTGGGGGCGCAACGACCCTCGACCTCCTGGTGCCGAGCTACTCCGACAACACCCAGGCGCTCTGGGAGGAGGTGATCGACGGCTTCGAGGAGGAGAATGACGACATCACCGTCAAGCTCGAAGTGCAATCGTGGGACAACCTCGAAAGCGTCATCGCCACCAAGGTCCAAGGAAATCAGGCCCCGGATATCTACAACGGCGGACCCTTCGCAGGATTCGCTGACGACGGGCTGCTCTACACCGCCGACGAAGTGACCAGTGAGGAGACCTTCTCCGACTTCCAGGACTCCTTCCTCGAGAACGCCGCCATCGGCGACGACGTCTACGGCCTGCCCCTGATCGCCTCCGCCCGCGCCCTCTTCGTCAACACCGACTTACTCGAGGAAGCCGGTGCCGAGGTGCCGAGCAACTGGGATGAGCTCTTGGAATCGGCGAAGAAGATCTCCGACCTCGGCGACGGGGTCGCCGGCTACGGCATGCCGCTGGGATCCGAAGAAGCCCAGGCGGAGGCCGCGGTGTGGTTCTGGGGCGGCGGTGGCACCTTCGGTGATTCCGAAGAGATCACCATCGAAACCCCGGAGAACCTCGCGGCCGCGGAGCAGATCAAGGAGATGATCGACGAAGGGGCGACCCAGTCCGACCCGGGCTCGAGCCAGCGCAGTCCGCTCATGGACATCTTCGTGCAAGGCAAGATCGGCATGCAGGTGGGACTCCCACCGACGGTCGGGCAGATCGAGGAGAACAATCCCGATCTCAACTACGAAATCGTGCCTATCCCCACCAAGGACGGCAGCGCCTTCACCCTGGGCGTATCGGACCACCTGATGGCGTTCAAGAACGACGAATCCAAGCAGGAAGCGATCACGAAATTCTTCGACTACTACTTCCGCGCGGAGAACTACGTGCCCTGGGTCGAGGCGGAGAACTTCCTGCCGACGACGATCTCCGGCTCGGAGGAGCTCAATGACGACGAGGATCTCCAACCGTTCCTCGAGGTGCTCCCCGACGCCCAGTTCTACCCGAGCACCAACCCGAAGTGGTCGGCGACCGACGGGGCGTTCAAGTCCCTTTTCGGGCAGCTGCAGACCAAGGACGCCGCTGACGTGCTCGCCGAAATCCAGGCGCAAGTCGACGGAAGTTAGGAAACGGGTACCCCGCCGCTGAGAAGTAAATGCACATGAGCAACAAGACTCCCGTGGCGGGGGCGGTACAAGATCGCCCCCGCCCCAGGGTGAAAGACACCCTGATGGCCCTGCCGTGGATCGCACCCTCCCTGGTGCTCATCTTCGGGGTGGTGCTGTTCCCCGCCGCGGTGATGTTCTACAACTCCACGCGCGATATCTCCCAGAGCGGGGTCGACCGCGGGGGAGTGGGGATGGCGAACTACGCCGAGGTGTTCGGCTTCGCCTATTTCTGGCCGATCTTCTTCCGCACCATCTGGTGGGTCGTCGCGGTCGTGTTCTTCACCGTGATCATCTCCCTCGCTCTCGCCCAGATCCTCAACAAGGCGTTCCCCGGGCGGAAGCTCGTGCGGATGGTGGTGATCATCCCCTGGGCCGCCTCCGTCGTCATGACGACAATGGTGTTCTACTACGGGCTGGAACCCTATTTCGGGGTGATCAACAAGGCACTCGTGGACCTCGGCTTCATCTCCACACCGGAAGGTTACGGGTGGACCCGGAACGCCTCGACCGCTTTCGCGTGGTCGATCGTCATCGCCATCTTCGTCTCCCTGCCGTTCACCACCTACACGGTGCTCGCCGGGTTGCAGGCGGTGCCGAAGGACGTCCTCGAAGCTGCGGACATGGACGGGGCCAGCCCCCCGCGCAGGTACTGGCAGATCATCCTGCCGATGCTTCGCCCCGCGATCGCGGTTGCGGTGCTCATCAACATCATCAACGTGTTCAACAACCTCCCGATCCTCAAGGTGATGACCGGCTCCATCCCCGGCTACGACGCGGACACGATCATCACGATGATCTTCAAATACATCCAGAACCAACACAAGCTCGACGTCGCCAGCGCCCTTTCCGTCGTCGGCTTCCTCATCGTCATTGGCATCGTCGCCATCTACGTCAAGGTCGTCAAACCGATGCAAGAGGTCGACGCATGACCGCGATCGCGCGCCGGCGCTATACCGAAGACCGGGTTTCCGCGGGCCGGGTCGGCTTGCGCATGCTCGCGGGTTTCATCGTGCTCGCGGTGTTCATCGCCCCGTACACGATCATGTTCTTCGGATCGGTGAAAACCAAGGCGCAGATCCGGTCGGTCAGCCCGACGTTCCTCCCACAGGAGTGGCACTGGGAAAACTACCTCACGATGTGGTCGACCCCGGAAACGCCGCTGCTGCAGAACCTCATCTCCACGATCATCATCGCGAGCGGAGCGACGCTGCTCGTCGTGCTGGTTTCGCTACCTGCGGCGTATTACACCGCGCGGTTCCGCTTCCCTGGGCGGATGGTGTTCCTCTTCCTCGTCATCGTCACCCAGATGCTCCAGCCCGCAGTGCTCACCTCCGGGCTGTTCCGGGAGTTCATCGCCTTCGGGATCATCGACACCTGGGCGGCGATGATCCTGGTGAACGCGGCGTTCAACCTCTCGTTCGCCACGTGGATCATGCACAGCTTCTTCGCAGGCATCCCCGCCGAAGTCGACGAGGCTGCCCAACTCGATGGCGCGGGCCGGCTGCAGGTGCTGTTCAAAGTGAACCTACCGCTCGTGTGGCCCGGCGTGGTCACGGCGATCGTCTTCGCGTTCGTCGCCGCCTGGAACGAGTTCGCCGCCTCCCTGGTCATCATGCAGACCGCGGGCAACCAGCCGATGTCGGTTGCGCTGACGAAGTTCGTCGGCCAGTACGAAACTTCGTGGCATTACGTGTTCGGGGTCTCGATCGTGGCGATCGTGCCGGTCATTATCCTGTTCATGCTCATCGAGAAGCGCCTCGTCGGTGGCCTGACCGCCGGCAGCGTGAAGTAACTGCGGGCCGGTGCTGACCTAGAATTATCGGCATGGCACGAAACAAGGCGCCCCGCCCCGTCCGCAGGGCCGTCCGAGGGAAACTGCTCGCGGAGGAACTCCTCAGTGACGACTCGTGGGTCCTCATCACCGCGACCGCCTTCGCGATCGTCGAGCCCGGGGGAGAGGTGAAGGTCGAGCGGCCCTGGCATGAGGTCGCCACCGGCGAGTGGGACGGCGAACGGCACATCATGACCGTCACGTGGGTCGACGGATCCCGCCCGACCCGGTTGAAGACCGTGGATGAATCCCCGATCACCTTCCCGCGCATCTTCAAAGAACGAGTGGATGCCTCCGTCGTCTACTCCGAGACCCTCCCGGTTCCCGGCGGGGAACTACGCGGCGCGCTGCGGCGTACCCCCACCGGAGAACTCATCTCTCAGATCAGTTCCGATACCGCCCTCCAGTCCACCCCTGACCTGGAGAATCAGATCGCGGAGCTGGAGCAAAAATTGTGGGAGTTCGTCGGAATCTAAGGGCACATCTCGCGGTGTGATGTTACCCACCGCCGAGGTTTTTCCCATCGGCGGAGTTCTGTGTATGATTGCAGAGGTCATTCCCCCGTAGCTCAATGGCAGAGCACCCGACTGTTAATCGGGCGGTTGTTGGTTCGAGTCCAACCGGGGGAGCCCACAGCCCCCTCACTCATCCGGCCGGTGGCCGGTAGCGTTGATATATGTGCGCGTTGCCTGCCGGGTGATCACCATCCGCACGACTTGCACCAGCGCGCCGGAGAGCATCGCGTACGCGACCGCCTTCCCCCAGCCCGTCGCCGGGTCCTGCGGGTCGTCCGCCACCGAACCACCGGTGGCCTTCTTCCACACCCCTTTGCTCGCCTTGTTCGCAATCGCTACCCCAAGGGCAGCCGCGCCGGCCGTTCCCAAGGTCCACAACTTATCGCTCATGGCTCTTCTCCCTACCTGTCAGCGGCGCTCCTCGGCCCGCAGGATCAGGCCAGACAATCAGGTTGTCATTCAAATGGCTACCCCGTTGCCACCGGCAGAAGCTCGCTCTACTCTGACGTGATCACACCGGGTTCCACCCGATGAGGGAGTAGATCATGAATCGATCGCAGCAAGTGCCCGAGAGTCTTTCCACGAGCCGATTGCTCGCCCGGCTAAGTGAGCAAACGGCGGAATTGGTGCGCGATGAGATCCGCCTGGCGCAGGCAGAACTACGGAGTAAATCCACTAGCGCGGGTCTGGGCGTCGGTATGTTCGGAGCGAGCGGAGTGCTCGCCTTGTTCGGATTCGCGGGGCTTCTCACGGCGGCCATCGCGGCATTGTCGTTAGTGCTGCCCCTCTGGCTCGCGGCGCTCATCGTAGCGGCTGTCGTGCTCGCCATCGCGGGTACCTCGGCCCTCTTCGCCAAATCGAAGGTGAAGGCCGCCGGCTCCTTCGCTCCGCGCCGAACCCTGGACAGTTTGAAACAGGACGTGACCGAGGTGAAGGAGCGCGGCACCCATGAGCGCACATAAGCAGAACCCGGATACTTCCGCTGATGAGCCCCGCGCGCCGGGGGAAGTCGAGGCGGAGATCGCCGAGCACCGGGAAGAACTCGGCCGTACCGTGGCCGCTCTGCGAAGCCGGCTCGACTTGCCCGCGCAGCAGGCGAAGAAACGCCTCCAGCGGGTGGCGAGTCCAGAGGGGCTGGCCGTCGCCGGTCTTGCGCTCGGGTTCCTCACCGGCGTTGCCCTCATGTTCTCGAGCAGGAGGCGGCGTTGATGGCCAGGAAGCGGTCCCGCGCACCAGGTTCCCCAGCGAAAGTGCCCGCCTCGGGCTGGAAGTACATCGCCGGGCGAGCGATCCGAGAGTTCCTCACTGATCACTGCATCGACCTTGCGGCGGGATTGACGTATTTCGCGGTCCTCGCGATCTTCCCGGCCCTCCTGGCGGTGTTCTCACTCCTTGGAGTGATCGGCCAAGAAGACAAAACCGTCGCGGCGATCGAGCCGATCGTGAACGATGTGCTGGGTTCTTCGGGGGCCCAAACGGTGCTCTCGGTGATCAAGACGCTCTCCTCCGCCCCCGGGGCGGGTATCGCCCTCATCACCGGCGTGATCGTCGCGCTGTGGTCGGCCTCCGGGTACGTCACGGCCTTCAGCCGCGCGATGAACCGGATCTACGCGATCGAAGAAGGCCGCCCGATCTGGAAACTGCGCCCGCTGATGCTCCTCATCACGCTCATCGTTCTTCTCCTCATCGTCATCGTCGCGCTCATGGCGCTCCTATCGGGGGGAGTCGCGCGGGCGATCGGCGAGGCGATCGGCCTGGGCTCCGCCGTCATCACCGCGTGGAACATAGCGAAATGGCCCCTGGCCCTCGTGCTCGTGACGATCATCGTCGCGACCTTATACTACGCCACCCCGAACGTTAAACAGCCGAAATTCCGGTGGCTCAGCGTGGGGGCGGCCTTCGCCATCGTCGTGTGGATCCTCGCATCGGTGGGTTTCGGATTCTACGTCGCGAACGTCGCCAACTACGCGAAAACCTATGGGGCACTCGCCGGGGTGATCGTGTTCCTTTTCTGGTTATGGATCACCAACCTCGCTCTGCTCCTGGGCGCGGAAGTGGACGCCGAACTCGAACGCGCCCGGGAGCTGCTCGCCGGCTTCCCTTCCGAAAGCCAGATCCAACTTCCCGTTCGCGACGATGCCAAGATCCGTAAAGACGAGGCGAAGCGACGCGCGGATATCGCCGCCGCGAAAGAACTGCGCCGCGAAGAGGCCTGATGTTCGCACCGGGGGTGCGCGAGGCGGCCCCCCGCAATTAAAAAGTTGCAGATAGTGAAACATCACTAAGATGTGAGTGTGCACGCCCAGCAACCCCACCGAGCCGGATTGCTCATCACGCTCGTCCTGGCGGGCCTGGCAATGATCGGTCCCTTCGCGATCGACACGGTGTTTCCCGCGTTCGGCATCATCGGTGAGGAGTTCGACGTCGACGCGACCGCGATGCAACAAGTCACGAGTGCGTACATGGTCGCGTTCGCGGTGATGAGCATCTTCCACGGCCCGCTCGCCGACGCCGTCGGCCGCAAACCCGTGATGATCGCCGGCCTCGCCGGTTTCGCGGCGGCGAACGTGCTCGCCGCCCTCGCTCCGCACCTCGGGTGGCTCGTGGTTGCCCGGCTGTTGCAAGGGATGTTCGCCGGCGCCGCGACGATCGTCTCCCGGGTGGTGATTCGGGATCTGTTCGCCGGCGCGCAGGCGCAGAAACTCATGAGCCAGGTGATGATGATCTTCTCCATCGCCCCCGCGATCGCGCCCATCGTCGGGGGGTGGCTCCTCACGGTCGGGCAGTGGTCGCTGATCTTCTGGGCCGTCGCCGGGTACGGCGTGCTGCTCATCGTCGCCGTCGCGATCCTGCTCCCAGAAACCCATCTGCCCGAAAATCGCCAGTCCCTGCACCTCGGCAGCATCCTGCGTGCCCTCATCGAGGTGGGCACCCGTCCAGCGATGATTCGCCTCGCGCTGACGATGTCCATGTGCTTCGCCGGCTACTTCATCTATATCGTCGGCGCGCCGATCATCGTCATGGACCTGCTCGGACAGGGTGAACAAGACTTTTGGAAGTTGTTCCTCCCCCTCATCGCAGGCACGATGACGGGCTCATTCCTTTCCGGCCGCCTGGCCGACCGGGTCTCCCGGGGCGTCCTTGTCGGCACGGCGATCCCGCTCGCGGTCGCCGCCGGCGCGCTCAACGTCATCATCGTCGCGATCGCCCCGAGCCTCCCCTGGGCCGCGATCGCCCCGGTGCTCCTCGCCTGCGCG
>DATGUB010000025.1:0-8161 GCA_035301585.1 Beutenbergiaceae bacterium | reverse complement strand
GACGCGATCGTGTTCGCGCTCGCCAACCCGACCCCGGAGGTGGACCCGCTCGCGGCCGCCCAACACGCCGCCGTCGTCGCGACCGGCCGTTCGGACTACCCCAACCAGATCAACAACGTGCTCGCGTTCCCCGGCCTCTTCCGCGGGCTCCTCGACGCGCGGGCGACGTCCATTTCCGACGACGTCATGCGCGCGAGCGCAGTCGCGATCGCGAGCGTCGTGGACTCCTCGAAACGCAACCCCTCCTACATCGTGCCGTCGGTCTTCGACACCGGGGTCTCGAAGGCCGTGGCGGCCGCGGTCGCCGAGGTGGTCCGCGCCGAACGGGAAGCCAACGGTGAGCCGCAGCCCCTCACCGGAAGCCTGCCACTGGGAGCGGGGGACGCGTGAGCATGCTGTACAACTCGCCGTTGCGAAACCAGATCGAAGAACTCCTGCGCCCCGCTGACGAGGCCGCGGCCCGCTACTACCCCCAGGATGACGGCTCGCGCCAGCCGATCCACTCGGTATACCTGCGTGGGGATAAGTACACGCCGCAGACCCCCGCGCAGTGGGGGCAGATCGCGCTCGACGCGGTCAACGAGGCCGGCGGGATGAGCCACCTGCTCGGCGTGCACGGCCTCGTGCGAGACCCGAAGGAAGCGCAGCTTATCGCCGATAAGGTGGAAGCTAAACTCGCGACCGAACCGATCGAGGATCTGCGCCTGGACTTCGAGGATGGCTACGGAGCGCACCCCGATGAAGACGAGGACGCCGCCGTCATCGCCGCGGCCAACCACCTCGGACAGGCCGGGGCGGACGGGCTCGCCCCGCCGTTCGTCGGCATTCGGTTCAAGGCGTTCGAACCGCGCACCCGTGAACGCGGGCTGCGGACGGTGGAGCTCTTTCTCGAGCACCTTCTGCCCCACGGCCTACCCGAGAACCTCATCCTCACCCTGCCGATGGTCACCCACGTCGCTCAGATCGAAGCGATGGTGCTGTTCCTGGAAGGGCTGGAGGAGAAGTTCGGCCTCCCCGCGGGGCGGCTCACGTTCGAGATCCAGATCGAAACCCCGCAAGCAATCCTCGGCATCGATGGCCGTTCGCCGATCGGGCCGATGATCGCCGCTGGGCAGGGCCGCATCACCGGGATGCCCTATGGCACCTACGACTACTCCGCATCGGTGGGCATCGCGGCGGCGTACCAGTCGCTGGAGCACCCGTCCGCGGACTTCGCCAAGGCCGTCATGCAGGCCTCCGCCGCAGGCACCGGCGTGCGACTGAGCGACGGTTCCACCAACATCATGCCCGTCGGGGAGGGCCGCGATGAGGCCTGGCAGTTGCACGGGCGGCTCGTCACCCGTTCCCTGCAGCGGGGGTTCTATCAGGGTTGGGATCTGCATCCCGCCCAGCTTCCCAGCCGGTACGCCGCGACCTTCGCGTTCTTCCGGGCCTCGCTGGAGAATGCGAACATGCGCCTCGCCGCCTACCTGGGCGAGGGCACCGCGGAGATCATGGACGAGCCGGCGACAGCCCGCGCGCTCGCGGACTTCCTGCGCCGCGGGCTGCATTGCGGTGCGATCTCGCAGGACGAGGTCGCGGTGCAGGTCGATCAGCTCGAGGAGCTCATCGCTCCCTGAGCAACACGCACCCGCCGTTCCCGCGCAGCCGACTCCCCGCCCTCGCCCGGGCCGCCCTGGGCGGAGGCGGGGGCCTCAGGTCGGCAGGTCCCACGTGTGAACCGGCTCGTTCGAGTGCATCCGCTCGAGGTAGAGCTCGAGCATCTTGTGCAACGCCGCCTCTCGGTTCATTCCGCCCCCTTCGAGCGCCTCGACCGTCTCTACCTGCCACGCGGCCCCGTTCCTGCGGAGTTTGCAGCGCGTCTCGATGATCTGCAAGTAGTGATCGATGACGTCCTGGGAGACCTTCCGGCGGGTGAGCCCCTCCGCGGCGAGGGGCAGCAGGTGCCGCAGGACCAGTTCGTCCCACGGCACGGAGCCGTACCCGGGCCAATACATCGTTGCCTCGACGCCGTCGCGCGCACCGGCGGTGAAGTTCTCCTCAGCGGCCGCGAAGGACATCCTCGTCCACGTCGGGCGGTCCTCAGCGGCGAGCATCTCCATCGCACCGTAGTAGAACGCTGCGTTGGCGATCGTGTCGGCAACGGTCGGCCCGGCGGGCAACACCCGGTTCTCCACTCGCAGGTGGGGTTTGCCGTCGACGACGTCGTAGATCGGCCGGTTCCAGCGATAGATCGTTCCGTTGTGCAAGCGCAACTCCTGTAGCCGCGGGGTGCGGCCGGCGGCGAGCTCCGCTTCCGGGTCCTCATCGGTGCATTCGGGCAGCAGCGCCGGGAAGAAGCTCACGTTCTCCTCGAACAGATCGAAGATCGAGGTGATCCAGTTATCTCCGAAGAACACGGGCGGGCGCACCCCTTGGTTGCGCAGTTCGGGGGAGCGCGTGTCGGTGGCCTGCAGGAACAGTTCGATCCGAGTCTCCGCCCAGAGCCGGTGCCCGAACAGGTAAGGGGAGTTCGCGCCGAGCGCGAGCTGCGGGCCCACAAGGAGCTGCGCGGCGTTCCACGCCGGAGCGAAATCGGTGGGGGAGACCTGCAGGTGCAACTGTACCGAGGTGCACGCCGATTCCGGCGCGATGGTGGAGGTATACATCTGCAGCGGCTCCGGGCCGGAGATATCCAGCTCGATATCCTCCCTCCGCGCAGCGAAGACGGCCTCTTCGAGGGCCTGATAGCGGGGGTTGGCGCTCATCCAATCACCCGTGAGGTGTTCGGGCCGCAAGGTGGGCAGGATGCCGATCATCGCGATCGCGCTACCACCCGAGCGCGCCCGCTCATCGGCGTGGTCCAAGGCAGCGCGCAGGTTGTTCTCGAGGGTGAAGACGGCGTTGCCCGGCATCGGGGCCGGGGGCACGTTGAGCTCGATGTTGTACTTCGCCAGTTCTGTTTGAAAGGCGGGATCCGCGATCGCCTCTAATACTTGTGCGTTCTTCATTGCCGGTAGGCCATCGAAGTTCACAAGGTTGAGTTCGATCTCCAGCCCGGTGAGGGAGGCGCTCTCCTCGAACTTGTGATGCGCGAGCATCTCGGCGAAGACATCGAGGCACCTTCGCACCTTGTGCCGATATTTCACCCGCTGTTCGCGGGTGAAAGAGCGTGAGCTGATCTCGTCTCCCATATCTCCTCCTCGCCTTGCCATCATTCCACCACTGATCCCCTCGCGAGGGGAGCTCTTCGAGCGCCGCAACTGAGCGAGGGCCGCGGACCGGCCGTGGAAAGAGAAGGGCGGGCGCAGGTGCCGCCGCGCGAGAAGAGCGCGCTTGACGCCGCCCCGCGCAGTCGCTAAGATTTCATATAACAGAACTACTATTCCGGATTGCGAAAGTGGCGCTGTGGGGCGGCGAGAGCCGCGCGGCGCACAGACCAACGAGAAGGAGAAGGTGTGACTCAGCCTCGATACACCGTGAACTGCTCAATTCTGCTCACCGATATCCCATTGCTGGAACGCCCGAGGGCTGCTCGCGCCGCGGGTTTCGACGGCGTGGAGTTCTGGTGGCCGTTCGCCACCTCAACGCCCGAGCAGGATGAGGTGGACGCGTTCGTCGGCGCGATCAAGGATGCGGGGGTCGAGCTCACCGGCCTGAACTTCAACGCCGGGGACATGCCCGGTGGGGATCGGGGTCTGGTCTCCTGGCCCGCTCGCAGCCAAGAGTTCCGCGACAACCTCGACGTCGTCACCCGGATCGGGGAAGCCACCGGATGCTCGGACTTCAACGCGTTGTACGGCAACCGAGTCGAGGGAGCCGCGCCCGCGGAGCAGGATGAACTCGGGGCGGAGAACCTCGCGCTCGCGGCCCAGGCGGTGGCCCGGATCGGGGGCACCGTGCTCGTGGAGCCCGTGAGCGGCGCGCCCGCTTATCCGCTCAAAACCGCGGCCGACGCGGTCGCGGCGATCGACCGGGCGGGCGAGGAGAACATCGGGCTCCTTTTCGACGTCTTCCACCTCGCGGTCAACGGTGACGACGTCGACGCGGCGCGCGAGGCCTACTCCGAGCGGATCGCCCACGTCCAGATCGCCGACGCGCCCGGGCGGGATCAACCCGGCACAGGGGAGTTGCCCGTCGCCCGGTGGATCTCCGACCTCACCGGCGGCGGTTACGAGGGATGGATCGGGCTGGAGTACAAGCCCGCCACCGACGAATCCGCCGCTGACCCATTTGCCTGGCTGCCTGCGCACGAGCGTGGGCGCAACTAGTAGAGAAGGACATGAGTAAATGACAAACATTGCTTTCATCGGACTCGGCATCATGGGCTCACCCATGGCGGTACACCTGCAGAATGCGGGATACCACGTCACCGGGCGCAACCGCAGTCCGAAATATGACGACCTCCTCGCCGCGGGTGGCAAATCCTCCGACAGCATCGCCGACGCCGTCGCCGACGCCGACGTCATCGCGATCATGGTCCCCGATTCCCCGGACGTCGCCGGCGTCCTGCGCGACGAGGAGGACGGGGTGTTCGCCCACGCCAAGGCCGGGGCGCTCATCATCGACTTCTCCTCGATCCGCCCCGACGTCGCCGTGGACCTCGCCGCCGAAGCCCGCGACAAGGGCTTCCGCATGCTGGATGCGCCGGTCTCCGGCGGGGAACCCGGCGCGATCAACGCCGCGTTGTCCATCATGGTCGGTGGGGACGCGGCGGACTTCGACGAAGCGAAGCCCATCTTCGACACCGTCGGTAAGACGATCGTGCACGTGGGGCCGGCCGGTTCGGGGCAGACGGTGAAGGCCGCGAACCAACTCATCGTGGCGACGAACATCCAAGCACTCTCTGAAGCCGTCATCTTCCTCGAGGCCTACGGCGTGGACCTGCCCGCGGCGATCGAGGTGCTCGGTGGCGGACTCGCCGGATCGGCCGTGCTCAACCAGAAAGCACAGAAGGTCCTCGACCGCGACTTCGCCCCCGGGTTCCGCATCGACCTGCACCACAAGGACATGGGCATCGTCACCTCCGCCGCACGCGAAGCGGGCATTCCCCTGCCCGTCGGCGCGACCATCGCGGAACTCATGGCTGCCGCCCGCGCCCAGGGCGACGGCGATCTCGACCACTCCGGCCTGTTCCGCACCACTGCGCGGCTCGCCGGCAAGAACGACTGACCCGCCGCTTGCGGCACGACTACTGGTAAGGAGGCTAGGACGATGGCACGTATGCGCGCTGTTGACGCCGCTGTGGCGATCCTGGCAAAAGAAGGTGCGACCAAGGCATTCGGCCTACCCGGCGCCGCGATCAACCCGTTCTACTCGGCGATGCGTGAGCACGGCGGGATCACGCATGTGCTCGCCCGCCACGTCGAGGGCGCTTCCCACATGGCTGACGGTTACTCCCGGACCCATCCGGGGAACATCGGGGTGTGCGTAGGCACCTCCGGGCCCGCAGGAACGGACATGATCACCGGGCTGTACGCCGCGTGGGCGGATTCGATCCCGATGCTGTGCATCACGGGGCAGGCCCCGGTGGCGAAACTCGATAAGGAAGACTTTCAGGCGGTCGACATCGCCTCGATCGCCGCGCCCGTGACGAAATTCGCGAAGACGGTCCTGGAAGCGGGCCAAGTGCCACAGGTGTTCCAACGCGCCTTCCACGAGATGCGTTCGGGGCGCCCCGGCCCGGTACTCATCGACCTGCCACTCGATGTGCAGATGACCGAGATCGAGTTCGACATCGATGCCTACGAGCCGATGCCCATCGCCAAACCCGCCGCGACCCGCGGCCAAGCGGAGAAGGCGCTGGACATGCTGCTCGCCGCGGAGAAACCCGTCATCATCGCGGGGGGTGGAATCTTCAACGCGGTCGGGGAGGAGCAACTCGTAGAGTTCGCCGAACTCACCGGCGTCCCGGTGATCCCGACCCTCATGGGCTGGGGCGCCATCCCCGATGACCACCCGCTGATGATCGGGATGGTCGGGCTGCAGACGTCCCACCAGTATGGGAATGCGAGCTACCTCGAGTCCGACTTCGTTCTCGGGATCGGCAACCGGTGGGCGAACCGCCACACCGGGAACGTGGACACCTACACTCAAGGCCGCACGTTCATCCACGTCGACATCGAACCCACACAGATCGGCCGCGTCTTCGCCCCGGATTACGGGATCACCTCGGACGCGCGCGCCGCGCTCGAAGCGTTCATCGAGGTGGCGAAAGAACGCAAGGCCGCCGGTGAACTGCCGGACTACTCCGGCTGGGTCGCCGAATGCGCCGAACGCAAGAAGACGATGCTGCGCAAGACCCACTTCACCGAGGTGCCGATCAAACCCCAGCGGGTGTACCAGGAGATGAACAAGGCGTTCAACGCCGACACCCGGTACGTCACCACGATCGGCCTCTCCCAGATCGCGGGTGCGCAGTTCCTGCACGTCTACAAGCCGCGGCACTGGATCAACGCCGGGCAAGCTGGCCCGCTGGGCTGGACCGGTCCCGCCGCGCTCGGCGTGGCAACGGCCGTGCCGGATGAGAAGGTCGTCGCACTCTCGGGAGACTACGACTTCCAGTTCATGATCGAAGAACTCGCCGTCGGCGCGCAGTTCAACATCCCCTACGTGCACGTCGTGGTGAACAACTCCTACCTCGGCCTCATCCGCCAGTCCCAACGCGCCTTCGACATGGACTATCACGTCCAACTCTCGTTCGAGAACATCAACTCACCCGAAATGGGCGGATACGGGGTGGACCACGTGAAGGTCGCCGAGGGGCTCGGCTGCAAAGCGATCCGAGTGACCGACCCCGAGGACCTCTACGAATCCTTCGCAAAGGCGGAGGGAATGGCGGAGGAGTTCCAGGTTCCCGTCGTCGTGGAGGTGATCTTGGAACGCGTGACGAACATTTCGATGGGCGCCGCCGAGCTCGCCGGCGTCAACGAGTTCGAGGCGCTCGCGATCTCCGCCGACGACGCACCCACCGCGTTGGCTCTGCTTGACTAGAGCCATGCACGTCGTTATTGCACCCGATAAGTTCAAAGGCTCGCTCACCGCTGCCGAAGCCGCCGACCATCTCGCCACACCGTTCCGCGCCGCTGGCGTGCGCGTGACCACGGTGCCGATGGCCGATGGCGGGGAAGGTACCGTCGATGCGGCGCTCGCCGCCGGCTACGACGCCGTCGAGGTGGCCGTTACCGGCCCCTTGGGAACCCAGGTCCGCGCGCAATACGCCGTTGACGCGGGTACGGGCACGGCGGTGGTTGAAATGGCCCTCGCCTCGGGGCTTGCAATGACGAATGGTACGGACCTCGATGCAAGGAACTCCACCTCCCGCGGGACGGGGGAGCTCATCGCCCACGCCCTGGACGCCGGTGCTCGCCGGGTCATCCTCGGCGTGGGCGGCAGCGCCTCGACCGACGGCGGCGCGGGAATGATGGAAGGCCTCGGCGCGAACCTCTACGATGCATCGGGCAACCGGCTCGCGAGCGGGGGGATATCGCTCGCGGAGCTCGGGCGTGTCGATCTCGACGCGCTTCACCCTGCGGTGCGGCAAACAGATTTCGTGCTCGCCGCAGACGTCAACAACCCCCTCCTGGGGGAGACCGGTGCCGCCGCGGTCTACGGCCCCCAAAAGGGTGCTACGCCGCAGACCGTGGCGGAACTGGACGCCGCTCTGGCAACGTGGGAGCGGATTCTGCGCGAGGCTGGGGGAGTCGAGGAGAGCGACGCGCGGGCCCCAGGCGCGGGCGCCGCCGGGGGAGTAGGGTATGCCGCCATTGCCCTCCTGGGCGCGCACCGAGAAGCCGGCGTCGACGTCGTCTTAGAACTCACGAATTTTGCTGAGAAGGTCGCCGGCGCCGACCTCGTCATCACCGGCGAGGGCAGCCTCGACGAACAGTCGCTGCACGGCAAAACCCCGGTCGGGGTGGCGGAGGCGGCCGCGCGGGCGGGGGCACGCACGATCGCCGTCGCCGGCCGTACCAACCTCACCCGGGACCAGGTGCGCTCAGCGGGGATCGAGGATCGCTACCAGATCCTCGACATCGAACCCGACCCGCAGGTCGCGATGAGCGCGGCGGGGCCGTTGCTGGAAAAGTTAGGCGAGCAGATCGTTGCCGACTACGTACAACAGGAGCAGAAGTGAACTATGAGGTGGTCATCCGCGGCGAGCGGGTCCTCACGACCGCGGGAT
>DATGUB010000024.1:0-95908 GCA_035301585.1 Beutenbergiaceae bacterium | reverse complement strand
ATCCGCCCCGAGAACTCGGCGAGTCTGCGGGTGGTGGAGAAGCTCGGGTTCCGGGAAGAGGGCGTGCGGGAGAAGTACATCTTCATCGACGGCGCCTGGCGGGACCACCGCTCGTTCGCGCTCGTCACGGAGGAGACGAGTTCGCTCGTCGACAAGGTGTGGCCTGCCTGAACCGCCCACTCCTCGTGGTCGCTGTCGAAAACGGCGGTGAAAGCGGCGGATTGCGGAGATTTTTTCTGGCAACTGCGCCGACACGCCGAACGCTTAACCGATGAGAGTCCCATCCCGTTCTACGGTCAAGGCGTGGGATTCGACGGCTACATATTGTTGGCGATACTCACACTGTTCTTTGTGTACTTCCTTCCGTCGCTGATTCGTTCGGCGCAGGTGGTGGCAGATGCTCGGATCGAGGACCGGTTTTCCGGGAATCTGCAGATCATCGCGACGGCGGGGCAGAAACCACCAACAGAGGTCTCTGCAGCACGGACGTATTTACACCCCCCTCGGAAATCGGAGCACCCCATGAACACCCCCGTGGCCCGCAAACTCGCTGCTGCTGACGCTCGCCGCGTGGCTGCTGCGCGTGCCGCCCGGGCTGCTGCGGCGAGCAGACGTGTGGCCGCAGCCAAGCGTCGGATGCTCCTGTTCAGCGTTCTGGGTGCCCTGACGATTTCAGGGTGGATCCTTACCGCGACAGTGAGCCTGGCCTGGGTCGTGCCGGCGCTCCTCACCGCGGTCACCGTGGGCGTCATCGAACTCGGCCGCCGAGCTGCCGCAGCTGGCGCGAAGGCGGATGCCGAGCTCGCCGAACGCGTCCGGGTCGCGGAGGCCCGCGCAGGTATCTACCCGGGGGAGGGCGTCGCCGCGAAGCTGAAGGCAAGCCGGCGGGCCGGCACCGGGGAATCTGCTGTGAAGAACTCCGCCGATGCCGAAACCACATCGAGCGACGCCCCTGCCGAAGAAATGCCGACGGTCGACATGATCGAGCCTTCCTCGAGCCTCCGGGTCGACGTCGACCCCGCGAAAGTCGACGAAGCGCAGAGCTCGTGGACTCCCGTTCCCGTTCCTCCGCCCGCCTACACACTGAAGGCTGAGGTGCGCCGCAAGCTCGCGGAGCCCTATGCCGCGCCCGTCGCCGCGGGGTCTGCTGCCGCTGATTCCCCCGCCGCGGATGCGCCCGGCTCGGCCGGTACCGCTGCACCTCAGACTGCTGAAGTTGCTCCTGAGGTGCCCGCCGAAGCAGAGCGTGCCCCTGGCAAGATTCCCGGCCTTACGGATTCCCGCTCCACCGATGTCGCCTCTGAGGCTGCACCGGCAGCCGAGTCCGCCGAAGAGCCGGAAGCCGCGACCGGCAGCCTCAACGTGCAAGAAATCCTCGCTCGCCGCCGCGCTGTGGGATAAATCGCACCGCTAGAGCGGTGAAGTTCGGCGTTCAGGGTTCGAAACTCGGCGCTTGCAGTGATAGCATTTCAATGCCTTGGGGCTATGGCGCAGTTGGTAGCGCGTCTCGTTCGCAACGAGAAGGTCACGGGTTCGAATCCCGTTAGCTCCACTCAAGATTCGTAGCAGGGCCCGTGCTGATCGGCCCGGCAGAGCTCGCTAGCCGTTCAACACGATGCGCACCACCTCGCGCGCGTATTCCGCCGGCGATTTTCCCCCGCTGGACCGCATCTCGGCGATCCCTGAAGGCGACAGCTGCTCAAGATAGACGTACTGTAGGCACGCGCCGATGAGAACCGATGCGCAGGTCCGCCAGGGGAGTTGCTTTGCGATGCGGCCCTGCTGATGCTCGCACTCGAGGTAGTCGCTGAGCTCCGTCACGCCGGTCAGTGGGCTCAAGGGCTCTCCGTGCGAATCGGCTACTGTTCCGTTTGCGAACCAGGATCGGAGTTCAGAGTCGCCAAGGATGGAACCGGCGATCGGGGAAATCTCGCGGAGGAATTCAACGATGCTTCCCATGAGGGTGACAAGGTTTTCTTCGACGGTCTTCGTGCCGACCAAGTTCCCAAGGGATTGAGCGCGGCGGCGCATGTCGCTCGTCGCGAGCCCGAATGCCTCGATGATGAGTTCGGAACGGGTCGCGAAGTGGTTATAGATGCTGCCTTCGGCCACCCCGGCCCGACGCGCGATGACCTTTGTTGTCGTACCCCGGACGCCGTATTCACGCATGCATTCCAACGCTGCTCCCGCGATGCGATCCCGCATTGGCAAGGGTTGCTCCATGCGACGATCATAGCTGAGTGAGCGACCACTCAGCTATGATGAGTGAGCGCTCACTCATTACGGAGGTTCTTTATGATTATTTCAAAACCCGATCGACTGATAGAACCGGAGCCTTGCGGCTTCCTCTATCTCGGATTCCATCTGGGCGCGGCGCCGAAAGGCCCGCTCTACCGCTACACGCCTAGTCGTCAACAAGCCGCGGCTCGTCTACTGAAGGCCGCAAGCGAGCTTGACCGGCGACCAGCGGTGCTCCGAACGCGGGTGTTTCGTTCGCATTTAGTGCCGCCCTTGGCGGGTGCTCCGAGGTGCGACTTCGTCATGCTGATTCGAACTTCGTCATTAGAGGATCTCGCAGAAGTGCGGAGCGGTGCGGTCGTTGAATCGCTCGGGGGCGTTGAGTTGCTTTCTGGACGCAACGCGGCGCGGATCGGTGACACGGAGGCGGATGCGGGTGCGACTTTCCTCTTCAATCACTTCACCGTGGGCGGCGAGGCTGATCCCGTAGGTGTATGGCAGACGCTAGTCGATTGGTACTACACGCGAATCGGCGTCGATAACTCCACGGCGCTGCAATCAGTGAGCGATGGCTCGAGGTTCCCATTCGTCAACTATGTTCGTATTCCGAGTAGCCCGCCCGTCTTTCTCCTCAATCAGATTCTGCGACCAAGCTTCTATCGAACTGTGCGCGGAGCGTTGAAGCGAAACGGGATGCGCGCCTTGCCCGGTTTCTATAGAATGCTTCGTTGATCGCGCGCGCACGGGGACTGCGTGTCCGCCGAGTTGCAGCATTGTCCGCCGCTGTCTCTCCGCCGCTCAATGGGGGTGCGCGGGCTAGCCGTGTCGACGAGCAGGGAGGGGACTGGAGGGCCTCAGAGTCGGGCGAGTGCCTCAGTGAGCATCCGGTGCCCCTGCTGTTCGAATGCTTCGGCCCCGACCGAGTATGCCCACGCGGCCGTGGCGATCCCCTCGCGTAATCGATCGATCTTCCAGACGTGCTCGTCGCGGGGGTCGAAGCCGTATCCCTTCAGCAGCGCGGCCTCAAGATCGGGCGCTCTTCGCCATTGCTTCGCCGCAACCCGGCAGAGATCGCTTGCTCGCGGGCGCCAGTCGAACCGTCCGAAATCGATCACGCGCAGCTGCGATCCCGCAACGAGCCAATTGCGCGGTTGCCAATCTCCGTGGGTGGGCACGACCTCGATCGCGGCCGGTCGGTATGAACGAAGGGCCGCCCGCGCGTCTGTCTCCACCGCAGGGGCGATCCGGTGCTCCCCGTCGAGCCAATCAAACGCTCGCGCGGTGGCGCGGTGTTCGTACTCCTCGTCCACGCGGGAGGATTGCGCGTGCAGTGCCCGAAGGGCGGCGCCCGCCTGCCGGTGAATGTCTGCGTCCAGTTCTGCCGGGGTTCCCTCGGCCAGAACCCCCTCCTGATACGTGATGACCAGCAGGTTGAGGTCGTGGCTCGCAGCGACGAGGCGCGAGGTCAGACCGAGATCGACCAGCGGCTGAGTGGCGCTCTGGTGGGCAGTTATCTCCCGGTGTATATGGTGGTTGTCAGGGGAGGCCGCTTTCGCAATGAACTGCTCCCCGCCGACACCGATATGCAGTACACGGGTGTCGACCAATCCCCACGAGAAGTCTTCGACGAGTCTCGGCGTGCCGAGCTTTGCCCTGATGAACTCCCGCTGCGGCGCGGCGAGTAGTCCGGAATCCCAACTGCTCACCCCTCCGACTCTAGAGAGGAACGGCGCAGTGTGGAAGGCCGCGCGGGGAAAGGTCGCGCAGTGGAAGGCGAGAGCGCCGCGGCTGAGGCGAGTAGCAGCGCGACCTGAAGTCCGGCGCGGGGTAGGAGCGGGGTCGATGGTGCCGCCGGGTGGTCAACGCCGCTCGCGGCAACGACATTGGAGGGGAACAGCGCGATGAGCAGGGCGATCGAGGCGATCGCTGCCCACCGCCGAGTCTTTGGGGCAAGAAGCCCGACGGCGATGGCGAATTCGGCGATGCCCGAGGCGGTCACCGCCGCGCCTGGCCACGGGATCGCTGACGGAACGATCGCTTCGAGCCCGGACCGCTGCGGCTCCACGAAGTGAGTGACGCCGGTGGCGACGTACACCGTGGCTACCCCGGCAGCGAGAGCCGCCGACCAGGAGTCCCATGGACGCGCGGCACCCACGCCTCTGCGGACGAGCAGTTTGGCCCCGAGGCGGGCGAGCGCCGTCGCCAAGGAAAGTGGCAGGAGAAGAATCATCGGAACACCAATCTAGACGGTGGAAAGATCAAGCCTAGTGGCGTAACTTGTCATTGTCTAGATATCGTGGCGGAATGACGAAGTACCACCATGGGAACCTGCCCGAGCAGCTGCTCGCGGAGGCTGCCGCGATGGCCGCCGAGGTGGGGCCGGCGGGAATCTCGCTCCGGGAGCTCGCACGGCGGGCAGGGGTCTCCCACTCCGCTCCAGTTCACCACTTCAAGACGCTGCGGGGCCTACTGACGGCGGTAGCGATCGACGGCTTCGAGTCTCTCACCTCCGCATTGGGCGCTGATCAAGATATCTACGCGATGGGCGCGAGGTACGTCGAGTGGGCACTCGCGCATCCCGGCCATTACGCGGTGATGTGGCAGCCGGCGCTGCTCGAGGCGTCGAACCCTGCTTTGCAAGCATCGCGAGATTCGGCGTGGAAGACGCTCTCGGCGGCGGTCGCGGAGAACCGATCGCCCCGAGGCTCCGAGCCCGCACAAGCCGATGCGTATGCGGCGTTCTCAGTCGTGCACGGTCTCGCAGATCTGTGGCTCAGCGGAGCGCTTCCCACTCCCGAAGACCCGCGCGAACTCATCCGAGACGTCACGAGGCGGCTCTGCTTTGGCTCGCGTACGGGCACGTGAGGACCCATGCTGCCTCGGGTACCAGCCGCTACTCGGCAACGTCGATGATTTCGCCGTTCCGGGGAAGAGTGCCGCTGAAAGTGATTTCCATGGGATGGGCCCGCTCGGCATCGGTGCCGTCCATCGCCTGAATATGCACGTGCGGTTCGGTGCTGTTGCCCGAGTTGCCGCAGCGCCCGATAGCAGCTCCAGCGCGGATCCCCTCGCCCGGGCGGACAGTGATCGACCCTCGCTGCAAGTGGCACAGGGCAACGATGGCGAGGCCGGTATCGATGAACACGTAATTCCCTGCCAGCGCTTCCCAGCCCTGGGCCGCGCGCCGTGCCTGGGTGAGCGCGTAACGCACCGAGGGCAGCCCCCGGTAAACATCATGGTCGGGCTGCGAATCGTGGGCGGCAACGACCACCCCGCTCGCGGGGGCGTAGAGGGGGCGCCCGAAACCCGGGAAGCGATCGGGCGGCTCCGGGCGCAGCCACGACCTCGCGCGAAGGGGCGCCGTGCGCCCGCGTTCGTCCACCGGCACAAAATCGATGGCGTAGGCGGTGGCGAAGAGGGCTGTCCCGTGGCTCGGTACACGGTTCGCTGGGCTGTTCTGCGTGAGCCAGCGACCGGCGAACGGAAACGCCAGATCGATCCGACCAGGCATCGTTACCTCCTTGACCGCGTGGCCGCCCCCGGTCCTGCCACACCCGTGTTGTACTACTTAGAACCTACCCCCCACCCGTGGAGACCGGAAATGGAATCGCCCGCCGATATCGTCACTCGCTGGCAGGAGGCCTGGAACGCCGCCGATGCCGCTGCGCTCGCGGCGCTCTTCGCCGAGGACGCCGAGTTCGTGAACGTGGTGGGACTCTGGTGGCACGACCGGGCGAGCATCCGCGATGCGCACGAATTCGGCTTTCGCACGATCTTCCCCGGCTCGACCATGTCGATGGGAGAGCCCCGGGTGCGCTTTCTCGGGGAGAGCGCCGCCGTCGTGCACAGCCACTGGCATCTGGTGGGGCAGGTCTCCCCGGCGGGCGAGCCGGCCGGGCCGCGGGAGGGAATCTTCGTCTTCGTGCTCGAGCGCCGCGCCGAGGGGTGGATCGCCGTTGCTGCGCAGAACACCGATATCGTGCCAGGCACGCAGACGCACATCAATACCGCTGAGGGCCGCTCCACGATTCATTATCGGCCGCGTCATTATCGACGGCGCGACTAGCCTCCCGTTTGCCGCGCGCCATGGCAACTCGCCGGCCAACTTCCCTACAGGTGAAACTCCTCCGTGCGCAGCCGGGCATGGATCTCCTCGAGCGTGCGCAGTTGTTGCTCGGCGCGATCGACCATGTGCACGAAGACGTCCCGGGGCGCGCCGAGGTCCTCGGCGAGGTCGGCGAGGGATTGCCATCCGCCGGCCTTCGCTGCGACAGCGCCGCGCAGGAGTTCCAAGTCGAGTACTCCGAGGGCCGGCGATGAACTCGTGAGGCTGACCCGCGTGCTCACGCGTTCCCCCGTCCACGCGGCGCGATGGCTGATGCCGCTGAGTGCTGCGCGCCATCGCCGCTGCGGGAGTTCCCAAGAATCCATGAGTTCTAATAGGAGTCCGCGTTCCTCCTCCAGTTGGTCCGCGAGATGGCTCAAAGTCGTCCCGGTGTCACTCAACCGATCGTCGGCGAGGCACTTCTTCGCAAGCATCCGCATCTGCCCGAGCCCGGCGGTTGCCCCGGCGACGTGGTCCGCGAGGTACACGCCGAGTTTGCGCGGGTCGACCCCTGCTGCCACCCGCTTTCCGGGCCACCGGCGAAGCCGCCGGCCGATCGCGGATCCGTCGGGGAGCTGCCCGCGGGGCCAGCTGCCTCGGGGCCGCAGTTTCGGCCCGGCGTAGCCCGTTCCGTCAGCGATTCCATTAAGAAGTTCGCGCAGGGCCTCTCGGGCGCCGAGTCTGGGGCGCCAGCCCAGCTCCCGCTGCGCTCTGGAGGTGTCCATGACCGGCACGTTCATCGCCATGTCCACCCACCCGGGGTCGGCCGCGACAGCCCGCGTCTTCCATCCCAGGGCCACGGCGCGGCGTACCACCCGCGGGTCGATCTCCCGCATCCGGCCGTGGTCGACCTCGTCAGCGAGGTCACGCGCGCTCAGCACCTCATCCGCAGCGATGTTGAACGCTCCCGTCGCGCCAGTGAGGATCGCGCGCCGGTACGCGTCGGCGACGTCCGCGCCGTGCACCGCCTGCACCCGCAACCCGGCGGGCACCGGCAATATCGGTAGCGCCCCCGGTCGCAGCAGGCGCGGCGGCAGGGCAGGCCCGATGAACAGGCGCAGGATCTCCGAGGCGGCATCGGCGTCGAAGATGAGCGCTGGGCGCAACCGGGCGACGGCGAGCCCGCGCTCCTCCGCATAGTCGAGGGCCCGCTCCTGGGCCGCCTTGTCGACGGAATAGTGAGAGCCACCGATTCCTCCCGCGGGCCACGTCTCATCCCGGGGATCGTTGCCGCGGGCGGGGGAGTAGGCGCCGACGGAGGACGCCGCCACGATTCGGGGCACACCGGCCTGCAAGCAGGCGCGAACCACGCGCCACGTTCCGGCGACGTTGGTGCGCCGCAGCACCGAGCGGTGGCGGTTGGGTTGAATCTGCCACGCGAGGTGCACCACCGCGTCCGCTCCCGCGATGGCGTCGCTGAGCCGGTTGACGAGGAGATTCTCCGCATGGGCGTCGACGACGGGCAAGCTGATATCGATCTGTTCCCAGCGGACCCCGTCGTATGCGGGCGCGGGTGGACGGCGCGGGGGCACGCGGCGCGCAATCCCGACGATCTCGGTCACCGCGGGCTCATCGTGCAGTGCGCGAAGGAGCGCAGTACCCGCATTTCCGCTTGCGCCGATGATCACGATCCGCATGTCCGCCGCCCGCCCTAGTACGCGCCGGCCGGGTCAAGCACGACCTTGATCGCGCCGTCGCGTTTGTGCTGGAACATCTCGTAAGCCTCCGGCGCGGATTCCAACGGCAGCCGGTGCGTGCGCAGGTCGAGCACGTTCAAGGGGTCCGCTCCGCCGGTGAGCAGCGGCATGATCTCCGGAATCCATCGGTGCACGTTCGCCTGCCCCATCCGCAGCGTCACCTGTTTATCGAAAAGGGTGAGCATCGGCATCGGGTCCACGGCCCCGCCGTACACCCCGGAGATCGAAATCGTGCCACCCCGGCGCACCATCGCGACCGCAGAGTGCAACGCGGCGAGCCGGTCGATCCCAGCCGAGGTGAGAACGGGCGTCGCGAGCGCATCGGGCAGCCATCCCGCGACGGTTTGCGCCCCCTGCGCGAAGGGCGATCCGTGTGCTTCCATCCCCACCGCGTCGATCACGCTGTCCGCGCCGCGACCGGTCGCATCCCACACCTGCTCCACGACGTCATCGTCAAGATCAAGGGTGGTGATCCCATGTTGCTCAGCGAGCCGGCGTCGCTCGGGCACGGGATCGATTCCGATCACCGTGTCGGCACCCCGAAACCCGGCGATTCGCGCGGCCATCTGCCCGATCGGGCCGAGCCCGAGGACGGCGACGGTGCCGCCGGAAGGGACCTCAGCGTAATCCACGGCCTGCCACGCCGTGGGGAGCACATCGGAAAGATATAGATACCGCTCATCCGGCTCGTCGTCGTTTGGAACGATGACCGGCCCGACGTCGGCGTACGGCACCCGTAAGAACTCCGCCTGCCCGCCGGGGACCTGGCCATAGAGTTTTGTATACCCGAAGAGGGCGGCGCCGGTCTCCGGCAGCGCGGGATCACGATTCTTCTTGGCGGTTGTCTCGCATTGGGTGTGCAAACCGCGGGCACACATCCAGCACTTGCCGCATGCGATGACGAACGGAACGACCACCCGGTCGCCCGGTCGCAGCCCCGTTACTTCGGAACCGACCTCCGCCACGATTCCCATCGCCTCGTGGCCGAGGATATCGCCGGGCTCGAGGAACGGACCGAGCACTTTGTACAGGTGCAAGTCGGAGCCGCAGATCGCCGTCGAGGTCACCCGGATTATCGCGTCGGTGGGGTCGATGATGCGCGGATCGGGGCAGTCCTCCACGGAGACGGTTTGCGTGCCTTGCCACGTCAGTGCGCGCATGGCTACTCCGGTTGAGTGGAGGAGGGGTCGGTAGTCTCATCGTCCTCGCCCTCAGCTTGAGAGGTGCGGGGTCGTTTGCTCGCGAGCTGCTCGGGATCCGAGTCAGAATCGTCGTGAGGATCGTACGGCTCTTCAGACGGGGTGGGGTGTTTTTTCTCAGCCATGCCCTCACAGTCTCAAGGCGCGGCAGGCTTGCCTAGTGGGTTGCGGATCCCGGCGAAGAGGGGGAAACTGGGCGGGCTTTTCTGGTAGGTCGCGGGCTACCGCGTGAGGAACACGATGCCGACGAGCACGATGCTCGCCCCGATCAGACGCCGAAGGGGGCGTTCTTCTCGGTAGATCAACCAACCGATGAGGGCGCCGAAGATGATGGAGATTTCTCGCACGGGCGCGACGATGGAGATAGGCGCCGTCTTCTGTGCGGTGAGCACGAGGATGTAGCCGAGTGGCCACAACAGCGCGACGGCGATGATCCGCGAAGAGTTGGTACGCAAGACCTTCGCGCGCTGCCAGGTCTCCCGCGTCCGCAGCGCGAGCGGGGTGAGTAGGAGGGCCTGAGTTGTGAGCGCGAGGGTGAAATACGGAAGCGGCTCGAAGTTCCACACGGTGACGGCGCGGTTGTCCCACAGCGTGTAGGAGGCGATCGTCACTCCCGTTGCTACACCGTAGAGCAGGCCCGGGTTGAACCAGTGCACCCGGCGGCTCGAGCCCGTCGCAACGAGGAGGATCCCCGCGAGCACGATGATCGCTCCCGCAAGCGCGGTGGGTCGTGGCCGCTCCCCGATGACCCCAAGAGCGACGACCATCGTCAGCAGGGGCCCCACTCCACGCGCGGTCGGATAGACGACCCCGAGGTCCCCTTTCGTGTACGCCGTCTGCAGTGTGAGGAGGTACACGACGTGCAGCACGCCCGAAATTACTGGCGCAAGGGCCATCCCCGCGCTCTCCGGCCAGCCATTCTGATAGAGAAACACTGCCGTGATCGGCAGGAGGAGCGCCGAAGCGAGGACGAGGTACGCCCACACGAACACGTACGGGTTGCCCGTCGCCGATTTTGCGATGGCGTTCCAGACCGCATGCGAGATCGCGGCGACGAGAAGCAGCGTCAGCGCGAAGGGCTCCATGCAACCTTGAGCCTACTGGTCACCGCTTGCGGATATCGCGCAATAGCGGCGCGGGCGCACTTTTCCTGGGCGGGCCTTTACTGGGTTGGCCTTTTCTGGGCGGGCCTTTTCTGGGCGAGTTCGACGCGAGAGGTCGCCCCGGTCTTCGTGTACAGCGAGCCGACGTGGGTCTTCACGGTCGTGATACCGATCCCGAGCGCGCTCGCGATCTGCTTATTACTCTCTCCGAGCGCGAGCCGCTCCCACACCTGCCGTTCCCGCTCCGTCAACTCCGGAAGTGGGTGCGGCGGCTCCGCCGACGGCGAAGGAGCGGCCGGCGAAGCGCTCGTGTACCGGTCGATGACGCCCGCGGTGATCGCCGGGTCGAGCACGTGCCGGTTCGCCGCGACGTGGCGGACCGCGAGCACGAGTTCGGTGCCTGACGTCGTCTTCAATAAGAATCCGTGTGCGCCGGCGGCGAGGGCAGAGGAGATGAGATCGTCGGAGTCGAAGGTGGTGAGTACCAGGACGCGGGCTCGGGTTTCGGCGGTGATGCGTTCGGTGGCCCAAATCCCGTCCTTGCCCGGCATCCGGAGATCAACGAGCGCGACGTCGGGGGAATGCTCCACGCACAGGGTGAGCGCTTCGAAGCCGTCCGCGGCCTGCCCAACCACCTCGATCCCGGGGTCTGTACTCAAGATTGCCGCGACTCCGCTCCGCACGGGTTCGTGATCGTCAGCAATGATGACGCGCACTCCTTCACTCACGCTGACTCCTTTCCGGGAGGATGATCGCGGCGCGCCACGTCGCTGTGCTGCTGGGCTCGCCGCTGGGTTCTTCGCCCGGCCCCGCGCCCGCGAGGAGCTCCCCGCCGATGCTTTCGAGCAACTTCCGTGCCCCCGCCAGCCCGGCTCCGCCCCCGATCTCCCCACCGGAGGGTGGTGAGTCCGAAATCGCATTCGAGACGGTCAGCTGTTTTTCGTCGACCTCGACGGCGATGTCTCCGCTGCCGTGCTTGACCGCGTTGGCGATCGCTTCCGTGAGCACACGGGCGAGGACGCCGGACTTCAGTGAGCCGAACGAGGCGAGCCGCTCCTCGAGCGTTGGTCGATCTGGGACCCACTCCAGTTCCCGCCCGGCGGGCAGGAGGTGGTCGAGCGTGAGCATCGCCGAGTCCGCCTCCCCGCCCCCGCCGGGGGCGGCGCTGAGCACGTCGATGAGATTGCGCAGTTCCGTATGCGCGTGGTCCGTGCCGGCTTTCGCCTTCCCCAGCGTTTCAACGATCTTCGCGGAGTCGCTCTCGGGCGAGGCGTACAAGAGCTTCGCCGCTTCGATGTGCAGGCCCGCCACGGCGATGTGATTGGCGACGAGATCGTGCAGGTCGTGGGCGATCCGTTCCTGCAGGTCCACCTGCTGCTGGTAGTGCCGGGCGAGGAGGTCGGCACTGGTTCGAGTGCGTTCGCTGCGTACGTTCCACCCCCAGATCGCGGATATCGCGATGATCAGCGCCCATTGCGCGGTGAGTTGATAAATACCGGCCTTGGGTCGGGCGATGATCAACGCGAGCAGGCACGCGGCGGTGAGGAGGATCGTGACCTTGAGCGTCAACCGCAGGCGCTCATCGGAGCTGTACTTCACGGCCGCGTAGATGAGGTCGGTGAGTGCGACGACGACGCCCACGGTACCGCCGTGAAGAACATCGACGACGACGACCGGTACAGCGAGGGCGAGCGTGAGTGTGGGCACGCGCGAGCGGAACACGGCGAGCACGACGAGGCCGAGGAGGGTGAGGACGGCGGCCGTAGTGCTCGGCGGGAACGCGGCGGCGGCGGACCACAGCGGGTGGATCCCGAGCGCAATCGCAGTGAGACCGATCGCGAGCCAGATCGCCGCAACCGCGAGATCGCGTTTGGCAGACACCATTCCGTTCCTCCACGCACCAATCTATCGCGGCGCGGCGGGCCGCCACCTCATTCGATCGAAGGAGAGCCAAGTGGCCGAGGGGAGGATGCGCCGTCCATACCCGCGACGAACAATGACGGTATGAACATCGTCCTAGTTGGAATCCTCATCAGCGAGATCGGATTCTGGGTATTCCTCGGTGCCGGGCTCGTCGCCCGCTACCTGCTGCGCATGACCCGGTTGTCGACGGTGCTGCTGCTTGGGATGCCCGTTCTCGATATGGTGCTCTTGACCCTGCTGACGTGGGACATGCTCATCAACGACGCCACAGCGACCTTCAGCCACGGGCTCGGAGCCGTCTATTTAGGCTTCACGATCGCGTTCGGGCGCTCCATCATCGCCCGGGTCGATGCGCGGTTCGCGCACCGGTTCGCGTCGGGGCCGCGACCGGCAGCGATTCCCAAGCACGGGCGGCAGCGGGTCAGGCATGAATGGCGAGAGTGGGGAAAGATGCTCATCTGCGCCGGAATCTCCGTGGGAGTCCTCGGCGCGATCATCCTCATCGTGAATGATCCCGCCCGCACCGAGGAGCTCTTCGCCTGGCTCGCCCGGGTAGGGGTGGTGACGGCGGCGTGGTTCTTGGGGTGGCCGCTGTGGGCGAGCGTGGAGTACCTGTTCAAAGGCGACCCATCTCCACAAGCAGAACCCCACCCATGATGAGCGCGACGCCGAGGGCCATCACCCATGTGAACGGCTCCTTGAAAAGGTACTTGCCGAGGATCGCCGTCAACGCGACCCCGGCTGCCGTCCAGACGCCGTAGGCGACAGAAAGCGGCATCCCCGCGGAGAGGGAGAGGCTCAGCAGCACGAAGGCGACGACGTATCCAGTGGCGACGAGTCCGTACCACGCGGTTCGCGAACTGACGGCCATGCGTAGCGAGAGCGCGGCGACGACCTCGCAGGCGATGGCGATACTCAGGTAGACCCACGCGATCACGTTCGTTCACCCTCTTCGGGATCGTTCGGGCCATTGACATTGGGAGATTTCCCGTCCTCGTCGGGAGGCGTGCCATACTCGGCCGCAAGATGTCCGTAGCTCAGCGCGGCCGACGCTCTCCGTTTCGCGACGCCGGAGCCTAGTTCGATGCAAACCACTCCGGCGATGATGAGGCCGATGCCGGCCCACATCACGGGAGTGACTGGTTCGTTGAAAATCACCATGGAGGCAACCGCCGTGAGGGCGACGCCGCTCGCTCCCCAGATTCCGTATGCGACGCCGATTCCGATCCCGGCGCGCAGTACGAATGAGAGCAGCCCGAACGCCGCCGTGAAGGCGACCACGACCACGGCGTAAAGCCACGGGTAGTCCAGCGCGCCCCGTAATGAGACGGAGCCGGTGACTTCCGTGACGATAGCGATCGCAAGGAACAGATATCCCTGCCGAAAATCCGGTTGGGCCACCGAACCAGGATAGCTGGCGGGCAGGAGGGATGAAGAACTTTGTAGAGATCGGCGCCAGCCATCCTTGGCGGATTCCTCTGAGCACGGTTGCCGCTGAGGCATTCGTCGCTGGCACCTTCGTACCGGGAGCGTGCGCACCCGGCGCGTGCGTACCGGCCGCGTGCATACCGGGCACGTTCGCTCCCGAAGCTGGCTCACCGGAGCGAGCGAAATTCTGTTCGACTTTTCCCCAGCACCCTTGCGCGCTCGAACGGACGTGCTATAATTGGGTATGGCATACACCGATAAGACCCCAGCGATCACGGCACCGTCGCAGGTGCTGGAGGGGTTGGAGGGTGCGCGGGATCAGCTTCGGCTTCTGGAGCAGGGGATGGTCGTTCTCGCCGTCGAATGGGTTAAGCACCATCCGGGCGAAGCGTCGGCGCAGATGGATGTTGCGGCGATGTCGAGGAGTGATTCCGGGGCTGACGGCGGGTCGGCGCGTGGTGCCGCGCGCGCTTACCGGGCGTTTTCGCGTTTCGACGATGGGCAGCGGGGCTGGGATCTGCTTGCCGCGATGGGATGCCTTCACTTCGACGATTTCCAGCTTCCTGAATTCGCGATCGCGGCGGGACTGACGGAGTATTCGGCTCGTAAACTTCTTCGAGAATCGCTGATGCTCGTGCACCTGCTGCCGCGCGTGTGGTCGAGAGTCCTTGAGGGAGGCTTGGATGTCTGGAGAGCGCGGGCGCTCGCGAGTGACTGTTGGGACCTGCCGCCTGAGGCGATCGAGTTCATTGATGCGCAGATGTCAGATGTAACGGCGCGCGTGACAAAGACGTCGCGTGAGCGGATCGTTGCTGAGGCTCGCCGGCGCTTTGAAGAGGCAGAGGAGTCTGCCGCGGAGGAGCGGGCGATGGCGGAGCGCTGCGTCGAGGTGGATGTTCATCGCCAGCAGCACGGAGTGGTGCCGTTATTCGGAGAGTTGGATCTCCCTGATGCGCTTGCTCTCGATGCAGCGCTCGCGGCGGGAGCGCAGGCGCTGAAAGACTTGGGCTCAGCTGCCCCGCTCAACGTGCGCCGCTCCTGGGCTCTCGGAGACTTGGCGAGAAGCGCGAGCGGCCACGGCGCGCTCTTCTCGTTAGGTGCGACCGAAGGTCCACACACGTGCACCTGCACCTGTCGGGCTCACGAGATCTATGCGCGGGATGACGACCCACCGAGGGGCTCCTGGGTGGCCTCCGGGGCGTTGGGGTCGCCGCCCGAAGGGGCAGAGCGACCCTTCTGGAACGGCAAGGGAGCCGCTCCGCCGAAAGTGAAGCTCTTCATCCACGTCCCTTCACCCACGTCGGGATCATGCCCAACCTGCTCCACAGGCACCACTGTGCCCACTGGCACGGGAGCCGGTGCCCCTATGGACGGCAGTGCACGGGTCGAAGGTAACGGGATCGCTGGGGCGGTGATTTGTGGGCAGGAGACCGTTCGGGGATGGTTTACCCGCTCGACAACGGCGGGAGAGTTCATGCCGACGCTGTCGATCCGTTCAGTTCTCAATCTCGAGGAGGACCCGGGCACAGATTCCTATACCCCCACCGATCGGATCAGCGACCAGGTCCGCCTGCGGAGTGAGAGTTGCATATTTCCTTTCTGCAACCGACCCGCGTGGCGCTGCGACGTCGACCATGCGGAGCCATGGAAGCCCGACGGTGAAGGAGGGGCAACCTGCACGTGCAACCTCGCCCCGTTGTGCCGCAGCCACCATCGCCTTAAAACGCACTCGGATAATCTGCCGACCGGCGAGGAGGCAGCCCCCGCGGGTGAGCATGCCCGCTGGACCTACGTTCACCTCGGCGAGGATGAATACTTTTGGAAGGCGCCACGAGGCCTCCGATTCATAAAAACTAGGCAGGGCACGTTCGAGGCCGCTGAGGGCGGCCGTGCTGGTGCGCCAGCACATCCGGGAGCGCCCCTCAGTCATGACGAGCGCCTGCGACTCGCGGAGAACACGATCGACCGTCTGCTCCGCAACGCCGCCGACACTCGGCCGGTCCATCACGCTGACTACTCGACTACATCGAATTCGCGGGAGGAGGGGGAGCGCCGCGCGGAACCGGAAAACGGCGCTGTTGAGTTGCAGTTGTCGCCCGACGCAAAGATCCCGATCACGTCGAAGGCGGCAATGGAACAACTCCCTAGCGCACTGGATCCGCAAGGCTCACTGGTGGAGCCGCCGGAGCCAGCAGGGCAGGCGGAGCAGGCCGATAACGAGACGCTCGAGAGTGTGTTGATCGATGATCTCGCCTGGCGTCTGCGAGGATCGGGCGAGGCTACGGGCGCGCAGGCGGATCTTCAAAGGTTTTCGGCGCATTTGCCGGAGCAGCACCACGGCGGCGAAGCAGCTTAACTATCACCGCTAGGGCAGCAAGAGCAGCCCAGCCGCCGATGATCCATAGCAGCGCGGGTAGCGTCGGGGGGAGGGATGCGTCAACGAAGAGGCCTAGGGTGGCGCTTCCGATCGGATCGGCGGAAGCGGCGGACGTGATCGCGTCGCGGGCGAGGCCGGAGGTAATGGATACCCGCGCACCGAGGGCAGCAGCGGCGCCGAAAGCGGCACCGATGAGCATCCACGTGCTCCGCCGCCGGGCAAGGAGGACGCCCGCGGCGATAAGGCCCGCTGAGATCCACGGTGCCGATTCTCCAAATCTGAAGATGAAGGCTGCCGTAGCCCCGAACGACTGCATCTGCTCGGAGGGTAGGATGACGACCTGGAATTCGTCCTCAGGGAGGGCAGGAATATACTCCGCGAATGCGGCACCCTCATCTGCGAGAGCCTCCTGCGCGGCGCTGACGATCGGCTGGACATCAACGAGGAGTGGTGCCGGAGAACCGTCCGGAAGCGTTTCAGAAGCGTGCAGGCGCGCCAGGATTTGGGGATGGGACTCCCGCAGGGCTTCGCGCCATACGGTCGCAGCTTCGTCTGAGGCGAGGGCGTTCTTCAGCCCTGCGCGGAGCGCGCGGTCGATCGCATCGGCCGCGAGGGACTCGAGTCCCTCGATGGATGCGCGGGAGTCCTCCTCGATTTCGTCGGGATCGATCAGCGAGGACGGAATTCCTAAGAAATTGAGCAGCTCGGCGGAGCCGGACAACCAATCGGGGATGTGCGCCGGCAGTATCTCCTCCACGATTCGGGGAATGTCGAGATCTTCCACGACGCGCTCCTCGACGTCTTTCTGAACCTCGGGGTCGGCGGCCAACGGCGCGAACGTGGCGACGAAGCGATCCTCCTCGGCGAGCACGCCGTGCGCGCTGGTGAGAGCTACCGCCAACGGAGCTGTGAGAGCTCCGAGCACGATGAGCACGGGCCCCAGTATTCGAAGCGGGGACCACGATGGCGAATTTCTACGGGCGGGCATGTTGCTAGTACACCAGCCCGTCTGCATTCTCGTGTACGTGTTCGCAGGACCCCCAACGTCATGCGTCCTTGCGTAACTCGCGCTCGAGACAGGCAGGTGACCGAGTTATTTAGGTACCCTTACATAACAGTTATCCATGCCGGAGTGTCAATGTCGATCCCACTGGTCCCCGTCCCGAATCGCCTCGAAAACCGAGGCGGAGGTGCCTTCGTTATAAACGAGAGAACGAGAATCTTCGCAGACCCTGTCTCGCGTGCAGCCGTGGAACTGTTCACGACGCAACTTCGGCGTGCGGCGGGATTCGATCTGAAGGTGCAGCCCCTCACGGCGGGCGATGCGGGCGGTGGCACCGCTGACGAGGCGATCGTCTTCCGCGTCGACCCCGAGGCCGACTACGCAGAAGGTAGCGGAAATGGGGAAGCCTACCGACTCGAAGCGAGTGGCGCGTCGGTGACGATCGTCGGCGCGAGCGCTCACGGAGTTTTCAATGCGACCCAAACGCTGCGACAACTGTTGCCCGCGGCCATCGAAGCGGAGCAGGTCTGCGCAGATTGGCACGTGCCAGCGGTCACTATCGTGGACTGGCCGGAGTTCGAGCACCGCGGACTCATGATCGACGTCGCGCGTTCCTTCCTCACCGTCGAGGAGATGGAGCGCATCATCGACTTCGCCACCCTCGTGAAGATCTCCCGCCTCCACCTGCACCTCAGTGACGATCAGGGATGGCGGATCGAGATCACCAACGAGGGCCGTGTCGACGGCGACACGATCGACTACACACAGCTCACGGCAGTTTCTGGTGCGACGGCGATGACTGAGTGGGGGCACAACGGGGAGCCCGGGCGTACGGGCTTCTACACGCAAGCCGACTACCAGCGGATCGTCGATTATGCCGCCCAGCGCCACATCGTCGTCATTCCCGAGATCGACCTTCCCGGTCACACCATCGGTGCCCTCGCCGCGATCCCCGAGCTCAACACGGCAGGCTCCTGCCACGAAGGCACACCGCAGCAGCCGGTGAGTCCTCCCGACGGTAGCGGCGAAGTCGGCCACTCCTATCTCGATCCGCACAGCGCACACACCTACGCCTTCGCCCGTCACGTGCTCAGGCAACTCGCGCGAATCACGCCCGGGGACTACCTCCACATCGGCGGCGATGAGCCACTCAGGATGACTGAACGCCACGGTCACGAGGTGTACATCGAATGTGTCGGCCGGATCGTCGAGATCGTGCGTGAGGTGGGGAAGAAGCCCGTTGGGTGGAACGAGATCTCCGAGGTCAAGGCGGGAGCCGACATGATCGTCCAGTTCTGGCAGGGTGAGAGCACCCAGACGATCCGGGCGGCCGAGGAAGGCGCGAAGATCCTGCTATCTCGCGGCGACAGCACCTACCTCGATCAGAAGTACCACCCCGAATTCCCGATCGGACTCGACTGGGCGTGCACGGGCGACTGCGATTTCCCCCGCTACTACGGATGGGAACCCACGCAACTCGTTCCGGAGCTGAGGCACGACCAGATCGCAGGGGTGGAGGCACCCCTGTGGTCCGAAACCCTGCGCGGCGTTTCGCAGATTCTCCTCATGGCCTTCCCCCGGCTCTTCGCCGCCGCTGAACTCGGCTGGTCGGCCCCGCGCACCCGCGGCCTCGAAGGCTTCACCACGCGTCTCGCCGCCCTTGCCCCGCGCCTGCTGCTGGGCGGTGGAAACTTTTACGACGGCGAGAAGGCGGCGTGGCAGCCCGTTGTCGCCGGATTGAACGCTGCCCGCGATAACGGAACCCTCAGGGTCGCTCGCGTAGCGGCGCCTGGTGGAATCACTCCAGAGGTGACGGTGGAGATCGACGGGCGGAGCCTCACCCCGAAGACCGAGGTGGTCCAGGAGCGCGGCGCCCTTCACGCCGGGCCTGTGTTTGACGTAATGATCGACGGCGACGGACTCAAGAGCGGAAGCGCTGGTCGGGTGCACGTGGGAAGCGTGAGCGCCCCGTTCACGGTCAGCTAGCCTAGGGCGTGCTCACCCACACCGCTTCTGTTGCAACCCGGCCGAGTTGGATCGGCTCGCCGCCGGCGATGCTCACGCATATCGTTTCGGAGAACGGGGCACCGGGGCTGAGCGCGAGGCGGGTGCCTACGCCGATGCGGGCGTCGGCGAAGAATTGTAATAAGGAGGGATCGTCGTCGGAGATCCGCTCGACAGTCGCCTCGCCGTGGGGTTCGACAGTGCTGAGCTGGGCGGCGTCCGGCGTGGGCAGGTGCCCGGCCTTGGAGGGGATCGGATCACCATGTGGGTCGCGGGTGGGGAACTCGAGGAAGGCATCCATTCGGTCGACGAGACGATCGGTGACGGCGTGCTCGAGCACCTCGGCCTCGTCATGAACCTCGTCCCACGTGTAGCCGAGGACCTGCACGAGGAAGGTTTCCAGCAACCGGTGCCGGCGAACCATCGCGACGGCGGCGAGCCGCCCCTCGTCGGTGAGCGCGACGGCTCCGTAGGGCGTATGCGTGACGAGCCCTTGTTCGGCGAGTTTGCGCACCGCGTCGGAAACTGACGACATCGCCACGCCCGCCCGCGCCGCGATGAGGCTGGGTGTCACGGGGTCGTTCGACCATTCCTGAACACCCCAAATGATCTTGACGTAGTTCTGAGCGCTCGGCGTGAGGTGTTCGACTGACATGCCAATCACCCTATCGAAATCATCCCATAGCGAGCCCCGTCGTTGCTCCTTGAATGAGCAGGCTCGTGCCGGAGACGACGAGCCACAGGCATGCGCCGAGAACGAGCGGGCGGATTCCCGTGCGGGCGATCCCGGCGAGATCGACCGAGAGGCCGATCGCGCTCAACGCGACAGTGATCAGGAAGACGGCGAGGGTAGCGCCCGCGTCCGTTGCGCCGTCGGGAAGAAGCGGGTGGAGGGCCGCGAGGAGGATGAACCCGACGAGGAACCACGGAACGAGCTTCCCGAGCGGCGGTCGGGTGGAACCCGCCGCCCTGGATGAACCTGCCTGCGACGCGAGGAGAGCCAACCCGACCGCGACGGGGATGATCATGAGCGTGCGCGCGAGTTTGACGACCACGGCAGTGTCGGTGGCAACGGGCCCGTAGACGGCGGCGGCAGCGACGACGGAGGAGGTGTCGTTGACGGCGGTGCCGGCGAAGACACCGAACGTGGTCTCGTCCATGCCGATCGCGTGTCCGAGCCAGGGGAAGAACAGTACCGCGGCGATGTTGAACACGAATACTGTGGATAATGCGTATGCGACTTTCGTCGCCGCAGGTTTGAGCACGGGAGTGATCGCGGCGATCGCCGAGGCCCCACAGATCGCGGTGCCCACCCCGATGAGCGCGGTGAGATCGGAATCGATCCGCATCGCCCGCCCGAGGCCCCAAGCGGCGAGAAGGCAGGCGGCGAGGGTGCCGAGCATCACCGGTAGGGAACTCCATCCCACAGCGAGGACCTGGGTGAGGGAGACCTGCGCGCCGAGCAGGACCACGGCCGTTTGGAGTAGCCGCGAACCCGCGAACTTCACCCCAGTGCCGAACCGGTCGGAACGTTGCAACGGATGGAACAGAACGGTCGTGAGGAGACCGAGGAGCACCCCGGCCACGGGCCCGCCGAGGAGGGGCAACGCGGAACCGATAGCGGTAGCAACGGCGCCGATGGCCAGCGCAAGGCCCAGGCCAGGAAGAAAGGCAGTAATCGATCGTGGCACCCTCACAACTATGCCGTATCTGCCGGTCGGCGCTGACGAGTGATTCCTTTCGTGAGCGAGGAAGCGAGCCGTTAGACTTGATCGCGTGACTAACAACGCAGCAGGAAACGTGACACTGAACGATGGCAGCACCATTCCGCAGCTGGGCTTCGGCGTGTGGCAGGTGCCCGACGACGAGGCGCAGGTCGCCGTGGAAGAGGCGCTTCGGGTGGGCTATCGCCACATCGACACCGCAGCCGCGTACGGCAACGAGGAAGGCGTGGGGCGCGCCCTGAGAGCCTCCGGCCTCGCCCGCGACGACGTGTACATCACCACCAAATTGTGGAACGCCGACCAAGGCTACGACTCGGCGTTCACCGCCTACGCGACCTCGCTGGACAAGCTCGGGATCGACACCGTGGATCTCTACCTCATCCACTGGGCCGCGCCCGGCCTCGGCCTCTACCGGGACACCTGGAAGGCGCTCGTCAGGCTCCACGAAGAGGGCCGGGTGCGCGCGATCGGGGTGTCGAACCACCACGAGGAGCACCTGAACAACATCATCGCCGACACCGGCGTGACGCCGGTTCTCAACCAGGTGGAGATGCACCCGTACCTGCAGCAGAACGACCTGCGGGCCGTGCATGAGAAACTCGACATCGTCACGGAAGCGTGGTCGCCGCTGGGTTCGGGCAAGGGGCTCCTGGAGGATCCGGTGCTCGGCGAGATCGCCACGAAGCACGGCGCGACCCCGGCCCAGGTGACCCTCGCCTGGCACCTAGCGCTCGGCAACGTGGTCATCCCCAAGTCCGTCACCCCCTCCCGGATCGCCGAGAACTTCGAGTCCACCAAGGTGAGCCTCGACGACGACGATCTCGCCGCGATCGCCGAACTCGACCGCGGGGAACGCACCGGGGGGAACCCGGACGAGGCGGGGTTCAAGTAGCCACCGCAGGACCGACGCGGGGCCTGCTCGAGCTGATCAGGCCCGGGTGGCCCGCGGCACGAGCCGCTGCAGCTGGGTGACGTGCGCGGGCGTGAGCTCCGCGACGTCCGTCACCTGCAGAAGCTTCATCGTCCGCTCGATCTGGTCCTGCAGGATCGCGATGGCGCGGTCCACGCCTTCGCGCCCACCCGCCATGAGTCCGTACAGGTAGGCCCGCCCGATGAGCGTGAAATCGGCACCCAGGGCGAGGGAGGCCACGATGTCCGCGCCGTCCATGATTCCGGTGTCGAGGATGATCTCGACGTCGCTACCCACCTCGCGGGCAACCTCGGGCAGGAGGTGGAACGGCACGGGGGCCCGGTCGAGTTGGCGGCCGCCGTGGTTGGAGAGCACGATGCCGTCGACACCGAGGTCGGTGAGCTTCTTCGCATCCTCGAGGGTCTGCACGCCTTTGATGGCGATCCTTCCCGGCCACAGTTCGCGGATCTCCTTCAGATCCTCGAAGTTGATCGTCGGATCCATCGCGGCGTCGAGAAGTTCGCCGACGGTCCCACCGGTGTTCGACAAGGATGCGAACTCGAGTTTTGGCGTGGTGAGGAAGTCGAACCACCACCAGGGCCGGGGGATCGCGTTCGCGATCGTCCGCAACGAGATCTGCGGCGGGATGGAGAAGCCGTTGCGGGAGTCGCGGAGCCGGGCACCTGCGACCGGGGTGTCGACGGTGAAGAATAGGGTGTCGAAACCGGCGTCGGCGGCGCGGCGGGTGAGCGCGTAAGAAATCTCCCGCTCCCGCATCACGTACAGCTGGAACCAGTTGCGCCCCGCCGGGTTGGCTGCCCTTACCCCTTCGATCGAGGTGGTGCCGAGCGTCGAGAGCGTGAACGGGATTCCGGCCGCGCCCGCAGCACCCGCCCCGGCGATCTCGCCTTCGGTCTGCATGAGGCGGGTGAACCCCGTCGGTGCGATCCCGAACGGTAGCGCGGAGGTGCCCCCGAGGATCGTCGTGGAGGTATCCACCTTCGACACGTCGTTGAGGATCGATGGGTGGAAGGTGACGTCTTGGAACGCCCGGCGTGCCCGGGCGAGCGACAGTTCACCTTCGGCGGCGCCGTCGGTGTAATCGAAGGCCGCGGCGGGCGTGCGTCGTTTCGCGATCCGCCGCAGATCGTGAATGGTCAGGGCGCCATCGAGCCTGCGCTTCTTGCCGTTCCACTCGGGCTTCTTGAACTTCAGCAGTTCAAAAATCTCCGTCGGTTTCGGAAACTGGCGCTCGACCACAATGCCCTCACTTCTTCTACGGATGCCCGGCGCCGAGTGGGCGCCGCGAGAAACAGTTTATCGAGTGTGTGCCCCGCCCCGCGCAGCACGGCGCCCGCCGCTTAGATCCACGTGGAGAGGAACATATGCGCCTGCCAGAACCCGTGGGGCACCCACTTGCTGGACCAGATCGGCCAGAAATACGCGCCGAACAGCAACGCGGCGATGAGCACGGCCGCGCCGACCCAGACCCCGCCTTGCCGGCGGGCGAGCGGGGCCCCCGGGGGCCCGATAGCGCGACCGATCGCGTAGGTGAGCGCAAGCGCGACGAACGGTACGAACGCGACCGTGTAGAAGGTGAAAATGGTGCGGTTCGAATAGGCGAACCAGGGAACGTAGCCGGCCAGATACCCGGCGAAGATCGCCCACGCTCGCCAATCCCGCTTGACCATTCCCCACCCGAGGGCGAGGAGGGCGATCGCCCCACCCCACCAAAGAACAGGATTTCCGACGGCGAGGATCGCCGCCGCGCAGGAATCGCTCCCGCAGAGTTTCTCGGCTGCCGGGCCCTCCACGGTTTGCCATCCGAACGACGTGGGCCGGAACTGCACGAGCCAGCCGAACGGGTTCGACATGTACGTGTGCTCGGAGGTGAGCGTGGTATGGAAATCCCACATGTTCAGGTGGTATTGCCAGAGCGAGTTCAGTCCGTCAGGTAACCACGAGCGCACCTGTTCGTCCGGGGCGAGGTCCGCGGCCCAGGTGCGCATGTAGGAGTTCGGGTTGAGGAACCAGGGGAGCCAGGTGGCGAGGTAGGTGACCAGGGCGGTCGGCACGAGAGTGAAGAAGGCGGGCACCCCGTCACGGATCGTTCCCGCTCCGACCCACAGGGGGATCCCGGCGGCGCGGCGCGCGGTGATGTTCCACGCAACCGCGACGAGACCGAAAACGGCGAGGAAATAGATCCCCGACCATTTCACGCCCCCGGCGAGACCCAGGCAGATGCCGGCAACTGCCAGCCACCAGCGGAAGCCCGTGCGCACTCCCCATCCGTCCCGGTATTTGCCGTGGACGTGCAGTTCGACGGCGGCCGCGCGGGCGAGGCAGGCGCGGTGGGAATTGCGGTCGAGGAGGAGCGCGGCGAAACCCGCGAGCGCCCAGAAGGAGAGGAAGATGTCGAGGATCGCGATCCGGGACATCACGGTGTGGATGCCGTCGACGGCGAGGAGGAGTCCGGCTGCGGCCCCGAAGATGATGTGGCCGAATAGCATGCGCCCGATGAGAACGAGGAGCGCTACCGAGAGGATGCCGGTGAGGGCAGCGCTGATGCGCCAGCCGACCGGGTCGGCCGGGTCGAAGAACGCCATTCCGGCAGCGATCATCCACTTGCCGACCCCCGGATGAACGACGTAGTCGGCTTGCAGGGAGAGATCAGTGAAGCTCCCGGCGGCGAAGTTGAGGTTGGGATCCTCCGCCCACGTGCCTTCGTAGCCGAGGCGCAGTAGCGAATAGGCCTGCTTGACGTAGTAGGTCTCATCGAACACGAGCCGTGAGGGCCGCCCAAGCTCCACGAGCCGCCACACGGCGGCGAAGGCGGTCACGAGTCCCGTGACGAGCCAGATCACCCATGCCCGCCCGGAATCCTGCATCGGGGTGAGGAGCCGCGCCCGGAGTGCGGTCTCGATCTCCGCCGTGGTGGCACCCCTCGGTGGGGCGGGGCGAGAGAGCAGTTGGCGGGGAGTTCTCACCCGGATGAGTGTAGTAGGTGCAGGAGCGCGGATTCGGGGGTGCGTGAGGTCCGCGGAAACTCCTCCCCGGCCTGGTAGCGCTCGAGGATGCGCGGGTCGATGTAGCTCTCGCGGGTGACGGCCGGCGTGTTGCCCAGGACTTCCGCGACGTGCTTCACGGCGGCGGTGATCACCTGGGTTCGTTCGGTCTCGCTGGCTCGGCTGCCTTCATGGGCGAGGTATTCGGCCGCGGCGGCGCTGCCGTGCAGGGTCCGGAAGTCTTTGGCGGTGAAGTCGCCGCCGGTGCGCTCGTGAATATCGGTGTTCACCTCCTCGGGGGTGAGCACCCGCCAGCGGCCCCGGCCGGGTCGCTCCGAAGCGGTGTGCCAGCACAAGAGGCGGGCCCGGGGGCCGCGGCGTGCGAGGGTTCCGCGAATAATCCGGGAAACCGCGGCGTCGTGGGTGGAGGCCTCCCAGGAGATGCCGCTCTTGGCGGGGAAGTTCAGGGTGAGCGTGTCGCCGTCCACCCGGGCGTGACGGCAGAGCAGGGTGCACAGACCCCGCGTCCCGTGCGCGTCGAGGTAGGCCTCGCTGCCGATTCTGATCGCGAGGGTGTCGATGAGGCGGAACGCCGTGGCGAGCGCTCGCCTGTGGGTCGGCTCAGGTTCCGCGAGATCGCGCGTGACCGAGGCGCGCGCCGGAGCGAGGGTTTCTGCGAGGTGGAGTGCCCGTTCGAATTTCAGCGCGTCCTGCGCCTCGCGCCACGCGGGGTGGTAGAGGTACTGCAGGCGGCCCGCGGCGTCTCGACCCGTGGCTTGAATGTGCCCGCAGGGATCCGGACAGATCCACACGTCCTGCCACGCGGGCGGGATGACGAGATCCTCGATCCACTCGGCATTCTCGACCTCATCGCCGCGAGGGTCGATGTAGCGGAAGCCGTTCTCACCCGGCAACCTGTGGAACCCCGGTTCCGCAGGGTCGCTGCGGCGTACCTTCATATTCACCCTCCCTGCCGTGGCAGGTCTCAGTTCACCGGCAACTGGGCCGGGCGCTCAAGGGGTTGCGCGTCCGGGGCGCAGGAGGCATGGCACACTTGGGGGCGTGATCACCCTGGCTGCCACTCCGATCGGGAACGCCGCCGATGCCTCGGCCCGCCTTCGAATGCTCCTGGAAGATGCAGACGTCATCGCAGCCGAAGACACCCGCAAACTCCGCGACCTGCTCGGCCGACTAGAGATCACGACCTCGGCCCAGGTGCTCGCCTATCACGAACACAATGAGGCGGCCCGCACCGAAGAACTCCTAGGTCTGGCCCGCGAGGGCGCGCACGTCCTTGTGGTCTCCGACGCCGGGATGCCGGCCATTTCCGATCCCGGGTTCCGCCTGGTGAGCGCGGCCGCGGAAGCGCAAGTTCCGGTGACGGTCGCGCCGGGCCCGTCCGCTGTGCTCACCGCGCTCGCGTTATCCGGCCTCGCCACGGACCGGTTCTGTTTCGAGGGGTTTCTGCCGCGGAAACCCGGCGCGAGAGCGGCGGCACTGGGTGATCTCGCGGGCGAGAAGCGTACGATGGTGTTCTTCGAGGCGCCCCACCGAATCGCTCAGACGCTCCAGACGATGGTGGAGACGCTTGGCCCCGAGCGGCCAGCTGCGCTGTGCCGGGAGCTGACGAAGACCTACGAGGAGGTCGTGCGCGGGACGCTAGCCGACCTGCTCGCCCGGGCGGAGGAGGGAGTCAAGGGCGAGATCGTCGTCGTCGTTGCGGGAAAACCCGCCGTGGTACCCGCGCCGGAGGACCTCGTTGCGCGCGTGCAGGAAAGGATCGCGGCGGGGGAGCGGATGAAGGAGGCGGTGGCCGAGGTTGCGAAGGAAACCGGGGCGCGCCGGCGCAGCTTGTACGAGGCCGTGCTGGAATCCCGGGAGTGAGATATCCGCGGGGGCGGGTGTTGGATCCGGCGCGGGCGTGGCACCCTAGACGATATGAGTACAAACAGAGCTCTCATCGTTGTAGACGTGCAGCCCACCTTCTGCGAAGGGGGCGCTCTCGGGGTTGAGGGCGGGAATGCCGTCGCCGAGCGCATCGCCGAATTCGTAGGTTCCCACCGCGGCGACTATGACCTCGTGGTCACCACCCAGGATTGGCACATCGATCCGGGTGACCACTTCTCCGACACCCCGGACTTCGTCGACTCCTGGCCCCCGCACGGGGTGGCGGGCACACCGGAAGCCGAACTGCACCCCGCGCTCGCGGGACTCGACGCGGATCACGGGATCAAGAAGGGCCAGTACGAGGCCGCCTACTCCGGTTTCGAGGGTAAGGACGAAGACGGCAATGATCTCGCGCAGGTCCTCCACACGGCGCAGGTCGCCGAGGTGGACATCGTGGGGATCGCCGAATCCCACTGCGTGCTGCGCACCGCCCTCGACGCGGTTGATGAGGGGATGCGGGTGCGCGTGTTCTCCGACCTGACCGTGCCCGTGAGCGAGGACCAGGGCGTAGGGGCACGTGAACACATGACGGCTGCGGGAGTCACGCTGACACCGTGGCGCGCGTGAACGTCACCCGCCTCGAGCCCCGCAGGATCGGCGGGCGCACCTTCGATTTCGCCAACCGCACCGCGATCATGGCGGTCGTCAACCGCACCCCCGATTCGTTCTACGATAACGGGGCGACCTTCGCGCTCGAGACGGCCGTGCGCGCGTGCGAATCCGCGGCGGAAGCGGGCGCGGATTGGGTCGACGTCGGTGGGGTGCCGTTCTCGCCCGACACTCCCGAGGTATCGGTCACCGAGGAGATCGACCGGGTGGTGCCCGTCGTCGAGGCGATCGCGGCGAACACCGACGTCGTCATCTCCGTGGATACCTTCCGCGCCGAGGTCGCCCGCGCCGCGATCGAGGCCGGGGCGGGGGTGATCAACGACGTCACCGGATTGAGGTTTGCGGGTGGGGACGCCGCAGGCACCGGCGATATGGCCGGGGTGGTCGCCGGGTCTGCCGCCGCGATCGTCCTCGCCCATTCGGCCGGGAAACCGCATCGCCACCTGCGCCGCCCGACCTACGCCGACGTCGTCACCGAGATCGTGGACTTCCTGCGCGATCGGGTGTCCTACGCGAACTCCCGCGGTATCCCGGACGAGCGGATCATCGTCGACGCCGGGCACGACCTGAACAAGAACACCTATCACTCCCTGGAGATCACCCGGCGGCTCGATGAGATCACCGCGCTCGGCCTGCCCACGCTCGCGGCGTTGAGCAACAAGGACTTCGTGGGGGAAACCCTCGACCGCCCGCAGGGGGAGCGGATGTTCGGTTCCCTCGCCGCCGCCGTGCTGTGCGTGGAGCGAGGCGCGCGGATCCTGCGCGTGCACAACGTGGCCGAGACCCGCGACGTCGTCCGGATGACCGAATCGGTGCTCGGCCTGCGCGAACCGGCCTACACGCGCCACAACATCGACCCCGATTTCGAGCCGAACAGCCATGTTTGATCCTGACCAGTTTGATCCGGCCCTGTTTGATCCGGCGCTGTTTGATCCTGACCTGTTGTGCCGCGTTTATCGCACCGGTGACCGGGATGCGCTGTGGATCCGGCTGAACTTCGTCTCCTCCATCGACGGCGCCGCCACCGTCGGGGGCCTGTCGGGGGGCTTGAACGACCCGTGGGATCTGCAGGTCTTTGAAACCCTCCGGGCGATGGCCGACGTCGTCGTCGTGGCCGCGGGAACGGTTCGCGAAGAGGAGTACGACGGGGTCTATGTGCCCGGCGCACACGTCGCCTGGCGGAAGCAACAGGGACTGCCCGACCATCCCCGACTCGCGATCGTCACCGCCTCCGGCGATCTGGATCCTGCCAGCGCGCCCTTCGACGTCGACGATCGTAAGCAGCGCCCGCTCGTGTTCGCCGCCGAGACGGCCGATCCGGACAGCCTCCGAGCGCTCCAGGAAGTGGCGGAGGTGGTCGTGTGCGGAGAAGTCTCCGGCGGGGTGGACCTGCAGCGGATGGCTGCGGAGTTGGCGGCGCGCGGGTTGCACCAAGTTCTGTGCGAGGGTGGGCCGACCCTGTTCGGCTCCTTACTCGCCGCAGACCTCGTGGATGAACTGTGCCTCACGATCAGCCCCCTGCTCGTGGGGGGCCGCTCGCGGCGGATCACCACCAGCCACGCCGAGCACGTGCACAACATGGGGTTGGTGAACACTCTGCGGGGTGGGGCGATGCTGTTCCTGCGGTACTGCCGCACCCTTGGGCCCGAGCCGGCCTGATTCCGGCACGTGTGGGCGCGCAACTGGTCCGCGACCTCTAAGCTGGGGAGTCATGACCCACATTCTTTCCGCCGTCGCCTGGCCGTACGCAAACGGTCCGCGCCACATCGGCCATGTCGCAGGTTTTGGTGTTCCCTCTGACGTGTTCAGCCGGTATATGCGAATGGCGGGTCACGATGTATTGATGGTCTCGGGGACCGACGAGCACGGTACCCCGATCCTCGTGCAGGCGGAGACGGAAGGTGTGGGACCGCAGGAACTCGCCGATCGATACAACCGGGTGATCGCCGAGGACCTCACCTCGCTGGGGTTGAGCTACGACCTGTTCACCCGCACGACGACGGGCAACCATTACTCCGTGGTGCAGGAGATGTTCAAAACGGTGCACCAGAACGGCTACCTCATCGAACGAGCGACGATGGGCGCGGTCTCCCCCTCCACGGGCCGGACGTTGCCGGACCGGTACATCGAGGGGACCTGCCCGATCTGCGGTTACGACGGCGCGCGCGGGGACCAATGCGATAACTGCGGCAACCAACTCGATCCGATCGACCTGAAGAACCCGATCTCCCGGATCAACGGGGAGAAGCCGAAATTCGTCGAATCGAACCACTTCTTCCTCGACCTGCCCGCGCTCACCGAGGCCCTGGGGGCGTGGCTCGATACGCGCAGCGCGTGGCGTCCCAACGTCATCAACTTCTCGCGGAACCTCCTTGGCGATATGAAGCCGCGGGCGATGACCCGGGATATCGACTGGGGTATCCCCGTTCCGATCGAGGGGTGGGAGAACAACCCGAACAAGCGGCTGTACGTGTGGTTCGACGCCGTCGTCGGCTACCTGTCGGCGTCAGTGGAATGGGCGCGCCGGTTCGGCGCGGGAGACGAGTGGCAGGCGTGGTGGTCCGACCCGACGGCCCAGTCCTATTACTTCATGGGCAAGGACAACATCACCTTCCATTCCCAGATCTGGCCCGCTGAGCTCCTCGCCTACGACGGCCGCGGCGCCCACGGCGGACAGCCCGGCCCTTTCGGCACCCTCGAACTGCCGACCGAGGTCGTCGCGAGCGAATTCCTCACCACCGAGGGCAAACAGTTCTCCTCCTCCCGAGGCGTGGTCATCTACGTGCGGGACATGCTCGCCCGCTACCAGCCCGACGCGCTGAGGTACTTCATCGCCGTCGCCGGCCCGGAATCCCACGACTCGGACTTCACCTGGTCGGAGTTCTACCGCCGCACGAACGACGAGCTCGTCGCCGGCTGGGGCAACCTCGTCAACCGCACCGCGAACCTCATCCACAAGAACTTCGGCGAGATCCCCGCCGCCGACCTCACCGACGCGGACCGAGCGCTGCTCGCGCAGGTCAACTCCGGGTTCGAGAAGGTGGGCGAGCTGCTGGGAACCCACCGCCAACGCGCGGCGATCAACGAAGCGATGCACCTGGTGGCGGAGACGAACAAGTACCTGTCCGATACCGCGCCGTGGAAGCTCAAGGAAGACCGGGACCGTCAAGGAGCCGTGCTGTTCACCGCTGCCCAGGCGATCAGCGACCTCAATACGATGCTCTCCCCGTTCCTGCCACATTCCTCGCAGGCGGTGCACGAGACCTTCGGCGGCAGCGGCCTCATCGCGCCGCAGCCGAGGATCGATGAGGTGACCGACCTCGACGATCCCACCTTCGAGTACCCGATCATCACCGGCGATTACGCGTCGATGAAGGGCACGTGGGCGCGCCGGGACCTCACGCCTGGAACCACCGTGGGGAAACCTTCCCCGGTGTTCACGAAACTCGATGAGAGTATCGTCGAGGCGGAACTCGAGCGCCTGCGCGCCCAGGGCGAAGGTTAAGGATATGGCGAAGGTCCCGACGCTGGCCGCAGCGCCCGAGCCGCTGCCCACCCGCGTGGTCGACAACCACACCCACCTGGAGTCGATCCCGTTACGGCTGGGGCAGGAACCGGCTGCGGGCGGGGTGGATGTGACGGAGTACCTCACTGCCGCCCATGGCGTGGGGGTGGATCGGATCGTCCAGGTCGGGTGCGACGTGGAATCTGCCCGCGCCTCCCTCGATATGCCTTCGGGCCCGGCGGCCCGGCTCCGGGTGGGAGTGGCCCTGCACCCCAACGAGGTCGTCGCCCACCACCGGGTGCGCGAAGAATCGCCGGACGGGTTGGCCCCCACGTTCCTGGCGCGCCACGAGATCCCCTACGACGAAGCGTTCGCCGAGATCAGCGACCTTGCTCGGCACTCGCGGGTCTGCACGATCGCCGAGACGGGCCTCGACTACTTCCGGGCCGGGGAACGCGGCCGAGCATTGCAGCGCGCGGCGTTTCGCGATCACATCGCCCTGGCGAAGGAACTCGGCCTGCCGATGCAGATCCATGACCGGGACGCCCACGCCGATGTGCTGCAGGTGCTCGACGCCGACGGCGCGCCCGAGGTGACCATCCTCCACTCCTTCTCCGGCGACGCGGAATTCGCCGAGGAGTGCCTCAGGCGGGGCTTCTTCCTCTCCTTCTCGGGCACGGTGACGTTCAAGAATGCCCGCGATCTTCGGCAGGCCGCGGTGGGCGTACCCGCCGACCGGCTCCTGGTGGAGACCGACGCCCCGTACCTCACCCCGGAGCCGAACCGGGGCCGGGTGAACGCGCCCTTCCAACTGCCGCACACCATCCGGTTCCTCGCCGACCTTCGAGAGGAAGCGCTGGAGGGGTTCTGCTCGCAGATTTCTCGTCTCTCTGAGAGGCTGTACGGGCCGTTTTAATTCGTTAAGATGTTCGCAGAGTGCCAGTTAAGGATCGGTGTGGACGAACAAGACTCCTCTTACGCTGCAGTGCCCGCGTCTCGGGGCACTGACCCGTACGCAAACGTCACCCGCCGCGAGCTGCGTGAGCTCCAGTCGAAAGAGCGCACGAGTACAGCAGGGCGTCGGAGCGCGTGGCGCAAAGGCGCAGCGGTCGCCGTCGCCCTCGGGCTCGCCGCCGGCACCTACGGTTTCGTCTCGACGACCTCGGGTGAACAGCACTTCGCCTCCCTCACGGCGGCAGCGGAGGACGAATCCGCACCGGAACCGGTCCGCACCGGATCCGTCTCCCGCAGCGTCGACCGATTCCCGCTGGACGACGCTACGCAGCGGACCATCACCGTCGTCGTCGATGGGGAAGAGCAGGAGATCACCACCCGGGCGCGCACGCTCGCGGAAGCGCTCGCGGACGCAGAGATCGAGGTGAGCGCGCACGACGAGGTGAGCGCACCGATGAACGGCGAACCCGTCGACGCCACGATCACCCGCGTGTCCCATACGATCGAGGTGGTGGAGGAAGAGATCCCGTTCAGCACGACGCGGCGCGAAACGGACTCGCTCACCAAAGGTACCGAGAAGGTGGAGACCAAGGGGCAATCGGGCGAGCGCACGACCACCAAGCGGGTGCTGACCAAGGGCGGTGAGGTCATCGGCGAAGAGATCCTCGCGGAAGCGGTGGGAGCTGAGCCGGTCGATGAAGTCGTGCTCGTGGGTACCAAGCCCGAACCTGCGCCGGTGACCGCGAGTGAAAGCAGCGACGGGTCGAGCAGTGGCGGGTCGAGTGGCACCACCCACTCGGGCGAATCCCCTCGCGGAATCGCGCAGGGAATGCTCTCCAGCCACGGGTGGGGCGATGACCAATGGTCCTGCTTGAACAACCTCTGGCAACGGGAGAGTGGCTGGAACCCCTCCGCCTCGAACCCCTCTTCCGGGGCGTACGGCATCCCCCAGGCGCTACCCGGCTCGAAGATGGCCAGCGCGGGAAGTGACTGGCGCACGAATCCGGCCACCCAGATCAAATGGGGGCTGGGCTATATCAAGGGTCGCTACGGATCTCCGTGCGGGGCGTGGGCCCATTCTCAAAGCGTGGGCTGGTACTGACCCCTCTTTTCCCGGCTAGAGCGGTGTGATCCACCTCGCTAAGTTTCGGTGAGTTGTCGCACAGGGCGGCAGCGAAAAGGTGACAATTCGATAACGGTGGCGTTAGGGTCGCGTAGGTTCTGACGCCTGCGGGCGGCAGGTACGTGCGCAGGCGTACGCGCATTCACTTCCTAGCGGGAGGACAAGGAATCCCGCGTGAGATGAGGACGCCCCTTTGACTACTAACTCCGTGGAAACAACTGACAAGCCCAAGCGGCGCAAGCTCCTGATCGGAATACTGGGGGCGTTTGCGCTTCTCCTGGCGGGAGGTGGGGTGGCCGTCGCCGCCGCACACAAGTCCGTCGAGGTCGACCTCGACGGTGAGATCCACTCGATCGGCACGTTCGCCGGCTCGGTCTCCGGAGCGTTGGAAGAGGTCGGGTTCGAACCCTCGCCTCACGACCACGTCGCGCCCCACCCCGTGGACAAACTTGAAGACGGCGCCACGATCGTCATCCGCTCCGCGCATCAGGTCGAATTCGACGCCGATGGTGAGAGCGTCGAGCTGTGGACCATTGGTCGCACCGCGGGCGATGCCCTCGTCGACGTCGCAGACCGGGGCCGGGACGTGGAGTTCCAGGTCTCCCGCTCCTCTGATGGCCGCCCCGAACTCGCGCTGCCGCTCGTGACTGACGGTGACGTGGTGTTCAAGGTTGACGGCGAGGAGATCACCGAGGGGTTCTCCGGCACGGTCACGCTCCACGAAGCCCTCGACGAAGCCGGGATCGAACTCGGCGAACGTGACGAGACGGTCGTCACCGCCGATGAGGACGGCACGCCCATCGTGACGATCACCCGGATCACGGTGGAGGAGAAGGAGAAGACCGAAACCGTCGAGTTCGAGTCCGAAACCCGCACGAACTCTGAGAAGTATAAGGACGAGAAGCAGGTCGTGCAGGAGGGCAAGAACGGTGAACGAACCATCGTGACGAAGGTGACGAAGGTCGACGGCGAAGTGACCGACAAGGAGGAAGTCTCCAACAAGGTCACCACCGAACCCGTCACCCAGATCACCGAGGTGGGCACCAAGACCCGCCCGGCACCCGAACCGGCGGAGAACAGCGGCAGCGGCGGCAGTGGCGACAGCGGCGGGGGCGGGAAGGCCCCGAGCTCCGGGGTGTGGGCAGCACTCGCCCAGTGCGAATCCGGCGGTAACCCGAGCGCAGTCTCGGCATCGGGAACCTACCACGGGCTCTACCAGTTCTCCGTAGCCACCTGGCAGTCCGTCGGCGGCAGCGGCCTGCCGAGCCAGGCGAGCGCCGAGGAGCAGACGAAGCGCGCGAAGATGCTTCAGGCTCGCTCCGGATGGGGCCAGTGGCCCGTCTGCTCGCAGAAGATCGGAGTGCGCTAGCCGCGACTCGCCCCACTCCATGCCCGCGGCTACGATCGGGAACAGAACGAGCCGAGGGAGCACGGATGGGACACCCAACAGGCAGTAGCGGGCGCGGCATCGGCCGCGAGGCGCAGGCTGACCTTTTCAGCGCAGGGATCAGTGGGACCCGTCCGAGGGTTCCCACTGATCCCTCGCAGCTTGAGGCCGCCGCGCGCAAAGCCCTGCCCGAGGAGGCCTTCGCCTACATCGCCGGGGGAGCGGGGGCGGGGCGCACCGTCGTGGCGAACCGGGAGGCATTCGCCCGCTGGCAGATCTGGCCTCGGGTGCTCAAGGACGTCTCGGCCCGCGATTTGTCGACGACGCTGCTCGGCCAAGATCTTCCCTCCCCCCTCCTGCTCGCCCCACTCGGTGTGATGGAACTCGCCGACCCGGGGGCCGACGTCGCCGTCGCGCGTGCCGCCGCAGCGACCGGCGTGCCCTACGTGCAGTCGAATCAGGCCTCGATCCCGATGGAGTACGTCGCTCGGCAGGCGCCCGGATCCTCCCGGATGTTCCAGTTGTACTGGTCGGCCAGCGACGACCTCAATCGCTCGCTCCTCGCCCGAGCCGAGGCGAGTGGCTGCACGGCCATCGTCGTCACGCTCGATACCCACCTACTCGGGTGGCGCACCCAGGATCTCGACCTGGGCTACTTGCCGTTCGTGCGCGGATTGGGCATCGCCCAATACACCACTGACCCCGTGTTCAAGGAGCTCGTCGCCCGGCGCGCCCGGAACCAACCCGGCGACGGATCTGCGGGGCGATCGGTGCGGATCACCCGGAAAGCGGTGGCCGCGGGCGTGACGATCGCCCGGAAGGGATCCGCGCTCACCGGATCACGGAGCCTGCGCGAGAACCTGCGCTCACCGCTTCCCCGTGGGGCGGTGGAAACCTTCCTCGACGTGTTCTCCACGCCCGCGCTCACGTGGGCGGATCTCGCCAAGGCGCGGGAGTGGACGTCCCTGCCCATCCTGCTCAAGGGGATCGTCCACCCGGACGACGCCGCCCGCGCGATCGACGAAGGCGTGGACGGGGTGTGGGTATCGAACCACGGCGGGCGGCAGATCGACACCTCCGTGCCCACCCTCGACGTGCTGCCCGAAATCGTCGAGAGGGTCGGCGGCCGGGCGCCCATCGTGTTCGACTCCGGAGTGAGGACGGGAACGGAAGCGCTCATCGCGCTCGCGCTCGGCGCGGACGTCGTCGCCATCGGCCGGCCCTACGCCTATGGGCTGGGGATCGCGGGCGAGGAGGGCGTCGCGGAGGTGATCCGCAACATCCTCGCCGAGCTGGATATCACCCTCGGCCTGGCGGGCCGCACCTGCGTGCGGGGCGTGGATCGCGGAGTGCTGCGGGAAGTGTGACAGAGTTCTGTTCGTGACCACACGCCTCCTCAGCGCCTCCGACGTCCGCAACCTCGCGCACCGGTTCGATATCCGGCCCACGAAAGTGCTCGGGCAGAACTTCGTCGTCGATCCGGGTACCGTGCGCAAAATCGCGCGGGCCGGCGGGGTGGAACCGGGTGAGACGGTGATGGAGGTCGGGCCGGGGCTCGGGTCGCTCACGCTCGGGCTCCTCGAGGCGGGCGCGGAGGTCGTCGCCGTCGAGATCGATCCGAAACTCGCCGCCGCGCTGCCGGGAACGGCAGCGGAATTCGCCCCGGAGCATTCAGGGCGTCTCACCGTCGTCAACTCGGACGCGATGGAGATCACCCCCGGTGACCTCACGCAAGCCGGGGCGGAATCGGCGCCCATCCGGCTCGTCGCCAACCTTCCCTACAACGTGGCAGTGCCGGTGATCTTGCACTGCCTCGCCGAGTTCCCCTCGATCGAGACCGCCCTCGTCATGGTCCAGGCGGAGGTCGCCGACCGGATCGTCGCGGACCCGGGATCGCGGGTGTACGGCGTTCCGTCCGCGAAGGTCGCCTGGTACGCCAGCGCCGCCCGCGCGGGGACGATCGGCCGCGGCATCTTCTGGCCGGTCCCGCGGGTAGATTCCGCGCTCGTGCGCCTCGTGCGCCGGGAACAACCGCTCACGAACGCGAGCCGCGAGCAGGTGTTCGCCGTCATCGACGCCGCGTTCTCCCAGCGCCGCAAAACCCTACGCTCCGCCCTCGCCCGCTGGGCGGGCTCACCCGCAGGCGCAGAAACGGTCCTCACGGCCGCGGGGGTCGACCCCGCCCGTCGCGGGGAGACTCTCACGATCGAGGAGTTCGCGAAGGTCGCGGCCTGCGCTCCGCTCGCGTGAGAACGCCGCCCACGCGCGAACCGATCCCGGTTGCGAGCCGGCGGCCCCACGGTAGGGTGGTTGGCGAACTTTCCCCGATAACTCCCACGATGAAAGTAGGACGTCGCCATATGCGTAAGAGAGCCGCCAGGCTTGCCATGCTCACGAGCGCGCTCGCGCTCGTGATCGCGGGGTGCTCCTCAGTGTCGAGCGATCAGCCCAGTAACGATCAGCCCGGTAACGATCAGCCCAGCGCCGATGAGGAGGTGGAATCGGACACCGCTGCTCCCGAACCCGACCCCAAGGCTGATGAGGCTGAAGAGAAGATGGAGGAGGCGGCGGGACCGGATGCGGACGAGGTCCCTTTCGATGACACCCTTGACGTCATCGCCAGCCGGGACGCCTCGTTCGGCAAACACGACATCACGCTCGACCTCAACCAGGTCCGGGTCTCCGGAGAGCTCATGACTGTGCTGTTCACCGTCACGAACACCGGTGACAGCACGTGGCAGATCGCCAGTTCGCTCGACAGCGGCGAATTCAGTGTCTCGCTTTCGGACGCCGACGGTGAGGAACCGGCGGGCAGCGATAGCGAGGCGGATGGGGACGAGGATGATGACCTCGCGAAGATCGACGGCGGCACGACCGATGGCGTGGTCGTCACCGATGACGCGAATGGGATGGTGTACCGAGCGGCGTACGACAACGGCGGCAACTGTCTGTGCAGCAGCAACCTCAGTGGCAGCTTCGTGGACGAGGATAAGTCCCTACTGCTCAACACGAGGTTCGCAGCGCCGCCGGAGGACGTGGAATCCGTCACGGTGCAGATCCCACACTTCGGTACGTTTGACGACGTCCCGCTCTCCCGATGAAAAGACACACCGCCCTCCGCGTGCTCGTCACCGCCGGTCTCATCGCCGGGATCGCCACTGGCCTTCCCGCTCACGCAGACACTGATGAGGAAGCGTTGCGGATCGTGCCGCCCGCGAGTACGACTCCGGACATCGCGCCCGTTCAGGGATTCTCCGCGCCGGTGCATTCGATTGCTCCCCAGACCTGGGGCCTCATCAAGCGCACGGAGGACCTGCGCGGGGAGACCCGCCGCGAGGCCTCCTCGGAGGCCGAACGCTTCACCCTCAAGGGGGACGTGTTCTTCGATATCGACGAGGCTACGCTCACGTCGGAGGCGGAGGACAAACTCGGCGAGATCGCCGAGGAGCTGCGCGAGATGGAGATCGCGAAGATCGACGTGGGCGGGCATACTGACACGGTGAGATCCCACGCGCACAACGACGAGCTCTCCGAGGCCCGCGCCGGAACCGTCGCGGATTTCCTGCGCGACCGGCTGGACGACGTCGACATCACCGCGAAGGGGTACGGCAAGCGAGAGTTGGCGGCGCCCGAGGAGGGGAGCGAGGAGGAGATCAAGGAGGCCCGCTCCCGCAACCGCCGCGTGGAGATCACGGTGACGTTCCGCGATGAGGGCGGGCAGGGCGACCTGGACGAGCAGAGCGGGCAGGACTAAGCGGTGGCGCACCTGCTGGGGGCCGAAGCCATTCACCTGGAATACCCCACCCGCATCGTCTTCGATTCGGTGACGATCGGCATCAACGCCGGCGATCGGATCGGTATCGTCGGGCGCAACGGGGACGGAAAATCCTCCCTCATGCGGATGCTGCTCGGGCGGATGGAACCGGACGGGGGCCGGGTCACCTGGCGCAGCGGCCTGCGGGTGGGAATGCTCGACCAAGCCGACCGTCTCGACGACGACGCCCGGGTGGGCGAGGCGATCGTCGGCGGCATGGCGGAGCACGAGTGGGCAGCGGACCGCAAGATCCGCGACGTCATCACTGGGCTCGCGAGCGACCTGGACTGGGACGCGCGGGTCCGCGAGCTATCGGGCGGGCAGCGCCGCCGGGTCGCGCTCGCCGCGCTTCTCGCCGGGGATTGGGACGTGCTCGGGCTCGATGAACCGACGAACCACCTCGACATGGAAGGGGTCGCCTGGCTCGCCCGGCACGTGAAGAACCGGTGGCCTTCAGGGGATGGCGGACTCCTCGTCATCACCCACGACCGGTGGTTCCTCGACGAGGTGAGCACCTCCACCTGGGAGGTGCACGACCGAATCGTGGAGCCGTTCGAGGGCGGCTACGCCGCGTACGTGCTCCAACGCGTCGAGCGGGACCGGATCGCCGCGGTGACGGAACAAAAGCGGCAGAACCTCATGCGAAAAGAACTCGCCTGGCTGCGCCGAGGCGCGCCGGCCCGGACGGCGAAGCCCAAATTCCGTATCGACGCCGCGAACCGGCTCATCGCCGACGTGCCCCCACCTCGGGACACCGTGGAACTGACGAAACTCGCGACCGCCCGGCTGGGTAAGGACGTCGTCGATCTCGAGGATGTCAGCGTCTCCTTCGGCGACAATCAGGTGCTCAGTGGGGTGACGTGGCGCATCGCGCCGGGGGAGCGCACCGGTATTCTCGGGGCGAACGGAGCAGGCAAATCCACTCTCCTGGGGTTGGTGGCCGGGACGATCGAGCCGAGTTCGGGGCGGATCAAACGGGGCAAAACCGTGCGGCTGGCCGTGCTCGACCAGCAGTTCTCGCAACTGGGAAAGATCGCCGGCGATCGCGTGCGTGAGGTGCTCGCCCGCACGAAAACGACCTTCAACGTCGAGGGCCGCGACCTCACCCCTGCGCAACTGCTCGAGCGGCTGGGGTTCGACCGCGCCCACCTCTCCTCGCCGGTGAAGGACCTCTCCGGCGGGCAAAAACGCCGGTTGCAACTGTTATTGGTGCTACTGAGCGAACCGAACGTGTTGATTTTGGATGAGCCGACCAACGACGTCGACACCGACATGCTCACCGCGATGGAGGACCTGCTCGATTCATGGCCCGGGACGCTCATCGTCGTCTCCCACGATAGGTATCTCCTCGAACGGGTCACCGACCAACAGTACGGGATCTTCGATGGTCACCTGCGGCATCTACCCGGCGGGGTGGAGGAGTATCTCCGGCGGGCGCAGGAGACGGAGCACGGGACTGCGGGTCCGGCGGAACTTGCAGCGGCAGCTGACCCTCCCGGCCCTGGTACGGGCGCCGGATCAGCGGTACGGGAAGGAGGGCTCTCGGGCGCCCAGAGACATGCGGCGCAAAAAGAGCTCGCTGCGATCGAGCGACGGTTGGAGAAACTGACCACGAGAGTGAATCAGATTCACGGCGTCCTGGCTGAGCACGACCAGACCGACTTCGAAGGACTCCAAGAGCACGCGGACAAGCTGCGGGAAGTGGAGACCGAGGTTGAACAACTGGAAGATCGATGGTTGGAAGTTTCAGAAACGCTCTCATAGCCGGCATGCGTGCTCCACTTCCCTGCGGACCACCCCTCACGAGGTGAAGATTGCCGGTGGTCACTCTCCCGTTATCGGGTCGCGAAGTCGAGACGGAGCCAACGCCGACAACCTCTAACAGCCGTGGCACTTCTGAACGCGGGGCTAGTTTCCTAGGTCCTTGAAGTAGCGCGCGATGGGCCACCGCACAAATCCCATGGATTCGTATGCCATTCGCGCCGGCGCGTGCCCTCTGTCGCCTCCAGTTTCGACCATTGCCATTCCCATACCTTTTTCCCGTGCTCGAGCGAAAGAACTCTCCATAAGAGCGGCACCAACGCCGCTCCGCTGGTAATCCGGGTCTACAGCGATGATGTAGATCTCACTCATATTGTCCTCGGGATGGAAACGGGTGCACACCCATCCCGTTGGGCGGTCGCCATCCAAAGCCACATCAGTACACTCTGAGGCGTTGTCTAACACCTCGGCGAGGTCGTTGACATGCCGCTCACGCCAGCCCGTTGGATAATAGGCGTTGTAGACGAACGCAGGAACATCTCGTTGCAGAAGTGGGAAGACGTGTTCCCACGCCCGGAGCGAGAGACTGAGTAGCGCGGTTCGGTATTTTGGATCGTACGAGACTATCCGACTCATCCGGTTCATCTTCCGTCTTGATGTGCTGACCGTTGCTATTTCGTGCGGATCCCTGTTCGCCAGAGCGAGTGCAAAACATCGAGGCACTTACGGCGAATGGCCACTCGCGCTCGGTGCATGAACCTCACTGCGTTCGCTGATGCGACGCTCAACGTCCTGGCCGGCCTTGCTTCTATTGACCAGGACAGCGATTCCCGCAAAAGCCGTCCACAAGGTCAAGGCGTCGAAGGAGAGCCGCTCGGCAATCCCTAACGGCAGGAACGGGACTTCGGACCCTGCGAGTGCGAGTGCAAATGCGATAAAACTTGCGACGGAAACACCGACGGTCGCAACGCTCACTTGTCGGAAACGTCCTGGACCCGCCGCTTTGGCAAGGAGGATCATGGCCAACCATTGCACCAGGGCCTGGCTGGTTGCAGCCAAGTCGTGCAGATCGGGGTTCAAGTCCCAGGGAGCAAGGCCCACGACAACAACACTGACACCGGCGAGAGCCATCAAGGCTGTTCCTGCTCGTCCGAGGCGCCCAGTCCACCATCCGTGCAGCAAAACCGCGCCTACAACCATCAGGGTCCCAGATGCGATCAGCCCCCCGTTGAATACCGAATGCCATGGTGAGCATGCCTCCCGAACAGGGAGATCTCCGTCCCTGACCGGCCCGCAGGTGGTAATTCCCAGATCGCTAATTGCATTCGTGGTCAGAGAGTATCCCCGTGGCCACTTCATTGCGACCACGGCTTGGATCGGGAGAAAAATAATTGTCACAACCCAGGCCACTGCGCCCGCGCTCCGCCGGTGGATCAACGGCACATCCTCCATTACCATACGTTCGTATGGTCAGTGTAGTGAATAGCGATGTGCGCAGCAATGCTGGCTCCGCAAAGCGGCGCATCCTGCAGGCAACGGTGTCGGCGCTAGCTCGGGACGGTCTTGACGGACTGTCGATACGGAGGGTGGCGGCAGAAGCCGGAGTCTCTATTGGTGGCGTTCAGCACCACTACGGCAGCAGGAATGCACTTCTTGTAGGCGCTTCGGAGTTCATCACCGAGCAGTTCAAGGAGCGCGCGGCACGACTATCGGAATCCTCGGTGGGGAACCGGCCCGTGGACGCATTCGTCGCCTTCTGTCAGCTTCTAGCCAACGCTGAATCTGATTCTCCGAATGAACGAGGCGCCGACGCTTCTATCGTTTGGCTGTGGTACGCGGCGCAGGCAACCAGACCGGGCGCCGTAGCTGAGGCGTTCACAGCTGCGTGGGCGGAAACTGAGAGGTACCTGCAAAGTAGGTTGGCAATCCTTTTTCCCACCTGCGACTCCGGGCAAGAGGCGGGGTACCTTCTCAGCCTCCTCGATGGTCTCGCTGTGGCTCGAGCCACCGACTCGGCACGAATGCCACCTGAGCGTGCCCGCGCCATCATTCAGCGACACTTCACCCGGCTCACTGCACTGACAGTGACATGATGATGCTGCTCAGCATTCATCTTCATCGCCATTTGCCCGCTGGCGGTTCGGGACTATGCGCGAAAGCGTTGAGCTATGAGGACGAGGTTGAGCAGATGGAAGAGCGGTGGCTGGTCCTATCAGAGCGGCCGGGATAGCGAATCGGCGAGATTCGCTGGCTTGCGACGACGTGAGTCAGGGAGCCGCCGGTAAATCTGCGATTCTATCCGCAAACGTTCGCAGCGCCTCGATGAATCGAAGGATTTCAGGCTCCGTCCATGCCTCGAGCACTTCCGCGTATTCTTCGATGTTTTGATCTCGGATCTGTTCCAAGTGCTTCTTCCCGCGGCGCGTCGCGGAGTACAGGCTGTGCCCGCGATTGTATTCGTTGGGGATCGGCGTGACGTGCCCGTGAATTCGAAGGGTTTCAAGGATATGAATCACGAGTGATTTGTCGATTCCGGTTTCCTTGACGATCGCGGCGGGGGAGGTTCGCCCACGGGAGTTGATGAACATCATGACGACCAGCCCGGGCATTTCCAGATTGGGGGCGAGGCCGGATGCGCTGCGGATTGCTCTGGCCAGGAGGATGCTGGTGAGCTGGTTGAGGCATTCCTCGACTGCTTGCGCACGTGCGCGCGCATCCGGGGAGTTGGCAGCTGGGTCATCAGTCATGTGGTTAGCCCGCCTTTTCGCGAGAGGGGGCGTATAGCGTTGCTTCTACAGCGCGATCTCCAGGCGCTCGAACGCGGTGCGGAAGATCGTCATCCCCTCGAGTCCCGGGAGGCGTTGTACCCGCTTGTCGAGTGAATCCACATCTGCCCCCCGCCCGTGGAACAGATGCCGCATGACATGTTCGACTTCCGGCTCGTCCATTATTCCCGACCCCACGGGCCGCCACGCTTTTCCCAGGGCGAGACGAGTGGCGATGCGGGCTTTAGAGGAATTCTCCAAGCGTTTGCGCGCTTGTGTCGTGTAGAAGGCAACGTGGCGGGTCTCTTGTTGGCCGATGCGTTTGAGTAGCGGGCTCAACGCCGGGTGTTGGGCCATATCCGAGAGCCGTCGGTAGGCGGCGACAGCAGAGAGTTCATTGGCGGCGCCCCAGGCCATGTGTACGGCGACGAAGTCCTCCCCGACGAAGTTCGATAACAGGGATTGTTTGAACGGGGCCAGGGTCTGGTACCAGCCGAGCTTGACCCGCTTGCCTTTGAGCTCTGAGAAGTCCACGACGATCCCGTGTCGCTGCAGAACCGCGGCGAGTGCTTCACCGTGCCAGAACTCTTCGCGGTTCCAGGTGGTCATGAACGAACCCGCCGCCTCCTCACGGTGGGAGGGGGTGACGAGGAGGTCACGCAGGTAACACGAGGTGTGGTACTCGACGTCGCACATGTAGCGGATGGATCGGAGGATCTCCGGGCTCAGCGGTTCGGAATCAAACAGGTCGAAATCGAGATCGTCCCACCCCACGGGTTCGGACGTCTCAACGAATGTCTGCAGATCGAAGGACATTATTCTCTCCGCTCCGAGGGGAGGTGCCTCCGACTAGCGACAAACGGGAGGTTCGGTAGGTGTCTGGTGATCGCCTCGTGGGACGCGCGTAGCGCCGCCCGATCTTCTGGTCGCGAAAAGATGCTCTTGCGTGCCCGGTCCTCTCCCGGCAGGCGGACGCCGGCCGGCCGCAGCGGGTCGCCGCCAACTGCGAGGACAGCGCCTGCGACTAGACGTTCCGCGCGGGAGCGACGGATGCGGGCGAGCGCCTCCTCGGTGAAGAACGCGACGGCGTTTGCCCTTCTCGTGATGATCTCACTGATGACGCGATGTGCCTCGGGAACGGTGTCGAGCCGGGGCAGGAGTGCCCGATAGGCCGCCACGAGGGAGCCTTCCTGAATCGCCATTCGTGCCATGTGCCCGGCCGTAACACGTTCCCGCGCCGCTATCGCCCATATGGTGCCGATCGTCGGGAGGAGCCGGTCCACGTAGGTCTGGCGCATCCGGTTCGGGAGGGAACGGGGCTCATGGTGCAGGTTCGAGCTCAGGAACGCGCTCGGTGCAGGCGGAGACGGTAGGGCGTCGCGCACCTTGCGTACGCTGTGCGACCATCCCAACCGTTCCCACATCCAGGTAGCGATGAAGGCGGTGATACGAGCCTCGTTGACGGTCCAGGAACTATACATCGTGCGCGTCTCAGAGTGTGCGCTGGCGTCCAAACGCTGAAGGAAGCCCAGGTCGTGTCGGAGTCTGGCGAGTTGATAGGGTGCTGCGTCGTCGGTCGTCGTCGCACGAATCGCGTCTGCGTCCACGCTGATCGGGGGAGGGGCCGCGTGGATGTAAGCGGTGACGTCGAACCCGGTTCGCAAGATCTGGGCACCGTTTCCGGCGGAGTATTCGCGATGGCCGCTGCGAGGCGCATCGTCGTGAAACTGAACCGGTCGCGCCGTTCTTCTAAGTGATCTTCGACGGGCGGGTGCGCTCATGAAGTAGTCTCCCGCTCGGGCCGTCCTCGCCACCAGGTTACTCTCGTTGGGCCAGGCACTAGAAACCCGACTGGCACTGCTATCACTCCTTTTCGAATCCCACCGTTTCACGACTGTGGGACTCTAACCACTTTACTCGCGAACAGGCGCAAGTGTGTGCTTGCACGCATGCCCTAGCAATTGTACAGTCGCTGCTATGGGACAGCCAGCCGACGCTCATTCCGCGGGCGTTGACGGCCTGGATGAGACGGCCGTGAGGATCCTCGAGGCCGCGTTAGGGATACTGACGCGCTCCGGAATCCGAGGTGCGACAACCCGGGCGATCGCGAAGGCCGCCGGCGTCAATGAAGTGACGCTGTTCCGACGGTTCGGTACAAAAGCTGAGTTGCTGCGCACCGCGATCAGTCACCGGCTCGAGGAGGCGATGGGGTCGTCCGCAGAATTCACCGGCGACCTCGAGTCTGACCTGATTCGCCTTGCCGCCGAGTATCGAAGTGCGCTGGAGACATTCGGCCCGCTCGCGCGCATCATAGTGTCCGAAGTCGCCCACACTCCAGACCTTGAGCCTGCGGTGGAAACGGCTCGTCGCTTCTACCGCGGGATCGGGGAGCTTTTCCGCCGCTACCACGAGATCGGCGAACTTGAGCCGGAACCCGTGTGGTGGACGGTCTCGAGCTTCCTGGGGCCCCTGGCGATTCCGTTCGTGATCGAGGAGACCGCTCCTAGCGATCCGGATTCCCCGTTCGACCCTCGCATGTACGTCAAGCGGTTCCTCGATGGGCGCCGAGCGTCCGCGTGAGCAAGGGCGGCGCGGGCTTCCTCGGGCTCCGCGAGTATTTCATTCGCAGGCCGCTACCGGAGCGCCGAAGCTTCCTCTCTCTTTCGTCGGCGCGTGTAGCGTTCGGAAGTCGGGGCGCGAGACCGTAGCGCCCCCGCTTGCGACTATGTACGAGTGTGCATAGAGCGGTGGGGTGGCGGTCATGCTGTTTGCTTTCGCCATCGGATCGGGCGTTTCGGGGACTTTGCTGACTCGAGCCTCGAGCGGGTTTCGCCGGTGGGGATATGGGATAGGCATGCGTGCGCGGGTGGAGAGGGACGAGTTTGCCTGAGGATCGAGCCGCCTAACCCGGTGCGGTTTTGTGAGCAAGCAGCCGTGGTGCTGCGGGAGGGGCAGGGCCTGGAGTAGTCTGATGGCTCTGGCGAAGGGTGCGCCATGACAGATCTGGCTATGGAGCAATATCGGGGCGAGCTAATCGGATACTGCTACCGATTCTTTGGCTGCTATTCCGAGGCGGAAGACGCGGTGCAGGAAACATTCGCGCGCGCATGGCAGCACGAGGGAGAATTCGAGAACCGATCCTCGTTGCGCCGCTGGTTGTATGCGATCGCAACGAATGCCTGCCTGGATATGAAAAAAGCTCGCCAGCGCAGAAGCCTTCCCATGGATCTCACGAGCCCGGGTGAGGTCCCGGCCGACCCAGGCTCGCTCCGAGTGCTCCCGGAGGCGAACCTCATCGGCCCGATCAGCGATGGCCGCCTCAGCGACGATCCGGCAGAACTCGCCGCGGTCAGAGATTCCGTCCGACTCGCGTTCATCGCGGCGTTGCAGGCGCTCCCACCGCGGCAGCGGGTGGTGCTCATCCTGCGGGACGTGCTCGCGTGGTCGGCACGCGAGTGCGCTGATCTGTTGGAGACGACGACGGCCTCGGTGAACTCTGCGCTCCTCCGCGCCCGAGGAACGATGCGCACTTATGAGCCCCACCAAGGCGATACGTATGACGAACAGCTGCTCATGAACTACACCGCCGCTTTCGAAGCGTATGACGTCGACCGGCTCGTCGCGCTGCTGGCGAAGGACGCGCAGTTCAGCATGCCGCCCTTCGAACTCTGGTTCCAGGGCCGGGAGGAGATCGAGAAGTGGTGGCGCGGCCCGGGCGAAGTGTGTCGGGGCGCGCGAACGATCCCCGCTCGAGCGAATGGGCAACCTGCTGCCGCGGTGTACCACCCGGATGGTCAGGGCCAGTGGGCGCCGTTCGCGATCCACGTGCTCGACGTCGCCGGCAGCCGAATTGCAGGGATCACCCACTTCATGGGCGCAGTGGTATTCGGCGAGTTCGGGCTGCCCGATCACCTCAGGGCAGACGAGCCGGTCGGAGAAATCGTCACGCGAGCGATGAGTTCCGGGCTCGAGCGTCGTCTTATCGAATGACAACCCCAACCTGAAGAACGGAACGACCATGGCACGCGTGACCTCCGCCCACCTCTTCCACTCCGCCAACGGCGTCGTCGAGAACCCCCACCTCTGGCAGTTCGACGCCTTCGGCGCCGAAGAAGGAGAACTGATGGCCGAGTCGCTTGCACCGATCACCGATACCGTGATCGGGCGCCGGCTCTGGCAGGAGTGGTCGCAGTACTGGCCCGAATCCGATGATCCGTTCGGGCAGTGGATCAACCCGATGCATAAGCACGTGATCTCCTCCACCTTGCCGCGCGAGCTGCCCTGGAACAGCACGCTCGCCAGCGGGGACCCGATCGAGTATGTTCGTGACCTGCGCGAGCAGGAAGGCGGCCCCATATCCGTGCTCGGTGGGATCGAGACGATCCGCGCGCTGTTCCTGGCCGGGCTCATCGACACGCTCACCCTGACGACGCACCCCGTCGTCACCGGCGTGGGGCGCCGGTTGTTCGACGAGAACGCGCCCACGGCGCGGCTGCGATTGTTAGAGGTGAACCACACTCCCGCTGGTAACGCGATCCTCACCTATGGGTTGCGCGATCCGGAGTGAAACCCCGGTACCTGATCGTCCGCACCTCCTCGGAGAGCTCTGCCTCACTGCGCAGAACGTAGAACTCATCATCTTCTGGGTCATGCAGAACCACGCAGGAAAATGAGGTGCTCGACCTCGGCGTCCGGGCTCCGGTGCGAGGGGCGCAGGTGCTCGGGCACGTCGTGGTATCCCAAGTCCTGCTTCCACCAGTTCACCTGCTCAAACGCATTCGCGCACTCGATGCTGGTATGCGAGATGAATGCCGCTGTATTCTGGTGCGGTGCGCATTCGGGCGCAATGGCCGTTATCGTGAAGGGGCGAGGAAGGTGGATCCTCATCGGTTCCGCGGGCCGGTGTGGCTCTTTATCACCTGGGTCGTGCATGACATCGAGGAAGCGGTTGCCTTCCCTGACACCTGCGAATATCTCGCCCGCCGAACGGGAATGGGCGTTCTTCGGATGACGGCGCGGCAATCGTGGACGGCGGTGGGGCTCATGGGAGTCCTCATCGGGCTCGCATGTATGCGCGGGGCGGCTACCGGGGGAACATCCCGGCTCTACCGAGCGGTCCTCGCCGGCCTTGACGCACACGTCGCTACGCACGTGGGGGCCTCGGCGATGACTCGCCGCTACACCGCCGGCGTGGCCACGGCGGCAGCAGTGATGCTTCCCGGGACCCGCGCCGCGAGCCGAGAACTCACCCGTCTCGGCATTCCGCTCACGTGGAACGACTATGTGTTGGGCGCCGCTGTGCTTCTGCCTGCGGCTTTCCTTTGTCACGCGCTCGTGCGCGTATCGAAGTGTGGACGTTCGTGAGGGCTCCGGAAGTGGCTGCGGGTGAGCCAGTAGATTCAGCATCGTTCACCGGTGTAACTTCGCTGCCCGCCGCCAGAAATGTTCAGGAGTATCTTCATGACCACCCAACTAACGTTCGTCGAACGTCTTGACCAAGGCCCCGTGATTTGCGCAGAAGGGTTCCTCTTCGAACTCGAAAAGCGCGGGTATCTCACTGCCGGAGAGTTCGTCCCCGAGGTCGCCCTGGAATTCCCCGACGCGCTCGAAGCGCTCCACGTGGACTTCCAGCGCGCAGGTTCCGACATCGTCGAGGCCTTCACCTACAACGGCCACCGGGAGAAGATGCGGGTGATCGGCAAAGAGGATCTCCTCGAGCCCCTCAACCGCGCGGCGCTGCAGATCGCCCGGAAGGTCGCGGATCGGGTCCCAGGAAACCTCGTTGCCGGAAACATCTCCAACACGAACATCTGGGACCCCGAGGATGAGGCCCGCCAGTCCGAAGTGCGGGGGATGTTCGATGAAATGATCGGCTGGGCCGTGGATGAGGGTGCCGACATCATCGTCGGCGAAACTTTCTACTACGCCGGCGAGGCCTTCGCAGCGCTCGAGGCAGCGAAAGCGAGCGGACTGCCGACCGTGATCACGCTCGCTCCGATGGCGTTCGAAGAGATGGCTGACGGGCTGAGCATCGTGGAAACCGCGAAACGCCTCGAACAGGGCGGCGCGGACGTCGTGGGGATGAACTGCTTCCGCGGCCCCGACACCCTCCTGCCGTGGGTGAAGCAGATCCGAGAGGCCGTCTCATGCCACGTCGGGGCGCTACCGATCCCTTACCGGACGACGCCGGAAGAGCCGACGTTCTTCAACCTCACCGACCGTGGAGCCACCGTTGCGTCCCCGCACGGCCGCGCCTTCCCCACCGCGCTCGACCCGCTGTACGCGAACCGGTACGAGATCGGCGCGTTCGCGAAGGAAGCCTACGAGCTCGGGGTCAACTACCTCGGCGTGTGTTGTGGCGCGACCCCGATGCACATTCGCGAAGTGGCCGAAGCGGTTGGCCTCGTCACCGATGCGAGCCGCTTCTCCGAGCGGATGGAGAACCACTTCATGTACGGCAGCAACGAGCGGCTTCCTGAACACATCGTTGCGCTGGGAGATCAGGCCTGAGGGTGCGAAAAATTCTCTAGGGCCAGCGCTCGGCCGAGCTGTAGGGTGGGATGAGATCCCAACGCGAAGGGGCGCGGATGACGGAGGCTTCCAACAAGCAGCACAGCGCACCGAATGAGCGAGCAGCACGGCGCCGGGGCTCCCGGCGGCTGAAGATCGGGGCGGCCCTCGTCGCCCTCGCGGTCGGTGTGGGCGTGTTCGCTCTCCGCTCCCCTTCGCCCGTCGGGCATTGGGACGACGCCGAGGGGCAGGACCGGTTCCTTGCCGCCTACGACAGGGCCTTCGCTGACCTGCCGGAGCCCGCCGAGACCTTCGACCTGCGCACGCGGTACGGGACGGTGCGGGTCTACCGGTTCGCGGGAACGAGGGACGGGGCTGAACCGTTGCTGTTGCTTCCAGGCAGGTCCTCAGCCACCCCCGTGTGGGCGGATAACCTTCCATCCCTGTTGGAGATCGGCGACGTATATACCGTGGACCTGCTCGGCGAGCCGGGCATGAGCATCCAAGAACGGCCGATCACCAGCGACGCCGACCAGGCCGCGTGGCTAGAAGAAACACTGGCAGCGCTCCCCGAGGAGGCCTTTCACGTCGTCGGGCTCTCGATCGGGGGCTGGAGCGCGGTGAACCTTGCCTTGCGCGAATCCGCCCACGTCGCCAGCTTGATAGTGATCGACCCCGTGTTTGTGTTCGACGACTTGCCGCTCGGCACGGTCCTGCGTTCCCTGCCTGCTTCGCTTCCTTGGCTCCCGAAGTCCTGGCGAGACAGTTTCAACTCCTACACGGCGGGCGGCGCACCGGTTGAAGAGGAGCCAGTCGCCGAGATGATCGAGGCCGGAATGCAGCACTATTCCCTCAGGCTTCCGGGCCCCACGAGGGTCAGCGAAGAAGACCTCCACGAGCTTGAGATGCCCGTGCTTGCGTTCATTGCCGGGAAGTCCGTCATGCACGATCCGCCCGTTGCGGTCGAGACCGCGAAACGGGCACTGCCCGAGGGTGCTGTTCGGGTATATCCCCACGCCTCCCACGCGATCAACGGCGAGTTCCCCGAGCGACTCGCTCGCGATATCGCCGCCTTCGTCGAGGGCAAGGGAAGGTAGGCCTATTCCCCCGTGCGTTCATCGGCAGCGATTCGGGCGGCGTCGATCCGTTCCTGGTCGAGGGCGGAGCGCCGCAGCGGGGGGATGATCTCCTCGTCGGGGGTGAGGATCACGAGGTCATTGTCCATGTGGTCGGCCATCGCGTGGACCGCGTCGATGAAGTCCCCTCGGCGAACGGCATCGGCGATGCGCTCGTGTTCGCTCTGCATCGTGGCGGCGTCACCGGCGTGGGTGAGCCGCGCCTGATTCTCCGGGGTCATGAGCCGCTCATTGATGCCGGCATACAGGGACGCGAGCAGGCGGTTCTTCGCCGCGTCGAAGAGGAGTTGGTGAAACCGGGAGGCGAGTTCATCAGAGGTGGGCGCAGAGCCGTGTGCGGGGCAGTGCGCGCCTTGCAGCTGCGTATCGATCGCGGCTTCGAGGGCTGACACGTCTTCTGCGCTCCGGTGCAGAGCAGCCTGTTGGGCCGCCTCGATCTCCAGAGCTCGGCGGTAACTCAACAGTTCTTCCAGCGTGTAAGCAGTGAGGAACTCCGAGAGCACCGCGCTCGTGGGAGCGCTGGAACGTACGAAGGTTCCCCTACCGGGGAGGGCCTCGAGCATTCCGATACTCGCCAGCGAGCGGACGGCTTCGCGGATCGTGGATCGGCCGACTCCGAGCATTTCCGATAGCTCGGGTTCGATGGGGATCCGGGAGCCAACCTTCCATTCGCCGGTCGTGATCTGGCGGCGCAGATACGCCAATGTGCTCCGGGCGCGCTCGGTTCCACTGGCTGTTGACATCCTCCCATTATACGGAGATGCCGTGACACCGCGTCAGAACGTTCACTCACCCGGCGGGCGTGACCTCCTCGCCGAGCCAAGCCGCCAGTTCGTCGCGGCCCTCGATCGTCGCGGTGAAGCCCAGGGCCTGGAGCTTGCGCCCCTCCATGAGCAACACCCGCTCCTCAGAAACGGCGGGCAGGGCGGCTACCGCATCGTTCTCCAGCAGCGGCGCGAAGATCCGATCGCCGGAGCCATTCATATCCACGAGCAAGATCGCGTCCGGTTCGGCGGCGATGACCTGCTCCGCCGAGATCGGCCCGCTGCGCTCAAAGCCGAGGCTCGCCCCGGCGTCCTCGGCGCCCGCCAGGTGGAGAAGCTCGAGCGGGAACGCCTCCCCGGCGACGACGAACGGCTGGCCGGCCTGGTTGCTGAGCGCGAGCACCTTCGGTCGATCCGCTTCAGGGACGTCCTCCTCCACCAGCCCGTCGGTGAGAGAAGTCGTGAGATCCTCGGCCGCGTCTTCTAACCCGAGTGCCTCGCCGACGAGAGCGATGTTCGAGGTGGTGTCCTCCAGGTTCGCCCAGTGGTTGGGAAGGGTAAGCACGGGAATGCCTGCGCCTTCGAGCACCTTCGCCACACCCTCTTCGAGCCCCCGGCGGGTGCTGAGCAGCACGAGATCGGGATCCGCGGCGATCACCGCTTCTGCGTCGACACTGCCCTCGGTGGGAGCATGATTCTCAACGTTAGCCATCTCTTCGGCGTGGCTGGAGATGACCGGGTTGGCGAGCGATTCCTGCACGAGGACCAATCGGTCGGCGGCGCCCAGGCTCGCGACGAGTTCGCCCGTTTCGTATGTCAACGCGGCGATCCGGGTGGGCTCGGCCTCGAGGGTCACGGTCGTTGCCGCCTCGCCCGGCCCGCCCGGGATTTCCAGTGTGCGGGGGAAGGAGGCTTCTTCAGCGGCAGTCGTCTGCGTCTCTGGCGGCGCATCGTCGCTGGGGGCAGTAGAACAGCCGGCGAGCAGGAGCGCGGCGGCAGAAAAGCAGAGCAGGCGGAGGCGCATGTGGACCTTTCGGGTATCAGGAGGCCGCCCGGCGCGGGCGGGTGAAGGTGGTGGCGGTGGGGCAGGAGACGCGCACGAGGCTGAGGGTGGGGGAGCCGCTCGGGGAGTCGAACACTTCGGCGGTGACCCCGTAGACCTGCCGGATGAGGCCGGTGGTCAGCACATCGGTGGGCGTGCCGAACGTCGCCGCGCCGCCGGCGATCACGGCGACGCGATCGGCCCAGCGCAGCGCTTGGGTGAGGTCGTGGATGGTGACGACGACGATGTGGCCCGCGCTCGCGCGCTCCTTGAGTGCATGCAACACGGTGAGCTGGTGGCTCAGGTCGAGCGCCGACGTCGGCTCGTCCAGGAGCATGATGGGGGCGTCCTGGGCGAGGCAGCGGGCTACTTGGACGAGCTGCCGCTCGCCTCCCGAGAGGCGGGCGTAGCTGCGCTCGGCGAGGTGGGCGACGCCGAGGCGGTCCAATGCGCGCCTGCTGCGGGCCTCGGAGTCCGCGGTGTGCCCGGCGGCCCGGGCGCCGACGGCGACGACGTCACCCGCGCGCAGATCGTTGGGCGCGAACGTGTCCTGGCCGACGAACGAGACGACCTTGGCGAGCTGGCGGGGGCGAAGCCGGCCGAGCGCCGTCGTCCCATAGCGGGCCGTGCCCGAGCTTTCGATACCGCGGCCGATGATGGCGCTGAGAAGGCTGGATTTTCCCGTGCCGTTCGGACCCACGACCCCCACGAGCGTGCCGGGGGCGATCCGTTCGCTGATCGGGGCGAACAGGGGGCGGCCGCGATGGGCGACGAGTTGGTCGAGGACGAGGTCGGTCATGCGGACCGCCGAGAAAGCAGGAGGGCGAGGAAAACCGGCGCGCCGATGACGGCGCAGACCGCTCCGGTCTGCACGACGACGCTCACCGAGGTCGCGCGCGCGATCGTGTCGGCGATGACGAGGAAGAGCGCGCCGCCAGCGATGGACAGGGGGAGGAGGAGGGCGTGTTTAGCGCCGATGAGGAGCCGCACCGCGTGTGGGACCACGAGCCCGACGAAGCTAATGATGCCCGAGACGGCGACGGCAGCCCCCGTGACGAGGGAGGCGATGAGCAGCAGCAACAGCCGGCTGCGGTGCACGTCGTAACCGGAGGTGTTCGCGACGTCGTCACCCAGGAGCAGCGCATCGAGCGCACCCACGCGGGAGCCGAGGATGAGCAGGCCCAGGAGAATCGGGCCGGCGGCGATGGCGGCGTGGGTCCACGTTCGCAGTTCCAAGTCACCTGCGAGCCAGAACACGGCGCCGCGGGCGAGGGCGTCGTCGCGCGCGTTGGCGACGAGGATGGAGATGATCGCGCCGGCGAAGGCGTTGATGGAGACCCCGACGAGGATGATCGTGTAACTGCCCGTGCCCCGCTGGGTGTGCAGGACGACTTGAAGCAACAGCGCAACGGCGAGGCTGCCCGCGAAGGCGGCGAACGGCACGCCCCACTGCAGGCTGCCGCTGAGGCCGAGGGTGATCCCGGCCACCGCGCCGACGGCGGCGCCCGCGGAGACACCGGTGACGCCCGGCTCGGCGAGCGGGTTGCGGAAGACGGCTTGCATCACCACGCCGACCCCGGCGAGGGCGCCACCGACGAGCATCGCCACGATGATCCGGGGGAGTCGGATCGACCACACCACCGTGCTCACCTGATCGCCGGAGGGGGAGAAGATCGCTTCTAGCGCGGCGAGGGGATCGAGGCGCAGGGTACCCAAGATCACACTGAGCGCCGCGGTCACGATGAGCGCGCACAGGATCCCGGCGGCGAGCCCGCCCACGCGCCGGCGGTGCGTGCGGGGTGCCGGGCCTGCGTCGGCGGGGGGTTCGGGCGTCGATCCGGGGGATCGAGGTCGGCTCGCGAGCTCGGTCATCACACTCCCTGGGCGGGGTCGGGGCTCGGCGGTTACGGGGCTGGGGGCGCGTGCGCCCTGACCCAGCTATGCATAAAAAGTTCATCAGATCAAGACTTCATCTGATGTTAGCATGGCGATGTCCATGCCCTTGAACAGACAGGATTCTTTGCGCCCATGAACCGCAGGCTTGCTCCCTACGACGCGTTACTCGTGTGTTCTTTCGGGGGGCCGAACTCCTCCGAAGATGTTGTCCCGTTCCTACGTAACGTCGTCCGCGGGAAGGGGGTCCCGGATGAACGCCTCGAAGAGGTGGGGGAACATTATTACGCTTTCGGCGGCAAGAGCCCGATCAACGAGCAGAACATCGCGTTGCGCCAGGCACTCGCGGACGAGCTCGCGGCCCGCGGCCTCGATCTGCCGGTGATCTGGGGGAACCGCAATTGGCACCCCTACACCGTCGATGCGCTTCGAGATGCCCACGCCTTCGGTGCTCGGCGCCTCCTCGTGATCCTCACCAGTGCCTATGCCTCCTACTCCAGCACCCGCCAGTACCGGGAGCACCTCGCCGCCAGCCTCGCCGACCTCGGCCCCGCCGGCGAGGACCTGCAGCTCGATATCCTGCGCCCCTTCTTCAACGATCCCGGGTTCATCGGCGCGAACCTCGATGCGATCCGGGCGGCGGGCAGCGAGCTCGGCGGGCTCGACGGGGCGCACATCGCCTACATCACCCACTCCATTCCCACCACGATGCAGGAAGCCTCGGAGGTGACCGGCCCCGGCTACCGAGAACAGCACGAGGACGTCCGCGCCGTCATCGACGGCGAACTCCGGGCGGAAGGTGCGAACATCACCTCCTCCCTCTCGTACTGCTCGCGGTCGGGGGCGCCGTCGACGCCGTGGCTCGAGCCCGACATCAACGATCACCTGGCCGATCTCGCGGCGGCGGGGCACACGAAGGTGGTGCTCGCCCCGATCGGGTTCGTCTCCGACCACATGGAGGTCGTGTGGGACCTCGACACCGAGGCGGCCGGGACCGCGCGCGGACTGGGCTTCGAGGTCGCGCGTTCCGCGACGGTTGGCGTAGCCGAGCGGTTCATCACCGGGTTGGTCGACCTCGTCGTCGAACGCGCGGCCCGAGAGCGGGGGGAGGACCCGGCCGTGCGCGTTCGTGGCGAACTGGGCGCCTTCCCCGATGAGGCCCCGCCGGGGAGCCATCGGATGCGCCACGGTGAAGTGACGGGGATCCCCGTCGTCGCCGGCACCGCCGATTGATCCAAGAGTTCCAACTAGTTTTCCAGCGATAAGGGAGTTTTCATGACCGAACAAGACCACGACGTGCCCTCTGCCTACCTCATGTACAGCGTATTTCGCGCCAGCGAGCGCATCCCCGGCGAGGTGGATCGCGCCGGGCTCGCGCGCGACGTCGAGGCCGCCCTCGAAGACATCGAGGGGCTGACGGTACGCGGCTGGTACGACGTGTCCGGTTTTCGCGCTGACGCTGATCTCATGGTGTGGTGGTGGGCGCCTCGGGCCGAAGCGCTCCAGGACGCCTACCACCGGCTGCTGGCCAGCGCACTCGGCGAATACCTCACCCCGGTGTGGTCGCAGGTCGGGACGCACCGCCCAGCAGAGTTCAACCGGGCGCACGTGCCCTCCTTCCTGCAAGGGACCGAACCCGGGGGCTACCTGTGCGTGTACCCGTTCGTGCGCAGCTATGACTGGTATTTGCTGCCCGAGTCGGAGCGGGCGACGATGCTGCGTGATCACGGGATGGCCGCGCGGGGATTCGAAGATGTCCAGCCCAACACCGTTGCCTCGTTCGGGCTCGGCGATTACGAATGGCTACTGGGCTTCGAGGCCGACGGGCTTGACCGCATCGTGGACCTCATGCGTGCCCTGCGGAACACCGAGGCTCGCCGGCACGTGCGCGAAGAGATCCCGTTCTACACGGGGCCGCGGGCTCCGCTCGCGGAGCTCGTTTCCCGGCTCCGGTAAGGTCTGCCAGTAGGGCAAGCACTAAGTTGTGCCGCCGCGGCCTCTCGAGTTGGACAGGTGCCGTCTCGAGAGGCCGAAGAGCGCCCGAAAGATCTCACCCATGAAACCGCGTACCTGCGCGTGCCGGGGATGTTGTAGCGTGTACCGGTCGATGCTGCGAGCCTCGGCGGCGAAACGGAGGAGATCAAGTGGACACGAGGACCACGCGGGAGATCCTACGACTCGAGGGCGTCGGCTTCGTCCGGGATGGCCGGCACATCCTCACCGATATCAACCTCAGCGTGGAGGCGGGGCAGCGGTGGGCCCTCATCGGCCCGAACGGCGCGGGCAAGAGCACGATCCTCAGCATGTGCGGCGCGGTGAACCATCCCTCCCAGGGCGGTGTGTACGTACTGGGGCACAAGCTCGGACGCGTGGATATCCGGGAGCTGCGGCAATCGATCGGCCACGTCAACCCACGCCATCCGCTTCGTTCCCCGCTGACCGCCCGCGAGGTGATCTACACCGGGGCCACCGGAACCACCGAGCTGATGCTGCGATGGAGGCCTGATGAGGAAACGATCGCACGCGCCGAACACCTCATCGAGATGCTCGGTCTGGGGTACCTCGGGGAAGTGACCTGGGAAAAGATGTCGCAAGGGGAACGCGGGCGCACCCTTATTGCTCGCTCGCTCCTGCCGGACCCACCGCTGCTGCTTCTAGATGAGCCCTCGACCGGCCTCGATGTTGCCGCCCGCGAGCAGTTCCTCGCTACGATCGACGACCTGCACCGCGCCCACGCTGACCTGGCGACGGTGCTCGTCACCCACCACCTGGAAGAGCTCCCCGAGACGACGACCCATGCGATGCTCATCAAAGACGGACGCGTGCACGCCGCCGGTCCTGCTGATCAGGTCCTGACGACGGCGTTGGTCTCGGAGTGTTTTTCGTACCCCATTCACATTGAGCACCGCGAAGGGCGCTGGCACGCACGGGCGGCGCGGGGGAGCCTCGGCTCCTCACCGGCGACCGCCTAGAACCGGGCGGGTGCGTGCGGCGCAATCAGGGGCGCGTGCACAGCGGGTTGCAAAAACGTAAAATCGTATTAGCGTAGCGGTGTGGCTAATTCTCCTGACACCAGCAGGCTCGAGGCGATCGAGCGGCGCGTAGAGGTCCTCGAGGAACGCCTTCTGCCGGACGGCGAGGCGAGCGCCCCGCGAAAGACCGCCCCGGGCGACGACCCATTATGGGCGCTCCATGAACTTCGACTCCGCCGCTCCCAGCGTGAGGAGACCGCGGATGGGGCGGTCCTATTCACCGGGTCGCTGGACCTTCCCACCGGGGAGAGCGTTTCGTGGCAGGAGGGGGTTGGAACAAGAGCGATGCTCGAGGCTCATTGGTCGGACTTCGCTGCCTCGCTCGCGGCACTGGGGCATCCCGTCCGATTGGAAATTTTGAAACACATCCTCCTGGGCACGCGCGGCACGGCAGACCTCGCCGAGATCGACGGGCTAGGTACGACGGGCCAACTTCATCATCACCTGCGCGAGCTCCGCGGGGCCGGATGGGTGAAGCAGTCCGGGCGGGGCCGATACGAAGTCGCCGCGGCCCGCGTGGTTCCACTCCTCATCACACTCGTAGCCGCGGGTGACCGATGAAGAAGTGCGTCATTGCCGCGTACAGGTGCCGGGTCTACCTGTTATTCGGGGCGTTCGCGGTTCTTATTCTCGTCGCGGCCACACGAGGGTATCTCCCTGCCGTGGAAAGGATCGCGCCAGCGTTCTCCCTGGCGGTGCTTGCCGTGGTTGGTGGGTGTCTGCTGCTCACCGTGGTGGGCCCTCGCCTCCTTGACCCGCTCGCGTCCCGGGTGGTTGCGCCTCCCGTGTCGGGGGAGTGGAGCGCGGTCAATAGCCCCGCGTCGAAGGTCCCGAGCCATGGGACCCGCTTCTACGGTCAGGCCTACGCAATCGATCTCGTTGCCGAAGGCCCTGGCGATCGCCCAACTTTCGGGTCGGGGCCCGCGATGCGGCGCCCCGAGGATTATCCGGCGTTCGGGGCTCCCGTCTATTCGATGGTCAGTGGGACAGCGGTCGCGGTTGTCGATCGGCGGCGCGATCACCGGGCCCGGTCGAACTGGCTCAGCGTGCTCTATATGCTCCTGGAGGGGATGGTTCGAGAGGTCGCCGGCATGAGTTTCCTCCTGGGAAACCACGTCACCATCGACCACGGGGATGGAACGTTCGGCCTTCTTGCCCACCTGAAACGAGGTTCGGTGAAGGTGAAGGTGGGCAGCGAGGTAAAGGCGGGTGATCTCATCGCCGAATGCGGCAACTCCGGCAACAGCAGCGAACCCCATGTGCATGCACAGCTAATGGACCGCGCATCACCGCGCACAGCGCAAGGGGTACCGATGTCCTTTACTGGAATCCTCGACGCGGCAGGATCACCGATCGAACTGCCGACGAACGGGCAAACCATGATCAGTGTCTCTGCTGAACAGGGTTCCCGCGAGGGGCGCGGTAGTTGATTGGCCGAGGTCAAGCACACACGCTCACCTATGATCGCGTGTGCAACGCCGGTATACAGGTAGTGTCGGACTCAGTCTCAAAGTGAGGGGCGCCGCTATCAGTGGCTGATTGGATCCTGCGCACAGACGGCCCCGCCTGCTCCTCACCGAAGGATTCGCCCGATTCGTACCACGAGGCTGAGCGTGCCGACCGCGCAGCAAAGCGGCGGCAGCACGAACAAGAGCGCCAGCCGCTGCTGGTCAGCGAGGCGGGCGACAGGAGCGACGTCGATGCAGCATGGCGCGCCGAGGCGACTCGACCTCTGGCCCAAGGCCGCACCGCCTGCCCGACCGCGACGGCACCGTGATCCGCAGCAAGGTCGTTCGCGGACACCCGTACCGGATCGTCTCTACGTCGAGCCGGACTCGATTCTGATACTCGCCTACATCCACGAACGCCGCGAACCCGGATACTGGCCCCACCGCTTGAACAACTGAGTAGGCACGAAGAAACGCCGCCGCCTGATCCAGGCGTGCCGAGGCGCGCCGCTAGGCTGGAGCGGGGCGCACGCGCACGATCACAGGTGAGTGCGCTTTAGGTCACCTCGGCCAACCGAGTTCTACCTATCGAGTTGTAGCCGCTGCCAGGCGAGCGCCGTCGCGGCGGAGAAAATGACGGGGACGACGAGCACCAGGGCGAGTTGACCAGGATGGACTGAGCCCGGAAAGAGCGCCCATAGGGCAGGGGCGGCGAGCGGCATCCACGCGGCTGCCTGCGGCGCGGCGATCGCAACTACTTGAGCGGTGATGAGGATGAGTATCGTGATGGCGATTCCCGGCAGAAGGCCTCTACCCAATGTCGCCGCCCACGCCGCGGGAGTGGCGAGTGCCGCCGTCGAGACGAGGAGGGCGAAAAGGCGGACCTGGTCAGCAAAGGCACCTTCGCCGAGTGGGAAGTCGAGCGCGAAACCAGCGGCTGAGGTCGCTGCGACGAGGGCGCAGGCGGTCGCGGCCGCCCAGAGGAGGAAGACGCAAAGCTTGGCGAGGGCGATAGATCCCCGTGTGATGGGTTGAGCGAAGACGCCGGTGACCGTGTTGTCGGCGAATTCGCGCCCGAAGAGCCAGCTCAGCCCGACGCCAAAGGCGAGGAGGGCACCGGCGGCGCTCACTTGTGACGTGATTCCTGTGAGAAGCTCCCAGTGGGAGGCGCCCCCGAGCGGACCGAGCTGGGCAAGGATCTGTTCGTTACCTGCCCGCGCTGCGGCGCTGAGGGCTCCCGCGAGGAGAGGAATCCCGAACGCAACGAGCACGCTCGTGACCCACAGCGTGCGGGAGGCCGCTGCTTTCCGGAATTCCACCACGATGGCCGTGCGCATCAGGAGCGGGCCCCGTTGCACAGGCCGGTGCGCAGATCGTCGGCGTGCACGGCGTTGAAGAACCGGCGCTCCAGATCGGGCTCGTCGGGATCGAGCTCGCCGAGGAGCCGCCCGTAGTTGAGCAGCGAGATCTTGTCGGCAATGCGCGCGACTTCATCCAGATGATGGCTGGAAACGAGGATGGCCGCCCCCGCATCGGCGCGGCGCCGCAGACTGTTGCGGAGCAGGATAACGCCGGCCGGGTCGAGGGTGTTCGTCGGTTCATCCAGCACGATCAGCCTGGGATCGTGGGCGAGGGCTGCCGCCAGTCCCAAGCGTTGCCGGTTGCCCTGGGAGAGGCGCCGCGTGGGAATCTCTAAGTATTCTTCTAGCTCGAACTCACCGGCGCTCGCGGCCACGGCCTCGCCCAAACGCGTACCGGAGAGCCCCTTCAACCGCGCTGCGATCGAAAGATTCGTGCGGGTATCCAGTTCCGGATACGCCACGGGCTGCTCCACCAGGTGACCCACGCGGGCCCACCCGACTCGCACTCGCGGCACGGGGATGCCCGCGATCCTTATCGCCCCGCTCTCAGGGCGGAGCATCCCGAGGAGCAGGCGCATGAGCGTGGTCTTCCCCGATCCGTTCAGGCCAACGAGCGCGTGTATCTCGCCCCGGCCCACCTCGAGGTCGAGGTCGAAGACGCCCGCCGCGGGCGAGAACTCCCGCGTGACCCCCTCGACCCGCAGCACTTCAGTCATCCCCGCTCGCGCCCTCCCGGGCCTCCAGCACCAGTAGTGCGAGGTCGAGCATCGATGTCAGCGGCTCTCGCTCCGACTCAGCCCACTCGATCAACGCCGTCGACAGCGAAGCGATGACGGCAGCAGCGGCTGCGCGGGCGACGATGGGCGCTGCGCCGTCGGCAGCGAGTTGAGCGCTGATCGCCGCCTCCGACACGCCGCTGGTGCCCACGCTCTTCGCGCGCAGGTGCGGAGAGCGACTGATAATCCGAAGCCGCCGGCGTACGTTCTCGATCTCCTCAGTGGGGACCTGGGCAAGAGCGCTGCGGACTCCTCGGGCCGCCCGGATCAGGGCGGGTCCTGGAGGTTGGGCTTCGATGGCGCTCGCGATCGCCGGGTCGTAGGGGTCCGCGAGGATGGCGTGTTCCTTGGTTGCGAAATGGCGGAAGAACGTCATCTCGCTCACGCCGGCCGCGTCGGCGATCTGGGCAACCGTCGTGTTCTCAAAGCCCTGCGCGTCGAACAGGTTGATCGCGCACGCGGCGAGCCGCGCGTGAGTGCGTTCCCATCGAGAGGTGCCCATGGAACCAAATGTTAGCCACTAACATTCGCGAGGGCAACGGGGCAACGTCGGGTTAACGCTCGCGGGGTGGAATGAACGCGCCGATGACCGCGACGATGGTCGCGGGTAGGAAGAGCAGGCCGATGCTCATGATTCCCGTGACGGTGTAGACGATGAGCGTGACCGCGGAGATGTAGCTCAGCCACACCCACGGTCGGCCCCGGCCGAGCAGGGGGAGTGCGGCAAGGATGAGCGGAACGGCGACGACGAGGTACACCGACGGGCCGGCCACTTCCAGCGCCGTCGCACGCACCTGCGTCTGCCCCACCCCTTGCTGGGCCGTAACGGCGAACAGCGGGGCGACAAGTGCGGCGATACCCGCGGCAATAGCGAGGGCAACCGCAACGAGTTGCCAGATCCGCTTGCGCTCTAACCAGTCCATACTCCTCAGCCTAACGATAGGGTGAGGAGATGGTTGAACTCTTCCCACCCGATGACATCGAACGCATGCTCTGCGTCGTGGCCCATCCCGACGATATGGAGTACGGGGCTTCGGCCGCCGTCGCGGAATGGACCGCCCGCGGAGTTGAGGTGGCCTACCTCCTGCTCACCGCCGGCGAGGCAGGGATTCGCGACATGTACCCGGCGGAAGTGGGGCCCTTGCGCGCCCAGGAACAGCGCAAAGCATGCGAGATCGTCGGGGTGGAGAACCTCACCATCCTTGACCTGCCCGACGGCATGCTCGAGCCATCGATCGAGGTGCGTTCCCGTATCGCCGGTGAGATCCGCCGCTTTCGACCGCAGGCGGTCATGTGCACGAGTTGGGAACTCGAGGTTCCCTGGGGGCTGAACCACGCCGATCACCGCGCAGCAGGACTCGCCACCGTCGACGCGATCCGCGATGCGGATAACCCGTGGATCTTTTCCCACCAGCTCTCCGAAGGGCTCACAGCATGGTCGACCAGGTGGCTCCTCGTCACGGGCACCGAACCTACTCATGCGATCGAGCTCAGCAGGGAGTCGGTGGAGAAGGGGGTCGCCTCGTTGGAGGCACACGAGGTGTATCTGCGGGCGCTTCCGGGCCACATACCCCCACGGGAGATCGTCGAGGGGGCGGCGGCGTCCGGGGCGGCGGCGCTGCGCGAGACCCGTTCCGCCGTTGACGACGGCGCCACACCCACGCTCGAGTACGCGCTGGGCGTGCGGGCGATCGCGATGGGCTGAAGCCGCGCTTATCCTTCCGATTCTTCGAACGGCGCGGCGAGGCGGCGCAGGAGCCCGGCGAGCTCGGCTTGGGCACCAGCATCGAGGCCCTCGAGGAGTTCCGCCTCCCAGGCGAGGAGATCGGCCATCGCGGCATCGACGACGGCTTTCCCCTCCACGGTGAGCCGTACGAGCACGACCCGGCCGTCGCGGGCATCGGCGGCGCGCTGCACGTATCCGGCCCTCGCGAGCCGGTTGATCCGGTTCGTCATCGTGCCTGAGGTCACGAGCGTCTCGGCGAGGAGTTTGCCCGGGGTGAGCTCGTAAGGCTCCCCAGATCGGCGCAGGGCCGAGAGCACGTCGAATGCCCCGGATTCCAGGCCGTGGGTGTTGAACGCGGTGCGCCGGGCGAGCTCCAATTGCCGCGCGAGGCGCGAGAGGCGCGAGAAGACCTGCAGCGGCGCGGGGTCGAGATCGGGTCGCTCACGCCGCCATGCGGCAACGATTCGGTCGACCTCATCACGGGGCGTCATAACTGCAGATTAGTCCAAAAACCTACCCACGCAGCGCCTCGGTGAGCTTCATCCGGCCGCCGGTATTGAGGACGGCACGGGAGTACACGCGCCCGCCGATCCAAATCATGAGCGGAATCGTCACCAGGCACAGCGCGACGGCGAGAACGATCTCCCAGGCGGAAACGGCGTCGAAACCCATCCGAACGGGCATCATGAACGGGGAGAAGAAGGGCACCTGCGAGAGTACCTTCGTCGCGAGGGAGTCGGGCGCGTTGGGGATGAGGTAGATCCCGAGGTAGAAGGGGACCATCATCCCGAACACGAGCGGGGTGGTGACCGCCCCGGCGTCCTCCTGCCGGGAGACGAGCGAAGCGAGCCCGCCGAACAACGACACGTAGATCGCGAAGCCGAGGAAGAACCAGCCCAGCAGGCTCAACACGGAGATCCCGACGTTGATATCCCCGGCACTGAACAGCCCCGCGGCCATCGCGCTGAGCGCGCCCGCCGCGGCGAAGAGCACCACTTGGATGAGTGCCATGATCCCGATGCCCAGCACCTTGCCGGCGAGCAGTTGGCCCGGGCGGATCGTCGCGAGCAGGATCTCCACCACCCGCGAGGCCTTCTCCTCGATCACGCCCATGATGACGAAGGAGGAGGACTGGATGAGCGCGAAGAACAGCAACGAGATGGATACGAACGCGGTGACGATCTTCACGCCGTCCAAATCGCGCGCGGAGGTGACGGGGTTGATGTCCACGACGTCGACGCTGATGCTCGCGAGGTCCGACTGCACCTGGGAGAGATCCCCGCCGGCGGATTCGATCGCGTCGAACAACACGTAGTCGGCCGCGGCATCACCGCCCAGGGAGACGAGCTCGCCGTCGGGATCACCGTCGAACGTGAATACCGGGGCGGTGGGGCTGCCCGCGATGTACATGTCGATCTCATCATCGATGAGTTCGGCATCGGCGTCCGCTTCCGCGAGCGTGCGGATCTCAAGTTCGCCCCCGGATTCCGCCGCCTGTTGCTGTAGGAACGGCCCGAGGGGTTCGGTTTCCTCCGAGACCCCGACCGTCGTCACGGAGGCGGCGGACTCGCCCGTGAAATATGCGACGGCCTGGACGCCGCCCACGATGAGGACGGTGAAGATGACCGTGGAGATGATGGATGCTTTGGCAAACAGGCGCGCCCGCAGCTCCCGCTTCGCGACGAGCCAGATCGGCGAGGTGCTCACTTCTCATCCCCCTCTTCCTCTTCGCCCCCGGGTTCGGTGACGACATGGCGGAACAGATCCGACAGCGGTGGTTGCACGGCCGCGAATTCGCGGACCGGGGAGTGCTCGAGCGCGGCGCGCAGCAGCTGTTGGGCGGCCTCATCCTCACCGGTGGGTAACTGCACCCGCGCGTCCGGGCCGTCGGTGAGGACGACGGCGCCGGGGATGCCTGCCCGCGCGGCCCACGTCGGGGGTGCGGCGGGGGCGTCGACGCGCCACGTCGTCGTGTCGGTGTGGCGTAGTTCCGCGATAGTTCCGAGGGCCACCATGTGCCCCGCGCGGACGATCCCCACCCGGTCGCAGAGGCGTTCCACGAGGTCGAGCTGGTGGGAGGAGAAGATCACCGGCACCCCCGCTTCCGCGCGTTCCCGCAGCACGCCGCTCATCACGTCTACGGCGACGGGGTCGAGCCCGGAGAACGGTTCATCGAGGATGAGCAGGTCCGGGTCGTGTACGAGCGCGGAGGCGAGTTGCACGCGTTGCTGGTTCCCCAGGGAGAGCTTCTGCAGTTCGTCCTCCCGGCGGGAGGCGACGCCGAGCACCTCGGTCCAATGCTCCATCGCCGCGTTCGCCGCCTTGGATGTCAGGCCATGCAGCTCGGCGAGGTAGACGAGCTGATCGCTCACCTTCATCTTCGGATACAGGCCCCGCTCCTCGGGCATGTATCCCACGCGGCGCCGTAGGTTGAGGTCCATCGGCCGGCCACCGAAGGAGACCGTTCCGGAATCGGCGGTGAGAACCCCGAGGGCGATGCGCATCGTCGTCGTCTTGCCCGCCCCGTTGGAACCGACGAATCCGAACAGTTCGCCCTCGTTCACCGTGAACGTCATATCAGTGAGCGCGCGAAGCGTCCCGTAGGATTTGTTCAGACCCGAGATGTCCAGTCCTGGCATTCGCTCCCCCGTGAAGTTTTCGAGGTTCCCCACCCTAGTGGGTTGAGAGCGAGTTGTTGTTACCGGTTTTCCGCGCGTCGCACTCCTCGGTACGGCGGAATCGGCAGGGGCGCGGTGAAAGCGACCCAACCGCGGGGCGCTGAGGCGGATCCGGGGCGGTTTTGCGGTGACTGTTGCGGTATTGCGCACCCAGGTTCGGGGGCGGTCGAGATCCGGGGCGGTTTTGCGGTGACTGTTGCGGTATTGCGCACCCAGGCGCCGCGAGCGGGGGCGCAGAGCGGTCGGAAGGGGAGACCGATCACTCTTGGCGAGATTTCCAGGTGCGCCCGAGCGTCGGTTCGCCTTCCATCCCCCGCAGACCGTTCCAGGCGAGGTTGACCAGGTGCGCGGCGACCACTTCCTTCGACGGCGACCGTTCCTCCAGCCACCACTGGCCGGTGAGGGCGATCATCCCCACGAGCATCTGCGCGTACAGCGGCGCCGCCTCCACGTCCATCCCACGGCGATCGAACTGCTCGGCGAGGAGGTGCTCCACCTGCGTGGCGACGTCGCCGATGAGGGAGGAGAACGTGCCGGTGGCTTGAGCGACCGGCGAGTCGCGAACGAGGATCCGGAACCCATCGGTGTTCTCATCGATGTAGTCCAGGAGTGCGAGCGCGGCTCCCTCGACCGTGATCCGCGGGTGTCGCCCCGTAGTCAGCGCCGTGGTCAGGGCGGTCAGGAGGGTCTCTACCTCCCGATCGACGATGACGGCGTACAGCCCCTCCTTACCTCCGAAGTGCTCGTAGACCACGGGTTTGGATACTTCCGCGCGGGCGGCGATCTCTTCCACGGAGGTGCCGTCGAACCCCTTCTCGGCGAAGAGCGTGCGCCCGATCGTCAGGAGCTGCTCGCGGCGCTGTTGGCCCGTCATCCGGGGGCGGCGGGGGGTAGAGGTCACACTTCCATCATGCCGCATCGGGCCAGGGCCCGCGGATGTGGGTGATGTCACGGCGCGGCGAGGGGTGCCGAAGCGGGTGTCGGTGGTAGGCGAGGTTTTCCTTGGCACAGCGCGGTTTCCTCGCTCTGCGGCGGGAACGGCGCGCGGCGGGTGCCTCGACGCGGGCCTCCGGGGATGTCCGCGGCGGAGCCGGGAGAATTTCGACGCGCTTGGGTAAACGCGCTACCATGGCGGCACCCACGAAACGGGTATTCCGCCCTGGTGTAATGGCAGCACGACAGCCTTTGGAGCTGTGAAGTCTAGGTTCGAATCCTGGGGGCGGAGCTGGACGGGAACCTCATGCACCTCGGCTTCCACCTCGGGAACTGTATGAGCGGATTCGGACGGAAAATGTCGATCTCTTGGCTAGAGTGGGAGTCGTGAGCGAAAAGCCTGCCGCTGTCATCATCCTTGCCGCGGGGCAGGGGACACGGATGAAATCCACGTTACCGAAGGTGTTGCACACCATCGGGGGCCGAAGCCTATTAGGGCACGTGATCACCGCCGCCCGCGGCACCCAACCCGAGCACGTAGCGGTCGTCGTCCGCCACGACCGTGACGCCGTCGCCGCCCACGCCCAGGACGTCGACCCAGCCGTCACCATCGCCGACCAGGATGAGGTGCCGGGAACGGGACGCGCCGCGTGGTGCGCGATGCGCGCGCTGCCTTCCGATCTGCGGGGGCCGGTGCTTGTGCTCGCCGCCGACGTGCCCCTGCTCGACACGGAAACGCTTACCCGCCTCCTCGCCGAGCACGGGGACGGGGGAGTGACGATCCTGTCCTCGATCGTTCCCGATGCCCGCGGGTATGGGCGCATCATCCGCGACGACGCGGGAGGGGTCGCCCGGATCGTGGAGGAGAAGGACGCGACCGCCCAGGAGCGCGAGGTGCGGGAGATCAACTCCGCCGTATATGCCTTCGACGCCGACCTCCTGCGCACCGCCCTCGAGGAGGTGGGTACCGATAACGCGCAGGGGGAGATGTACCTCACCGACGTCATCTCCATCGCCCGCGAACGGGGACTCCCCGTGAACGCGGTCGTCAGCGAGGATCCGATCATCGCCGAGGGCGTCAACGACAAGGCCCAGCTCGCGGCGCTGGGCGCGGAACTCAACCGGCGGGTCGTCACCGCCTGGATGAAGGCCGGGGTCACGGTCATCGACCCGGCCACCACATGGATCGACGTCGGGGTGAGCCTCGAGGCCGATTCGACCATCCTGCCCCATACGCAACTGCACGGGACTACGACGATCGCGACGGGCGCCGTCGTCGGGCCCGACACCACCCTCGAGAACGTCGAGGTGGGCGCGGATGCCCAGGTGATCCGTACCCACGCGTCGGATTCCGCCATCGGCCCGCGCGCGAACGTGGGGCCGTACGCGTACCTTCGGCAGAACACACGCGTGGACGAGGGCGCCAAGGTCGGCACCTTCGCGGAGTCGAAGAACTCCCACCTCGGGCCGGGCAGCAAGCTCCCCCACCTGTCGTACCTCGGCGATGCCGAGGTGGGGCCGGGATCGAATATCGGGGCCGGCACGATCACGGCGAACTACGACGGCGTACAAAAATCTGCGACGACGATCGGCGCCCACGTGCGCATCGGCTCCAACACGATGCTCGTGCCGCCGCTCACGATCGGCGACGGTGCCTACACCGGTGCGGGCACCACGTTACGGGACGACGTTCCCCCCGGCGCCCTCGCGGTGCCGCAGGCCGATGGCGCCCACATCGGGCAACACAATATTGAGGGATGGACCGCACGCCGCCGCCCGGGCACGGATTCTGCCCGCGCCGCCGAGGCCGCCCAACAGAACTCCACCGCCGAAGAACCCAACCCACAACAGGAGTAACCCGATGACCGGTATCACCACCCAAGACGAGAAACGCCTGGTTCTCGTCTCGGGTCGAGCACACCCGCAACTGGCCCTCGACGTGGCCGAGGAACTCGGCATCGAGATCGTGCCCACGACCGCCTACGACTTCGCCAACGGCGAGATCTACGTGCGGTTCGCCGAGAGCGTGCGGGGCGCGGACGCGTTCGTGCTGCAATCGCACACCCAGCCGATCAACAAGTGGCTGATGGAGCAACTGCTCATGGTGGACGCGCTCAAGCGCGCCTCGGTCGCCTCGATCACCGCGGTGATGCCCTTCTACGGATACTCGCGCCAGGACAAGAAGCACCGCGGCCGCGAGCCGATCTCGGCTCGCCTCATGGCCGACATGTTCAAAACCGCCGGGGCGGACCGGCTCATGAGCGTGGACCTGCACGCCGCCCAGACCCAAGGGTTCTTCAACGGGCCGGTCGACCACCTGTGGGCGATGCCTATCCTCACCGACTACGTGCGCTCGCGGGTGGAGGCCGGCAACATCACCGTCGTCTCCCCGGATGCCGGCCGGATCCGCGTTGCGGAGATCTGGGCCGAGAAACTCGGCGGCGGGCCCCTCGCCTTCGTGCACAAGACCCGCGATATCAACCAGCCGAACCAGGCGGTGGCGAACCGGGTGGTCGGGGAAGTCGAAGGCCGCGACTGCGTGCTCGTGGACGACCTCATCGACACCGGTGGCACGATCGCCGAGGCGGTCAAGGTGTGTAAGGACGCCGGCGCGAAGTCCGTCATCGTCGCCGCCACCCACGGGGTGCTCTCCGATCCGGCTGCGCAGCGGCTGCAGGAATGCGGGGCGCGGGAAGTCGTCGTCACCGACACCATCCCCATCCCTCCGGAGAAGCGGTTCGAGTGCCTCACCGTGCTCTCCATCGCTCCCCTCATCGCCCGCGCCATCCGCGAGGTGTTCGACGACGGTTCGGTCACCTCGCTCTTCGACGGCAACGCCTGACTAGGACGCGCCGGGCGCTGCCCGCGTCTCATCACGGCGGCAGCCCGCATTCGCAGTCCGCGTGCGGGGGATCACACGGTGCAGGCTTCCAACTAGTGTGCGGCGGGGGGCCGGTTCGAGCTAGAATCAACAGGTTGCCTCGGCGAGGGAGACGCCCCGTCTCCGTGATCGACGCGGTGGGATCCTATCGGGAGCCGCCAGCGTGCGCCGCCTTCACAAGAGAACTAGGAGAACACCGTGTCTGACGACATGATTTACCTCGACGCCTCGGTGCGTACCGAATTCGGCAAGGGCGCGGCCCGCCGCGCGCGCCGCGACGGCCAGATCCCCGCTGTGCTCTACGGCCACGGCGGCGACACCGTGCACCTGAGCCTGCCCGGCCACGCGACCTGGCTCGCGCTGCGCGGCAACCCCAACGCCGTCGTCACCCTGAAGTACGACGGCGGCGAACAACTCGCCCTCACCCGCGACATCCAGGTGGACCCGGTTCGCCGCGAGATCAAGCACGTCGACCTGTTCGGCATCAAGCGCGGCGAGAAGGTCTCCGTTGAGATCCCCGTCGTCATCGAGGGGGAATCCGCCCCGGATACGATCCACACCCTCGAGCTTCAGACCGTGCTCGTCAACGCAGAAGCGCTCTCGCTGCCGGAAGAGATCGTTGCGAACATCGAGGGCCTCGAAGTCGGCGACGCCGTTCGCGCCGCAGATCTGCAACTCCCCTCGGGCGTCGAGCTCGAGCAGGACCCCGAAGACGTGTTCGTGCTCATCTACGAGCCCGAGATCGAGGTCGAGGAAGAGGACGAGGACGAGGGCGAAGAAGCAGCACCGGAGGCCGACGAGGAAGCGGGCGACGAGGAGTAAGCATTGTCTCTCTTCCTCGTGGTGGGCCTCGGCAACCCCGGGCCCACCTACGCAGGGAACCGGCACAACGTCGGGCAGATGGTGCTCGACGTTGTGTCCGAGGACATGGGCGCGCCCTTCGCCGCCCACAAGGCCCGTGCGCAGGTGTGCGACGGGCGTCTCGGTTTTGACGGCGGTCTGCCCGGGCCGCGAGTGATCCTCGCGAAACCGCAGACCTACATGAACGTCTCCGGGCCGGTCGTCGCCCGGCTCGCGAAATTCTATTCGATCCCCCCCGAGCAGATCCTCCTCATCCACGACGAACTCGACCTGCCCCCGCACACGCTGCGCCTCAAACGCGGCGGCGGCGAGGGGGGCCACAACGGCTTGAAGTCGACCTCGGCCGCCCTCGGCACGAAGGACTACCTGCGCCTGCGCGTGGGGGTCGGCCGGCCGCCGGGGCGGATGGACGCCGCGGCGTTCGTGTTGCGAGACTTCCCGCCCTCGGAGCGGGCCGAGTGGGCGGTCACGCTCGTGGCCGCTGCTGACGCGATCGGAGAGGTGGTGCGCAGCGGGTTCGCCGCCGCCCAGGAGCGCCTCCACCGGCCCACCTAGATTTCCATCACCGATTAGGACGTGCGTGCACCTTTCCCCGCTGCTTGATGTTCTCCGCCGCGATCCCGAGATCGCGGGGCTCTCGGCTGCCGCCCGCGAGGGCGGCGAACGCCACGTCACCATCGCGGCAGGGGCGCGGATCCCGGTCCTCGCCGGCCTCGCGAACGAAAGCGACCGGCCCCTCGTCGTCGTCACCGCCACGGGGCGGGAGACCGACGAGCTTGCGGCGGCGCTGGAGAGCTTCATCGATCCGGATGGGATCGCGACCTTCCCCGCCTGGGAGACCCTCCCGCACGAGCGCCTCTCCCCGCGGTCGGACACCGTCGCCCGGCGCCTCGCCACCCTCCGCCGCCTCGCCCACCCGGGCGACCTGCCGGTGCGGGTGCTCATCATGCCGGTGCGTTCGCTCCTGCAGCCCATCCCCACGGGCCTGGGGGAGTTGGAGCCCGTCACCGCCCGGATGGGCATGCGGATCGAGATGGCAGATTTCGCCCATCGCCTCGTCGACGCCGCCTACACCCGCGTGGACATGGTCACCCGCCGGGGCGAGTTCGCGGTGCGCGGCGGGCTCATCGACGTGTTCGCACCGACGGAACCCCACCCCCACCGGATCGAGTTCTTCGGCGATGAGATCGACGAGATCCGATACTTCTCCGCCGCCGATCAGCGTTCCCTGGAGATCGCCGAGGACGGCGTGTGGGCGCCGCCGTGCCGGGAGATCCTCCTCACCGAGTCCGTGCGAGAACGCGCCCGCGGCCTCATCGACGCCCTGCCCGGCGCGGCGGAGATGCTCACGAACATCTCCGAAGGGATCGCGGTGGAGGGAATGGAATCCCTCGCCCCGGCGCTCGTGGATTCGATGGAGTCCGTGGTGGAGCACTTCCCGGCCGGCTCCCTCGTCATCCTCGACGATCCCGAACGACTGCGGCGCCGTTCCCACGATCTCGTCGCCACGACCGGGGAGTTCCTCGCCGCCGCGTGGACCTCCGCCGCCGCGGGGGCCGACGCGCCGCTCGACCTCGGGGAGGTGGACGACCTCGGGTTGTCCGCGGGCTCGTTCGCCACGTTGCAGGAGATGGAACAGCGTGCCCGGGAGCACGGATTCGGGTGGTGGACCTTCGGCTCCCTGCCGACCGACGCCGAGCTCGAGGAGTTCCTCGAGGACGCGCCGGCGGAAGCCGGGCTGGAGCTCACCATCGACACCCGCGACGTGCACGGGTACCGCGGGAAGATCGACGAGGCGGTCGCGGACCTGAAGAACCTCACCCGCGAGGGGTGGCGGCTCGTGCTCGTCACCGAGGGGCCGGGCCCCGCCCGGCGCCTGACCGACCAACTGCTCTCGGCGGAGGTTCCCGCCCGGCTCGTCACCGAACTCACCCCCGCGGGCGCCGACGCCCGAGGCGGGGAGGACCCAGAGCTACCTGCGGCGGGGCTCGTGCTCGTGACGACGGCGCAGATCCGGCGCGGGTTCGTATCCGAATCGTTGAAACTCGCCGTGTTCACCGAGGCGGACCTCACCGGGCGAGCGGGCCCCTCCACCCGGGACATGCGGACCCTACCCTCCCGGCGCCGCGGCGTCGTCGACCCGCTCGCGCTGAAAACCGGAGACTACGTCGTCCACGAGCAACACGGGGTGGGCAGGTTCGTCGAACTCATCTCCCGCACCGTGGGCGCCGGCCCGAACGCGACCACCCGGGAATACCTCGTCATCGAATACGCGCCCTCGAAGCGCGGCCAGCCGGGCGACCGGCTGTTCGTGCCCACGGACTCCCTCGATCAGGTGACGAAATACACCGGGGGAGAATCGCCGTCGCTCAACAAGATGGGCGGTTCGGACTGGGCGAAAACGAAATCCCGCGCCCGCCGGGCGGTGAAGGAGATCGCCGGGGAACTCATCCGCCTCTATGCGGCGCGGATGGCCTCGAAGGGGCACGCGTTCGCTCCGGACACCCCCTGGCAGGCGGAACTTGAGGACGCGTTCGCCTATGTGGAGACCGCCGATCAGGTCGTCACCATCGATGAGGTCAAGGCCGATATGGAGAAGCCGACGCCGATGGACCGGCTCATCCTCGGCGATGTGGGCTACGGTAAGACCGAGATCGCGATCCGGGCGGCGTTCAAGGCGGTGCAGGACGGTAAGCAGGTCGCCGTGCTCGTGCCGACCACCCTGCTCGTGCAGCAGCACCTCGACACGTTCACCGAACGGTATTCCGCGTTCCCCATCACGGTGAAGGCGCTCTCGCGGTTCCAGACGGCGAAGGAGTCGCAAGAGATCCGTGAGCAGGTCACCCGCGGGGAGGTGGACGTGCTCATCGGCACCCACCGCATCCTCACCGGCGAGGTGCGTTTCAAGGACCTCGGCCTGGTGATCATCGACGAGGAACAACGCTTCGGGGTCGAACACAAGGAAACCCTCAAACAGCTGCGCACGAACGTCGACGTGCTCGCGATGAGCGCCACCCCGATCCCGCGAACGCTGGAGATGGCGGTGACCGGGATCCGGGAGATGTCGACGCTCGCGACCCCGCCGGAGGAGCGCCACCCGGTGCTCACCTACGTCGGGCCCTACCAGGACAAGCAGATCGCCGCGGCGATCCGGCGCGAGCTCCTGCGCGATGGGCAGGTGTTCTATGTGCACAACCGCGTGGAGTCGATCAATAAGGCCGCCGCTCGCCTCGCCGAACTCGTTCCCGATGCCCGGATCGCGGTCGCCCACGGGAAGATGAACGAAGCCGAACTCGAACGGGTCATTCTCGATTTCTGGGAGCGGCGCTTCGACGTGCTCGTCTCCACGACCATCGTGGAGACGGGGCTCGATATCTCCAACGCGAACACCCTCATCGTCGAGCGCGCCGAGGTGTTCGGCCTCAGCCAGCTGCACCAGCTGCGCGGCCGGGTCGGCCGGGGGCGGGAGCGGGCGTACGCCTACTTCTTCTACCCGCCGGAGAAACCGCTGACCGAAACCGCCCACGATCGGCTGCGCACGATCGCCGCGAACACCGACCTCGGCGCCGGGGTGCAGGTCGCGATGAAGGACCTGGAGATCCGCGGCGCGGGGAACCTGCTCGGCGGGGAACAATCCGGGCACATCGCCGGCGTCGGGTTCGACCTGTACGTGCGGATGGTCTCCGAAGCGGTCGCGAACTTCCGCGGTGAGGGCGAGGAAGAACTGCCCGAACTCAAAGTGGAGCTGCCGATCGACGCGCACATCCCCCACGATTACGTCGCCGAGGAGCGGCTCCGGCTCGAGGCGTACGCGAAGATCGCCGCCGCCGAGAACGACGCCGCGATCGACGACATCGCGATCGAACTCACCGACCGCTACGGCCGCCCGCCCGAACCCGTTCAGCGGTTGTTCGCCGTCGCCCGGTTGCGGGCGAAGGCGCGGACGGTGGGCCTCGCGGACATCACCAGCCAGGGCAAATACATCCGGTTCGCCCCGGTCGAGCTCGCCGAGTCCGCCCAGCTGCGGCTTCGGCGGCTCTACCCGGGCACAGTGCTCAAACCCGCGATCCGCACGGCGCTGGTACCGGCGCCGATGACCTCCAAGGTCGGCGGGAAACCGCTTCGCGACGAGCCGATGATGGAGTGGGTCGCCACCCTCATCGACGCTGTTTTCGCCCACTCGGTGGCCGCGGCTGCCCAGGTCGCGGGCGACCAGTAGGATAGCCACGGGAATTAGAATAGAAGGCGCACGCCTAACGAAGGATGACAATGCGAACGAAGGCAAAAGTCGCAGCGAGCGCGCTGCTCGCAGCGGGGCTCATCGCCGGCTGCGCCCCGGGAGCCGGGGTGGCGGCAACAGTGAACGGGGAGAAGATCACGACCTCGGAAGTGGATGACGGAATGGAACTCGGACCGTTCTACGCCGAGCCGCCCGCCCCTGCGGACATTCTCGCCAGCCTCATCCAGGCCCGCGCCCTCATCGACGCCGGCTCCGCCGAGGGCATCGGCGCATCCCCGGCCGACGGCGCAGAGTTCCTCGACTCCATCGGCGCCCAGGATATCCAGTCGGACGGCTCCTACCCCGACGCGGTGCTCGACCTCGCCCGGATGAACATCATCAGCCAGCAGATCCAATCCGCACCCGAGGGCGAAGCGGTCATCGAGCAGCTCAACGACTTCCTCGCGAGTGCGGACATCGAATTCAACCCGCGGTATGGCACCTGGGACCTGGCTCAAGGCGGCATCGACCAGAGCCCGCCTGAGTGGATTGCACTCGGGGAGTAGTGGCGGAGCAGTCTCCCGCTGACGCGTTGGCCCGTGCCATCGCGGTGATGGCACGCCTCCGCGGGCCGGGCGGGTGCCCCTGGGACGCGGAGCAGACCCACGTCTCCCTCACGAAATACGCGATCGAGGAGGCGTACGAGGTCGCCGAAGCAGCTGAGATCGGGGACGACGCGGCGCTCGAAGAGGAACTGGGCGACCTGCTGTTGCAGGTGCTCTTCCACGCCGAGATCGCCCGCGAACGTGGGGCATTCACGCTCGAGGACGTCGCCGCCACCCTCGTGGAGAAGCTCACGCGGCGCCACCCGCACGTGTTCGCCGGCGCGAGCGCCGCGACCCCCGAGGAGGTGGAGCAGAACTGGGATGCGATCAAGCGCGCGGAAAAACCGCGCTCCCACCCGCTCGACGGCATACCCCACCTGCCGGCGCTCGCGCGCGCCCAGAAGGTGCTCAGCCGAGCGCGGAAGGCCGGGCTCCTCGCGTCCGTTGAGCCGCTCGCGGCTGCGGATACGCCGACCCCCGCCGACGGCGGGGCGCTCCCGACGCGAGCTGACGGGGCGGGGGACCCCGCGTCGTCTGAAACCATCGGCGCCGAGCTGCTAGCGCTCGTGCAACGCGCGCAGTCGCTAGGGATCGACGCCGAACAATCGCTCCGATACGCCACGCGCGATCTCGAAGCGAAACTCGACCTGCCACCTCACGCCTAGCCAGCGCTATCGTGTGGGGTGGACCTTTCTCACACCAAAGGAGAATTCATGGCCATCATTGAGGCCCTTGGAGCCCGCGAAATCCTGGACTCGCGTGGAAACCCGACCGTCGAGGTAGAGATTGCTCTCGACGACGAATCGTTCGCCCTCGCCGCTGTGCCCTCGGGCGCGTCGACCGGCGCGTTTGAAGCAGTGGAACTGCGCGACGGCGATAAGTCCCGCTACCTCGGTAAGGGCGTGCAGAAGGCAGTGAAGTCCGTTACCGACCTCATCGCCCCCGAGGTGCTCGGGATGGACGCGACCGACCAGCGTGCGATCGACGAGGTGATGCTCGCGCTCGACGGCACCCCGAACAAGGGCAAGCTCGGTGCGAACGCGATGCTCGGCGTCTCTCTCGCTGTGGCTCATGCAGCCGCCGACAGCGCCGGGTTGTCCCTCTTCCGCTACCTCGGCGGGCCGAACGCGCACGTGCTGCCCGTTCCGATGATGAACATCCTCAACGGTGGCTCCCACGCCGACACCAATGTCGACATCCAGGAGTTCATGATCGCTCCCATCGGGGCGACGTCGTTCGTTGAGGCCTACCGCTGGGGCGCGGAGGTGTACCACGCGCTGAAGGCCGTGCTCACCGAACGGGGCCTGGCCACCGGGCTCGGCGACGAGGGCGGCTTCGCCCCGAACCTCGACAACAACCGAGCAGCCCTCGACCTCATCCTCGTTGCGATCGAGAAGGCCGGCTTCACCGCCGGTTCCGACGTGGCGCTCGCACTCGACGTCGCCGCGACGGAATTCTTCGCTGATGGCGCTTACCAGTTCGAAGGCAAAGCGACCTCGCCGCAGGAACTCATCTCCTACTACAACCAGCTCGTCGCTGATTACCCGTTGGTTTCGATCGAGGACCCGCTGAGCGAGGACGAGTGGGGCAGCTGGAGCGACCTCGTTTCCCAGATCGGCGACAAGGTGCAGATCGTGGGGGACGACCTGTTCGTCACCAACCCCGAGCGCCTCGCCCGTGGGATCAAGGAGAAGTCGGCCAACTCCCTGCTCGTGAAGGTCAACCAGATCGGTACCCTCAGCGAGACCCTCGACGCGATCAGCCTCGCCCAGCGCGCGGGCTTCACGGCGATGGTCTCCCACCGCAGTGGGGAAACCGAGGACACGACGATTGCTGACCTGTCCGTCGCCGTGAACGCCGGCCAGATCAAGACCGGTGCCCCGGCCCGCGGCGAGCGCGTGAACAAGTACAACCAGCTCCTGCGCATCGAAGATGAACTCGACTCCGCTGCGGTATACGCCGGTGCGAGCGCCTTCCCCCGCGCAAACTCCTGACCGGGTGACCCTGTAGCGCAAGTAGCGCAGCAGGCGAAGCAATTTCCCAGCTCGAGCAGGGCGTTAGGCCGCCGTTTCCAGCGATCCAGCGGCTTAAGGCCCTGCTCGTTGCTTTCCCGCTGTTAAGCCTTGGCGTTGAGTAGCGCGTGTGGGTGCGTCGAGCAGCGCGGCCACGAGTCCGGCAAAACCAGTCATACGTAGTGCCGCCGACCCTCAGGGGATCGATGGAGTAGAAGCCCACAATACTTTCAACGGCGGATTCTTGCGCTCAAAACCGGTCCTGAGAAACCTGGTCGATATCGCTGGGTAAGAACCCAGCCAGCGCGCTCTTGCAAGCAATGCTCGAGAAGCGGACCAGATCGTGTTTACTCAAATCTGCGGCGATCGCCCCTTCAATGTTTGCGTTTCATCGTCCGTTCTTCAGTAGGCAAACAGACTGATCCTCCGACGGCCTTGATACGGGCAAGTAGCCCGTGCGGGGGATCACGGTCTGTAATGATTCCGTTGACATCAAACCAGTCACCGATGGAATGACTGCCTACTACTCCATGCTTCGATGAGTCAGCCAAAATGAAGGCTTCAGTGCTCTGTTGAGCCACCGTGCGCTTGACTTCGGCGTCGTCAAAATCGAAATCCGTAGCGCCCGCGACTCCATCAACTCCGCCGCAGCTTAGAAGTGCGATATCAAAGTGCATTGTCTTGATGAAATTGTGCGTCGCAGTCCCTGACAATGACCACTCGCCTCGACGGAGCCGACCGGGTGCGAGGATGAGGTCAGCTTGAGAATTGCTGGAGATCTCTAATGCAACCAAGAGCGAATGGCTCACGATGGTCCCCGTAAAGAAAGGTGCGAGAGATCTGGCAGCAGCCTGAGCAGTGGTTCCAACATCAATGAAGATTGTCTTGCTCTCTGCAGCAATCCTCGCAGCAACGTTGCCTACTACTTGCTTGGCCTGCGTATTGATCCTTGCCCGCTCCGTGAAGGGCGGCTCTGAGCTCTGCTGACGGTGAAGCATGACAGCTCCTCCGTAGACGCGGCGCAGCCTTCCTTTTTCTTCGAGCTGGATCAGATCGCGCCGAATTGTTTCCTGAGAAACCCGCAAAGCACGTGCAAGTTCGAGTGTTGAGACAGCCGCCTCCGACTGAAGTGCACGCTCAATGTGGTGGTGTCTTGCGACAACGTGCATGTTGTAACACCTTTGCGAAGACGAGTAGACAACCTGTAATCCACATTGTTCCACAAACCTGTCATTCAAATCCACAACCGCTTAGGGTCACCAGTATTGACCGTTCGTGAATGTCTCGGGTGATACCGCTCGCAGAAGAGTTGAAAGAGAGGGTTGTGCAGTGGCGATTCTGGCATTAGACCAAGGGACGTCCGGCTCGAAGGCGATTGTTGTTGATGATGCCGGTATCCACGCTGTGGTTGAAAGATCCATCCACCCGGAGTATCTCCATGGCGGAGCTGTGGAGCAGGATGCGATGGAACTTTACAACTCCATAATTGACGCTGGGAAGGAGGCCGTAGCGAAAGCTGGAAAGCCGATAGAAGGGGTCTCTCTCGCTAATCAGGGGGAGACGATCTTGGCGTGGGATCCGAAGAGTGGCGAGCCGCTGACTCCGTGCATCGTTTGGCAAGATCGACGGTCTGAAGCTATTGTCGAACGGCTTCGCGGACATGCGAACGAAATCCATGAACGCACCGGACTCGTCCTCGATTCCTATTTCACGGCCCCGAAAATGACGTGGCTGCGTGAAAACTTCACGAGGGAGGGCGTCGTCACCACGACGGACACGTGGATGATTTTCCGTCTTACCGGTGAGTTCGTGACGGATGTTTCTACGGCGTCCCGGTCTCTACTATTCAACGTTGACGATGCGGCGTGGGATCAAAAGCTGATCGAGATATTCGGATTAGATGATGAGGAGTTCCCGCGCGCGGTCGCATGCGACGAGATCGTGGGTACGACCAGTGTTTTTGGTGCAGAAGTCCCTGTCGGCGGGCTTATTGTTGATCAGCAAGCCGCGCTGTTTGCTGAAGCATGTCTGGAGCGGGGACAAGGAAAATGCACGTACGGAACCGGCGCGTTCATCCTCGTAAACATGGGAGAAACCGCTCCCCGGTTTGAAAACGGCTTGACAACGTCGATCGCATGGCAGTTGAGAGGTCGCACGACATACTGCTCGGACGGACAGGTCTACACGACCGGCTCAGCAGTCAGGTGGCTCCAAGAGCTTGGCGTCATTCGTGATGCAGAAGAAATGGACGAGATCGCTGCCGCTGACTCTGGAGGCGTTGTGTGCGCGCCAAGTTTCGCTGGGCTTGCGGCTCCATGGTGGAAACCAGAAGCAGGGGCGTTCATTCTTGGGATGAAGCTTGCAACGGGGCGAGGCGAGATCGTCAGAGCAGTACTGGATGGAATAGCGTGCCAGGTTGCAGAGCTCGCGGATCTCACTCTCTCGGAACTCGGCGAGCCGATCGATCGGCTGCGGGTTGATGGTGGGCTAACGCAGAGCACAACGTTGATGCAATCGCAGGCAGACATGTTGAAGACGCCAATAGAGATTTACCCTTCTCCTCATGCTACGGCGCTTGGCACGGCCGCCTGCATGCGACTTGCGTTGAACCCAGAGCTACCCGTCGAAGCTGGCCCTTACGAGTGGACGGCACAGGCTAGCTACACGCCCGAGCGCCCCGCCGCCGAAGTCGATGAATACCGTGCGCGTTGGCGCGACGCCGTTGAAGCAACGATGGAGGTGTAGCCGTGGGGATCAACGAAGTCATTATCCTTATTATGGCAATCTTCCTCGTCATCGGCGGTATAGATCGTGCGATCGGTAATCGGTTTGGGCTCGGCGAGCAGTTTGAGGAGGGACTAAATACTTTCGGCCCGCTGGGGCTCGCCATGGTCGGAATGATCTCTCTTGCCCCGATCCTCTCCAAGCTGCTGAGTCCGGTCGTCGTTCCTGTATACGAGTTCCTCGGCGCTGATCCCGCAATGTTTGCCGGTACTCTGCTCGCGAATGACATGGGCGGGTATCACCTCTCTATGGAAATGGCTCAGAGTGAGGAAGCTGGCCTGCTGGCAGGAGCCATTCTTGCGGCGATGCTTGGATGCACGATTGTCTTTACCATCCCCGTGGGATTAGGCATCATTGCAACAGAAGATCGTTCCTACTTCGCGCATGGCGTCCTCGTCGGGGTCATAACGATCCCCGTTGGCGTGCTCGTAGGCGGATTGGTGGCGGGTTTCGAACTCGGGATGATCCTGAGTAACCTAGTCCCAATTTTAATTGCGGCGATTCTCGTTGCCTTGGGGCTATGGAAGTTTCCGACCGCCATGACTAAAGGGTTTCTCGGATTCGGAAAGTTCCTAGTGGCGATCATCTCCCTAGCGCTGGCCGTTGCTGCATTCGAGTTCCTCAGCGGATGGCAGGTGATGCCGACCGGGTGGGAGCTCGCACCAGTTATGGATGGGCTCATGATCGTAGCGGAGATCTGCCTCTTCCTCATGGGGGCATTTACCCTCATGCGAGTGCTCACTAAGGCAGGTTCAAAGCCCTTGGGCGCGTTCGGGCGTTTACTCGGGATGAACGAGGTCGCGTCCGGCGGATTGATCCTGTCGATGGCAAATGCTGTACCCACGTTCGGCTTGATGTCCAAGATGGATAAGCGGGGGATTTTTATCAACACGGCATGGGCGGTGTCAGCGATGGCGCTTCTTGGTGACCATCTCGGCTTCACAGCAGGAGTGGCGTCGGAAATGATCACCCCCATGATTGTTGGCAAACTTGCCGCTGCGGTGAGCGCAATTGTGCTCGCTTACCTTATTTCGCTCAAACGCTACCCTGCGCATTCGGAACCAGCCCCAGTTGAGAGCGCACACTAGCGGGTCGAAACGGCTCGTGACCGACGGAATGCTTCAACCTTTGAAAGGGAAGACACGTGAACCAACCCGATTACGACATAGTGATCATTGGAGCGGGTGTTATCGGCGCAGCGATTGCACGCGATCTAGCGGGTACGCGCAATTCGGTTGCTTTGATGGACAGTCGGGATGACATAGGCTCCGGCACCACAAAGGCTAACACGGCGATCTTGCATACCGGCTATGACGCCAAGCCCGGGACACTGGAAGCCCGGCTGGTCGCGCGTGGCTACCACCTGCTCAAGGAATACTGTGCCAAGACCAACATTGGGGTGCGCGAGACCGGCGCGATCCTTGTCGCGTGGGACGAGGAGCAGGCGCGGTCCCTGCCCGCGTTGAAGGAACGCGCTGAAGCAAACGGATATTACGAGACGTCCCTTCTCTCGGCTCAGGAAGTCTACGAACACGTTCCCTCGCTAGGAGACGGGGTGACAGGAGGGCTTAATGTACCCGGTGAGGCGGTGATCGACCCATGGTCGGTGCCCTTGGCCTTTGCGACGGAAGCGGTGAGCAGAGGGGCAGAACTCTTGCGATCGCGTCGAGTCGTGCGCGTCGATGTCGGTTCCACTACCACGCTCTACACCAACCAGGGCCCCGTGACGACCCGCTGGGTCATTAACGCCGCCGGTTTGGGCGCCGACGGTGTGGATAAGATGTTCGGGTATAGCCGTTTGAAGGTGCACCCGCGAAAAGGTGAACTACTGGTATACGACAAGCTCGCCGCCGGTCTCGTTGACAAGATTGTTCTTGCGGCTCCCTCAAAAGCGGGCAAAGGAGTGCTCATCAGCCCAACAATATTTGGGAACGTGATGCTCGGACCGACCGCGGTCGATATCGACGATAAGGGAGACACATCAACAACTGAGGAGGGGTTCGAGTTTCTCCTGCAGAAGGGGCGGGCTATCATGCCAGCCTTGCTGAACGAGGAGGTGACGGCGTCGTACGCAGGGTTGCGTGCCGCGAACAACCAAAATGACTATCTGATCGACGTCGATGAGGTCCAACGTTATGTTGTTGCAGGCGCGATCCGGTCAACTGGGCTCACCTCGGCTCCTGCTGTGGCGGAGCATGTTACGGCTCTTCTCACGGCCTCGGGACTCGACCTTGAGGTTCGTGACGACTTGCCTGAGCCTCCCCTCATGCCGCCTTTGGGAGAGCACCAAAGGCGACCTTTTGCTGATGATTCAAAAATCCGAGACGATCCGGCCTACGGAGAAATTGTCTGCTTTTGCGAGCGCGTGAGCGAGGGCGAGATTCGCGATGCAATGGAGTCTGTCGTCCCACCGTGGAGCTTGGAGGGGTTGCGTCGTCGAACACGGGTAATGAACGGACGCTGCCAAGCGTTCTATTGCGGCGCCCGGGTGAAATCTCTATTCGAGGAGAATAAGGGGCAGACCGATGAGTGAACAGGTGAAATTGCTGAAGCCTACGGTGGCGATCGTAGGTGGTGGTCCTGCCGGTCTCAGTGCTGCAAAAAAGCTTGCAGAAGCAGGCATTGGTGAAATCCTTGTCCTTGAGCGGGAAGCGGAGGCGGGCGGGATCCCTCGACATTCTGACCACACAGGTTACGGGATCCGGGATCGCTATCGGTTGATGTCGGGGCCGGCATACGCTCGAACACTGCTGCGCGACGCGCGCGCTGCCGGGGCGTCGATCATGACGCATACTTCGGTTACTGATTGGGATGATGAAGAAGCCCTCCTCGCGACGAGCCCAGAAGGGCGCTTCCGCATCCGGCCGGAGGTGATCCTATTTGCTACGGGAGCGCGGGAACGCCCCCGCACAGCTCGGATGATCGTCGGAGATCGGCCTGAAGGAGTTTTGACAACTGGGCAGCTGCAGAATCTTGTGCATATCAATGGGGACCGAGTTGGTACCACAGCGGTGATTATCAACGCTGAGCTCGTGAGCTGGTCCGCTGTGCTTACGCTCAAACAGTCCGGGTGTGATGTCAAGACTCTAGTGAGTGAATACCCGAAGAGCGAGTCTTACCGGCTATTTCGTGCCGTGGGGAGATGGGGGTTGCGCACGCCTGTTGTCACGAATTCTCGGGTCATTCGCATTCTAGGCAAAGGGAGAGTCGCTGGAGTAGAGGTAGAGAACAAGACTACGGGCGAACGTGGGGTGATCGCGTGCGATACGGTCGTTTTCACAGGGGACTGGATCGCAGATCATGAACTACTCAAGAAGGCCGGAATCGAGATGAACGCTTCTAGCGGTCCGGCCGTCGATACTGCCATGCACACCTCGAAGGAGGGAGTGTTCGCGGTTGGGAACGTAAACCACCCCGTCGAGACTGCTGACGTCGTTGCGCTCGAGGGAGAGCACGTTGCCAGCCGTATTGTCGAGCATCTGCGGGGACACCGGTCGGGAGCAGAGGCGATTCCAATAGAGCCGGTGCCGCCGATCAGGTGGATTGCTCCGTCGCTTCATATCCCCGGGGACGTTCCGCCTGCTCGTGGCCGTCTAGTTGCGTGGGTCGATCAATATATCCCGCGGCCAACAGTGACCGTATTCCAAGGTGAGAAGGAGATCGCTCGAAGGCGGCTTGTGTGGCCGGCTGCACCGGGCCGAGCTTTTCGGATACCGTCGTCCCTTTTGAAAAATGCAAAGGCAGGCGGTGGGGCGCTTCGCATCTCAATCGGCAGCTGAAGCATCAGTTCCAGCACGATAGGTTAGCAGGAAGGGATTCGGAAGAGGTCGTTCAAACGTCAACATGGCGGGCGTTCCTGTCTAGGGTCCTCAGCGGTAACGACCAGATTGGTTGTTTGCAACCTCTTCTGGCGCGCTCACCCAGCTGAGTCTTCCTCCTTAATATTTTCCCGGTTGTTCAGTCGATATCTACACGTACTCGGCACGCCCGGCCCTAAATCCGTGGCCGGGGCGCGCTCGTGCGGCAAGATGGGGGAGTGAGCCGCCGCCCCGCAACTCGAGTCACCCCGCCGGGTGCTGCCCGGGCGCGCCCGAAACCGACGAGCAAGCCCGGTGGTGCGAAGCCCCCGGCGAGCCGCAAGCGCCCCGCGACGCCGGAGGTGGAGCGCGAGGACCCGCGCCCACCGCGCCAGATCACCGTACGAACGCTGGTGCTCGCCGTCGTGCTCCTCATGGCCTTCGTGCTCATCACGCCCACGTTGCGTGCGTACGTGCGCCAGCAAGAGGAGCTGCGCGAGCTCAACACCGAACTCGCGCAGGCGCAGGAGGAGGCGGAGAACCTCGACGCAGCGATCCGGCGCTGGAACAACGATGAGTTCATTCGCAGCCAGGCCCGGGAGCGGTTCGGCTTCGTCATGCCCGGGGAAACTCCGTACCGGGTGCTCGATCCCGAGACCATCCTCGGCGAGGAACCCGAGTTAGAATCAGACCTGGTCGCCTCGATCCCCCTGGGAGAGGGGCCCTGGTATCTAGACGTGTGGGAATCGGTTCAAGTAGCCGGAGAGATGGAGCCGTAATGCCGGTATCGGCTGAGGACCTTGCCGTGATTACCGAGCAGTTGGGCCGCGAAGCGAGGGGGGTGGTCGACGTCGCCGCGCGATGCGTCTGCGGCCGGCCGGCTGTGGTGAAGACTCTCCCGCGGCTGCCCAACGGCACGCCCTTCCCCACAACCTTCTACCTCACTCACCCGCGTGCAGTGAGCAGCGTCGGCACGCTCGAGGCCTCGGGGCTCATGCGGGAGATGACCGCGCGCCTCGGTGAGGACGAGGAACTTGCCGCCGCCTACCAGCGGGCCCACGAGGATTACCTCGCCCGGCGCGAGGAGCTTGGCCAGGTGGAGGAGATCGCGGGAATCTCCGCCGGCGGAATGCCCACGCGCGTCAAATGCCTCCACGTGCTCGTCGCCCATTCCCTCGCGGTCGGCCCAGGAATCAACCCGCTCGGCGACGAAGCCTTGGCACGCCTCGAGCCCCTGTGGGACCCGGCCGTGTGCACGTGCTGAAGCTCCACGCTTCTACGTCCCGGCCCGAGCGCCGACCAGCTCTCACCAAACGCGCGCGACGACTTCGAAAGGTGCACGGATGAAAGTAGCAGCTATCGATTGCGGAACGAACTCGATCCGCCTGCTCATCGCCGACCTTTCCCCCGAGGCAGGTGGCGTGCACATGCGCGACGTGCGCAGGGAAATGCGCATCGTCCGCCTGGGCCAGGACGTTGACCGCACAAAGCGGTTCCACCCCGATGCTCTTGCTCGAACCTTCGAGGCGGCGAAGGAGTACGCCGACCTCATCCGAGCGGAAGGGGCGCGCCGCATCCGGTTCGGCGCGACCTCCGCTACCCGCGACGCCACCAACCGGGGAGAGTTCATCGCCGGCATCCAGCGCCTCCTCGGCGTTACCCCCGAGGTGATCAGCGGGGAGGAAGAAGCCCGGTTCTCCTTCATCGGTGCCTCGCGCGTCATTTCCGACGGCGCCGCTAACGTTCTTGTTGTCGACCTCGGCGGCGGGTCGACGGAGTTTGTCTTCGGCCGCGGGGATGCAGCCCGGGCTGCCGTGTCCATCGATGTCGGTAGCGTGCGGATCACCGAACGCTACCTCGCCTCCGACCCTCCCTCGGACGGGGAGATCGCTGGCGCGCGAACGGATATCCGCGCGGCTCTTGCCGAAGTTTCTGGAACCGTACCACTGGCCGAGGTCGATACCCTCGTCGGGACCGCGGGCACCATCACTACCGTCACCGCCCACGCGCTCGGCCTGGACTCCTACGATCCCGACCGGATCAACGGCGCGATGCTCCCCGTCGGCACGATCGATTCCGCGTGCAACGATCTGCTCATGCGGACCCGAGCGCGCCGGGCCGCTCTCGGCTACATGCACCCGGGCCGGGTCGATGTCATCGGCGGGGGAGCGCTCATCTGGCAGGAGGTCACCCGCATGGTCGCCGAGGCGGCGACGAGCGCGGGCCGCTCCTTGGGAGCAGTGGTCACGAGCGAACACGACATCCTTGATGGGCTCGCGTTGAGCCTGGGCTCGGGAGATTGATCCTTTCGCCGCCCACTGGCGGCGCCGACAGGTGGCCCTTGCCGACGGCCCCGTCGCATCGGCCGCTCGGTCCGACTTTGAGGGAGCCGCGCCGAGAACGACATTGAGGTTGCTCGAAAACGAGATTGAGGTTGATATCTTCGACCAGGTCAACCCTAAAGTCGTTGTCGAGAACTCCGCAGGGCGATTCCGGGCGTGTCAGGGCGCTGCGGCGCAGCGGCTCCGAGAGCTCGCGCGGTGCGGAATACAGACGCGGGTGGGGGGAGCAACTCCCACCACCCGCGCCCAGGGGCATCGCCGCCAGCCATCGCCGCCAGCCAACGCGTCCTAGTCGGCCCGCACGCATACGTGGCCCGCGCACTGGCCAGCTTGACTACTGGCCCGCGCGCGTAAGCGGTCAGCGATCGCCGAGCCATCAGAGCGCTAGCCCAGATAGATGTATCTGAGGATCAGCAGACCGGCGAGGAGGTACATCATCCAGTGGGCTTCCTTCACCCGCCCGGAGAGGACCTTGATGAGGGCGTAGGCGATGATCCCGAAGGAGACGCCGTTGGCGATGGAGAAGGTGAACGGCATCGCAACGATCGTGAGGAATGCGGGCAGGGAATCACCGATGTCCGACCAGTCGATGTGCATGACGCCGCTCATCATGAGCGCGCCGATGATGATGAGCGCCGGGGCCGTCGCCGCTCCGGGCACGGCGCCGATGAGGGGCCAGAAGAACATCGACAGCAGGAACAACACGCCCGTGGTCACAGCGGTGAGCCCGGTTCGCCCTCCTTCTTCCACCCCCGCTGCGGATTCGACGTACGCGGTGGTCGTGGAGGTCCCGAGGGCCGCACCGATCATCGCGGCGAGTCCGTCCATGGAGAACACCGTCTTCGCGCGGGACATCTCGCCGTGTTCATCGAGGAACCCGGCACGCTGGCTCAGCCCGGTGAGGGTACCGGTGGCATCGAAGAAGTCCACGAAGAAGAAGGTGAACACTACCGACAGCAGGCCGAGGCCCAGCGCGCCACCGATGTCCATCTTGAAGGCGAGGTCGCTCGGCCAGAACGGCGCGGCGACGATCGAGCCGCCGAAGCCCTCGAAGGGAACAAATTCGCCCTCCTCGGCCCCCGGGTACACGGGGAGGCGGGCGGCGATCGCGATGATCGTCGTCGCGAGGATCCCCCACAGGATCGCGCCGGTCACCCGCAGCTTCATCAGCACCGCGATGATGATGAGGCCCACGATGCTCAGCCACACGTGCGCGGCGCCGAAGTCGCCCATGCCGACCAGCGTCGCCGGATCGGCAACGACGATCCCGGCATTATCCATCCCCAGGAACGCGAGGAAAGCGCCGATGCCGGAGGTGATCGCGAACTTCAGGCTCAGCGGGAGTGCCTGCACGATGGCTTTTCGCACCCCGATGACGGACAGGACGATGAACAGTACCCCGGAGAGGAACACGGCACCGAGGGCGACTTCCCACGAGTAGCCCATCTGCCCCACGACGGTGAAGGCGAAGAAGGCGTTCAACCCCATGCCCGGGGCCTGCGCGAAGGGGAACCGCGCAATGACCCCCATCACGAGCGAACCGAGGAACGCGGCCATGCACGTGACCATGACGAGCTGGCTGAAGACGTTGTCCACACCCGGGATGACGATCGCCGAGGAGAGCACGTCGGGGTTAACGAAGATGACGTAGCTCATCGCGAGGAACGTCGTTAACCCCGCGCGAATCTCCCGCGGAACGTTCGTGCGATACTTCGAGATCTCGAAGAACTTATCAAAGCCATTCTTGGGAGGCAGGGGTTCGACCCTCGTCTCCACCGTGGCAGGCGTTTCGGTGCTCATTGCTCTCCTTTGGGCACGGGCAGTTGGGATTAGGAAAGTGCAGATGCTGAAAGAACTTTACCGGATGATTCGTCCCGGTGTGTCACTGCCACCCCATCGACGTAAACGGCAGCAATATCGGCTTCCGTGGCGAGGGTGAACAGCGACGCGAGCGCTGCACTGGGGTTGGGTGCTCCGCCGAGCACGTATGAGAAGGTGGAGCCGTCCGCGGGCGAGAAGTGGACGGCGTCGAATGCCATCCCCTCACTCAGATGCCCGACCTGGGGAAGGTTCAACGCGAGCGCCCCGGCACGGGTAGCCAGGTACAGCAGATGCGCCGGCGTGAGGGGGAATCCATCTTCGTGGAGTTGCTGTTGGAAGTAGGCCTGTAGGCCCTCTTTCACCAGGCACAGCCCGGTTCCGGCGCCGACGTCGGAACCGAGGGCGACCCGCACGCCTGCATCGATGTGGGCAGACAGCGGGAACAATCCGCTGCCCAACGAGGAGTTCGACGTCGGGCAGTGGGCAATACTTGACCCCGTTTGCGCGAGCCGGGCTAGCTCGGCACTCGTGGGGTGGACGTTGTGGGCGAGCACGGAGTGGTCCGTCAGCAGCCCGAAGGCGTCGTAGGTATCGGTGTAGGAGGCGAGGTGGGGGAACAGTTCCGCGACGACCTTGACCTCTTGGCGGCTCTCATTGACGTGGGAGGTGAAGAAGAGGCCGGGGGCGGAAGCGAAGGCCTCGGCGCACGCCTCTAACATCGCCTCCGTGGCCGAGAGGGAAAACCGCGGGGTGACGGCGTAGCGCAGGTTCCCCTTGCCGTGCCATGCGTCGATGAGCCCGGCCATCTCCTCCCGCGCGATTTGCGGCGTCGTGTGGAGTTCCTCGCGTAGGTTTCGATCGGAGACGACGACGCCGGAGGTTATCCGCAGCCCCGAGCTCGCCGCGGCGTCAAAAAAGGTGTGCATCGCGGTTGCGTAGTGGGAGCCGAATACGAGCGCGCTCGTCGTTCCCGCGCTCGCGAGACCGCCGAGGAACCGGCCGGCGAGGTCGCGGGCATGGTCGTTATCGGCGAGGCGGACCTCCTGCGGGAGTGCGCACTCGTCCAGCCACTGCAGCAGCGGCATTCCCAGACCCCCGACGACGGGGAGCTGGGGATAGTGGACGTGGGTGTCGACCATGCCGGGGATGAGGAGCCCGTCGAAGCGAACGACCTCCGCCCCGGGGAAAGCTGCTTCGGCATCGTTGAGCCCGCCGCGGAGAACGATCCGACCATCGGTGACGGCCAGGGCGGCGGTCTCGGCGCGGAGCTCGCCGCCGGTGAAAGGGGACTCGGGCGTGTCCATGATGTGCCCGTAGTAAATCGTCGTCATTGTTAAGCCTTAGTGAGAATTCGGAGGAGGTCGGCGGCAACGCTCACAGCGATGACCGCGGGGTGTTTGCCGGAGATGTCCTGCACGCCGATGGGGGAGTGGATGGTTTCTACGGCTGCTTCGCTATGGCCGAGCTCGAGGAGCTTCTTGCGGAATCGCAGCCATTTCGCCCGCGACCCGATGACTCCGATGGAGGCGAGCCGCCCGTGGCGCAGCGCGGCGTCGCACAGGGTGAGATCCTCGGCGTGGTCGTGGGTGAGGATGAGCACGTGGGCCCCGGGCGGGAGCTGATCGAGCACGATCTCCGGGGCGGGCGGGTTGTGCAGCGTGACGTTCGCGTGGCCGCCGGTGATCACCTCGACTGTTCGCGGGCCGAGGATGTCTGCGCGCGAATCGGTGAGGTGAAGGTTCGCGTCGTGGCGAGAGAGGATCCGGGCGATCTCCTCACCCACGTGGCCGAGCCCGAACACAGCGATGACCGGGGGCGCGGGCACGTGTTCGAGGAGCACCTCCACCACGCCCCCGCAGCACTGGGTGCCGTGGTGGTTGCGCGCGTGTTCGTTGAGGCCGAACTCGAGCGTCTCCACGTGCGGGTAATCGCCGTTGGCGCGTTCGTGCTGGGTGAGCATCTCGCGGGCGGAATCGATGATGGTGGCTTCCATGTTGCCCCCGCCGATCGAGCCGTACGTCGCCTCCGCACTCACCGCCATCTTCGCCCCGACGTCCCGAGGGGAATGGCCGCGTACGGTGACGATCGTGGCGAGTACGGCGCGTGTGCCCGTGGCGGAGAGGTGCGCCAATCCCGCGAGCCAACCTTTGGTAGACATGTCTGTTCCTAGGCCAGCGCAGGTTCAGCAGCCGAGGTCCGCACCCGCTGCACGGACCAGAACACCGCTTCGGGGGTCGCCGGGGAGGCGAGGGTGACGGAAGTTCCCGGCCGGCCGAATGCTCCCGCGGCATCCCGTAGGGCCTCCCGCGCGGCGAAGGCGAGCATGAGGGGAGGTTCCCCCACCGCCTTCGATCCGTACACGCTCCCCGGTTCCGTCGCTTGCGAGTACGTGGCCACCCGGAAGTCGTGTGGCATCTCGGAGAAGGAGGGGATCTTGTACGTGCTCGGCCCGGGCGTGGTGAGGCGGCCGCGGCCGGGCCGGTCGGCGGTGTCCCACACGAGTTCCTCGAGCGTGAGCCACCCCGCGCCCTGGATGTAGCCGCCCTCGATCTGGCCGATGTCGATGAGTGGGGAGATCGCGTCCCCGACGTCATGGAGGATGTCGACCCGGCGGGAGACGTATTCTCCGGAGAACCCGTTCACCTCTACTTCGACAACTGCCGCGCCGTAGGCGAAGTACTTGAACGGGGAACCCTGGAACGTCGCCGCATCCCAGTGCAGCCCCTCGGTGCGGTAGAACCCGGTGGCCGAGAGGGAGACCCGTTGGAAATACGCCGCGTGGATCACTTCCTCCCAGGTGAGCGCGTGGTCGGAACCCAATCCCGTCACGTGCCCACGGGCAAAACGTACGTCGTCGGGATTGACGCCGAGCATCGTCGCGGCCACGGGGGCGAGTCGGGTGAGGATCTTCTCGCACGCGTTCTTCACCGCACCACCGTTGAGGTCGGTGCCGGTCGAGGCCGCGGTGGCGGACGTGTTCGGCACCTTATCGGTGCGGGTGGGGGCGAGGCGCACCCGCTGCAGTGGCAGGCCGAGGGCGGTCGCGGCGACCTGGAGCATCTTCGTGTGCAGGCCCTGGCCCATCTCGGTGCCGCCGTGGTTGATGAGCACCGAGCCGTCCTTGTACACGTGCACCAGCGCCCCGGCCTGGTTGAACGCCGTGAGGTTGAACGAGATGCCGAACTTCACCGGCGTGATCGCCAGCCCCCGCTTGATGTGGGGGCTGCCCGCGTTGAACTCATCGATCTGGGCCCGGCGGGCGTCGTAGTTGCTCGTGACGGTGAGTTCCTCCCAGATGTTCGTCATCCGATCCGACTGCGGCACCTCCTGCCCGTACGGCGTCGTCTGCCCGACCTGGTAGAAATTGCGCTCCCGCAGTTCCTTCGCGCTGAGACCGAGTTGTGGTGCGACCTGGCCGAGGATGTCCTCCATCACGAGCATGCCCTGGGGGCCGCCGAAGCCGCGGAACGCGGTCTGCGAGGTCTTGTGAGTCTTCGCGATCCGCCCGGCCACCTGGAGGTTCGGTACGAAGTAGGCGTTGTCGATGTGGCATAGCGCCCGGGCGAGGACCGGTTCGGAGAGCTCCAGGCTCCACCCGCCGTCGGCGGTGAGCGTGGCGTCGAGGGCGACGATCTTGCCATCTGCGGTGAATCCCGCTTTCCAGGTGGAGTGGAACCCGTGGCGTTTGCCGATCATCGTCATGTCCTGCATCCGGTTGAGCCGCAGGCGCACCGGGCGGTTGGTGAGGCTCGCGCCGAGGGCAGCGACCGCGGCGAGCCAGTGCGGCTGCATCTCCTTACCGCCGAATCCGCCGCCCATGCGCAGGCACTGAACGGTGACCTCCGAGGCGCTCAGGCCGAGGACTTGGGCAACGATATCCTGCGTTTCGGAGGGGTGCTGAGTGGAGGACTGGATGAAAATCTGCCCTGCCTCGTCGACCATCGCGAACGAGGCCTGGGTCTCGAGGTAGAAGTGCTCCTGCCCGCCGAGCTCGAACTCGCCTTCGAACACGTGGTCCGCTTCAGCGAACCCCGATTCGATGTCCCCGCGCGCGAGGACGGGTTGGGAGCCTTGGAAGGAGCCCGCCGCAATCGCTTCCTTCGGGGTGAGGATCGCGGGGAGTTCGGTGAAGTCCACCTCGACCGCCTCGGCGCCCTTCCGGGCGGCATCCTCGGTTTCCCCGAGCACCCACGCAACGGGGTGCCCGTACATGCATACCTCGCTGGGGAAGAGGGGCTGATCCCGCTTGATCCCGCCGTCATTGAAGCCCGGCACGTCATCGGCCGTGAGGATCTTGACGACGCCGGGCAACGCCGCGGCCGCGGCGGTTCGGATCTCCTCCACTCGCGCGTGGGCGACGTGGACTTGCACCGGCCATGCGTGGAGGACGCCCGTGTGCCGCGGCGGGAGGTCGTCGGTGTAGAGCGCCCGGCCGGTCACGTGCTCGATGGCGCTCTCGTGGGGGATGGTCTTGCCCACTTCGGAATCGCGTGGGATGTCCGCGAGCGGGCGGGTCTGGTAGTAACTCATTTGTTCACCTCCGCGAAGAAGCGCAGGACCGCTTGGGAAGCGGACTGCGCGCGGTATTCGCTACTGGCCCGGTGGTCGCCGATGGGCGTACCTTCCGTTGCCAGGATGCGGGCGGCGTTGTCGAAGGTCTCCTGCGTGAACGGGCGGCCCTCGAGCGAGGTTTCTGTGGATAAGGCCCGGATCGGGGTGGCCGCCATTCCACCTAATCCGATCCGGACCTGGTTCAGGGTGCCGCCATCGATGTGGGCGGCGATCGCGACCGCGACGGAGGAAATATCGTCGAAGCGGCGCTTGGCGATCTTGTAGAAGCGGGCGTGGGGTGCGACCGGGGTGGGGATCCGGATGGACTTGATGAGCTCGCCGGGTTCCCGCACGCTCTGGCGGTAGCCGGTGAAGTACTCACTCAAGGGAACCTCCCGTTCGCCCTGCGCCCCGGCGAGCACGAGCGAGGCGTCGAGGGCGAGGAGCACGGGGGCACCGTCACCGATCGGGGAGCCGGTGCCGAGGTTGCCGCCCAGCGTCGCACCGTTTCGGATGAGCTTCGAGGCGAACAGCGGGAGGAGGTCGGCGAGGATGGGAACCTCATCACCGAGCTGGTGCTCGATCTCGGTGAGGGTGAGTCCCGCCCCGATCTCCAGGGTGCCCGGGCTGTGCGTAAAAGTCTTGAGTTCCTGGAGTTGATCGAGGGCGATCGTCAGGGGCGCGCGGTGGAACCGGACGGCGACGTCCACCCCCCAGTCGGTCCCGCCGGCAAGGAGGACGGCCTCCGGTTCGTTCTGCAAGAGCGCGAGCGCCTCGGACAGATCCGCCGGCCGCACGAAGGCGCCCTCGGGGTGGTCCAACGAGAGCGGCCGGGAGATCGGAGCGGGCCGCGAGAGCCTCTCGGCGAGGGGGTCGCCCTCGGTGGGGCTCTCGGGAAGGGCGTAGGCGGCGTCGCGAATCGGGCGGTAGCCGGTGCAGCGGCACAGGTTCCCGGATAGGGCATGCAGGTCGAACCCATTCGCCCCCAGCTCCGGGTCCGACCCGCACGCCGGCTCGTCAGCGGCGCCGCCGCAAAGGTTGGAGCCGCAGATCTCGGCGCAGGTCTTGCGTTCCGGTCGGTAGTACTCCGCCGCCATCGAGGAGATGAAGCCCGGGGTGCAATACCCGCATTGAGAGCCGCCGCGCATGGCCATCTCGTACTGCACGGGGTGAAGTTCCTCGCCCTCGGCGAGCCCCTCGGAGGTGTACACCTCCTGGTCGGCCAGCGCCGCCGCGGGTAGCAGACACGAGTTGATCGCCGTCCAGCGGGTGCCCCCGTTGCCATCCGGGCGGGAGACCATGACGGCGCAGGCGCCGCATTCCCCCTCCGCGCAGCCTTCCTTGACGCTGGTCAGGCCCTTGCTCCGAAGGAAATTCAGCGCCGTGGTATGGGCACCCGCATCACTGACATCAAGCTCCGTGCCATTGACGTTGATCGCTGCATGGGTCTGCGAAATCGCGGAATCGGTCATGGCGTCCTCCAATGCTCACCGGTTCTTAGCGCTTCTGTGGGCTGTCGCATGGTTGCGGACCAGTGAGGCCGGATGCCACGCTCAGGTTATCCATGCAGAACAGAACGTAGCCGATGAGATAGACATTACATCATGAATCCAGGAATGGAAACACTTTTCCACGATGCGGTTATTCCGGGGAGTGGTTGGCCGGGGGATCCCGCGAGCGAAACCACCCCGGTTGCGCCCCTGGCCGGTTCTGTCTCGGAGCTCGCAAATTCTTCGCCTGACCTGCAGGAACTGTCCGCACGCGTATCCGTTTGCCGGGCCTGCCCGCGGCTCGTGGCGTGGCGCGAAGAGGTCGCGCAGACGAAACGAAAAGCGTACGCGAACGAGACGTATTGGGGGCGGCCCGCGCCCGGTTTCGGTGACGACGAGGCGGGCCTGGCCATCGTCGGGCTTGCTCCCGCCGCGCATGGAGCGAACCGTACAGGCCGGGTGTTCACCGGCGACCGCACGGGAGACTTTCTGACGGCGGCGCTCGCCCGGGCGGGTTTCGCGAACCAATCCACCTCCACTCATGCGGGTGACGGCCTCGAACTCGTCGGGGCGCGGTTGCTTTCAGCCGTGCGATGCGCGCCACCGAAGAACCTCCCCACCCCGGCGGAGCAGGCGACCTGCGCGCCGTGGCTCGATCGCGAACTGGTCCTAGTTTCCCCGGTGGTCATACTCGCGCTCGGGGGCATCGGGTGGAAGGCTACCTGCGCCGCCCTCGCGCGGGCGGGCTGGGCCCTGCCCCGGCCCCGGCCGAAATTCGGCCACGGCGCCGAGTTCGTGGCCACGCGCGGCGAGCCGGAACCGGGCGGAACCGGGCGCGGGTGGGCGCGAATCGCCGTCGTCGGGTGTTATCACCCCTCTCAGCAGAACACGTTCACCGGGAAACTCACCGGCGAGATGATGGACGCCGTCCTTAGCCGTTGTCGAGCACTTGTCAAGGGTGAGGGGGACTACTGACAGAATGCCGGAATCTCTCTAAGGTGAAATCATGACGACCAACGGCTCACAAACTCCGCGTATTCTCATTCTTGGAGGGGGGTATGTGGGCCTGTACACGGCGCTGCAGCTGCGCAAGTCGCTCGGCCGCCACGCGACGATCGCGATCGTCGATCCGCGGGCCTACATGACCTACCAGCCCTTCTTGCCCGAGGCGGCGGCGGGCTCGCTGGAACCCCGGCACGTCGTCGCCGGGCTGCGCTCCACCCTTCCCGGCGTGATGATCATTCCCGGGCGGATCGCCGGGCTCGACCACGCGGCGCGCCGCGCCCAGATCAGCCCGCTCGTCGGCCCCGATTACTCCGTGCGTTACGACCACGTGGTGGTCGCGCTCGGGTCGGTCGCGCGCACGCTGCCGATCCCCGGGCTCGCCGAGGAGGGGATCGGGTTCAAGCAGATCGAGGAAGCGATCGACCTGCGGAACCGGGTGATCGGGATGATGGAGAGCGCCGCCGGAGTCTGGGATAAGGAGCAGCGCCGGCGCATGCTCACGTTCACCTTCGTCGGCGGCGGCTTCGCGGGGATCGAAGCGCTCGGTGAGATCGAGGACATGGCCCGCGCGGAGACGAAGAACTTCGATTCCATCCGGCGCGAGGATCTGCGGTTCGTGCTCGTCGAAGCGACGGGCAAGATCCTTCCCGAAGTGGGGGAGGAGCTCGGCCGTTACGCGTTGGAGCAGCTGCGCGCCCGCGATATCGAGGTGAAGCTCGATACGAAGCTCGAGTCGGTCGTCGGCGGACTCATCGAGACCTCTGACGGCGATAAGTTCGAGTCCGAGACGCTCGTGTGGACCGCCGGAGTGAAGGCTAACCCCGCCCTGGGGAAGATGGGCCTGCCGCGGGATGAGAAGGGGCGTCTTCGCGCGAACGAATACTTACAGGTGGTCGATGAAGAGGGCCGGCCGATCCCGGGCGCCTGGACCGCGGGCGACGTCGCGGCAGTGCCGGACCTGCTCAATCCGGGGCAGTTCTGCGGGCCGACCGCCCAGCACGCGGTGCGTCAGGCGCGGCAACTGGGTAAGAACCTCGCGGCGGTACTCGAGGGTGAACCTATTGCCGCCTACCGGCATAAGAACATGGGAACGGTGGCCTCGCTCGGCTTGTACAAGGGGGTCGCCACGGTGTTCGGGCTGAAGCTGCGGGGACCCCTGGCGTGGTTCATGCACCGGACTTACCATATGTGGGCGATGCCGACCGTCAACCGCAAGATCCACGTGATCCTCGATTGGACGATGTCGCTGCTCTTCCGCCGGCAGACGGTGGCGCTCGGCGCGCTGAAGACCCCGCGCGAAGAATTCCAGAAGGTCGCCTCGAGTAAGGACTGATCGCCCCCGCGCGCTCGGCCCGCTCACGCGTGTCATGGGCACGGCGCGGTGCACACTAGACTTGGATGCGGCAGGCTGCCGGAGCGAACTGCGCCTGCCGCTCGCGCGAGCGGGCGCCCCCATAGCCCAATCGGCAGAGGCAGTCGACTTAAAATCGATACAGTGTGGGTTCGAGTCCCACTGGGGGCACCAGAGCGTCGTTGTTCAAACCAGCGACGTTCCCGGTTTGATCTGTCCCGTTTCCGCCTCCCTCCTGGCGGGCGAGGGCGGTGGCCTGGACTTCGGGGTTGAACAGGGTGTCGAACGGCACTCCTGGATCGGCGTCGA
>DATGUB010000023.1:0-2328 GCA_035301585.1 Beutenbergiaceae bacterium | reverse complement strand
GACGTAGGCAGCGTAGCGCTCGATCCCCGCGAGGATCGTTGCGGCGTCCGCTCGCTCGCGCGCCCGGTCGTACGCCGCCGCTGCGGTCTTCTTCGCCTGCCGCCCGTACTTCGGGAACGCGAGCCAGGCCGTCTCGAACTCGTCGCTGTAGACGCCGGACTTGCGGCGCGTCGGCTTCGGCTCCTCGAGCGCGAACAGCCCGTCGTCCTCGCCGCCCCCCTCGGGGGGGCTATGGGGGGGTAGTTCATCTACATCTACATCTATATCTATATCTGCTTCGCCGTTGCTTCGCGGTTGCTTCGCCGTTGCTTCACCGTTGCTTAGCAAACCCGTAGCATTTTGCTTGTCGTCGCTGGTCACAGACCTTTTGAGTGCGGACGCTTTTCCGCCCTTCCGACCCGCTGCTGCGCGCCGCTCCGACGTTTGCTTGAACTTGTCCTCCGGCGTCTGATGGTCGTTCCAGTCGTGCATCGCCCACCCGTCACGGGTCGACTTCCACAGCCCAACCTCGACCAACTCCGCAGCCTCCTCCGCGGTCCCCTGCCACATCGCGAGCATCGGCGCCGGGATGTCCCCGAACGACCTCGTCTCGCTCACCCACGACAGGGCCGACGTCCACAGCGCCCGCGCCCCCTTCGACAGGGACAGCCACTTCGGATGGCGCCACAGGTCGCCGTAGAGTTTCGACCATGGTGTCCGAGCGTTCACGCGATGCACGGTCACTCGCCCTTCCCGCGCAGCGTGAACCAGACCCCCGGCGTCTCGCCGTACTCCGCCCACCGCTTCTCCCAGACACCGCGCGTCACGATGCAGTCATCCGTCAGGAACCCCTCACGGGTGAGGGAGTCCATCAGGGCGCGCACCAACTTGTCGCCGTCCGGTTTCTGCGTGTGATGCTCCGGTGCCGAGTCCTTGAGCACGTGCGCGAACCGGCCCGTCCGGTAGTGGGACTTCGGGCGCGGCATCAGGAAGTGCGCCGTCAGCACCACCGGCCCCGAGTACGGGTCCACGCCGCCGAGCGCGTGCCGGTACTGGATCAGCGCGCTCGCCATCACCCGCTTCCACGCCGGGAGCGCCTTCGCGACCTCGAACATCTGCCCCGTACGCCGGTTCACCGATTTGCTGCCCTGGGGAGCAGGAACGCCTTCGATCAGCAGTTCGTACACCGCTACCTCCAATCACTTCCAGGTGGGGCGGGGCGCCCCGCGTGTGGGGCGCCCCGCATGGTCGGATCAGAAGGGAGGGCCACCGGGATCGCCGACGCCCGGCATCGGCTGCTGCGGCGCCTGCTGTCCGGCCCACGGCGACTGCTGGGGCTGGCCCTGGGGCTGACCGCCCCACTGGCCCTGCTGGGGCGCCTGCTGGGGCTGTCCGCCCCACGGGGTGCCCTGCTGGGGCTGCTGCCCCTGCTGGGGGTAGCCGGGGACGTTGCCCTGCTGGTATCCGCCCTGCGGTGCGCCGCCCTGGCGCCGGTTGACCTTCTGCGGCTTCGCCGTCGCGTACTTCGTCGACGGCCCGACCTCGTCCACGTCCAACTCGATCGACGTGCGCTGGTTGCCCTCACGATCCGTGAACGACCGCTGCTTGAGACGGCCCTGAGCGATGACCCGCGACCCCTTCTCGAGCGATTCGCTGACGTTCTCCGCCGCGTCGCGCCAGATCGAACAGCGCAGGAACAGCGCCTCCTCGTCCTCCCACTCCCCGGTCTGCCTGTTGAACTTCCGCGGCGTCGAAGCGATCGTGAACGATGCGACCGCGACACCCGACTGGGTGAAGCGCAGTTCCGGATCGGCGGTCAGATTCCCGATAACGCAAATGACGGTGTCGTTCGCCATCAGGCGACTTCCTTCCTGGTAGTGGCCCGGTGCGTCTGCACATGCGGGCCGATGATGTCTTCCATGACGCCGCGCACGATGTCGCGCGCCGTCGATGCGGGTGTTTCCTCCCCACGCCTCACTGCTTGACCTCCTCGTCGGTCGCCTTGCGGCGAGTACCGTCGTCGTCCAGCCAGAACATGCCATCCCACAGCCTCACCGGCACCTCCGCGGGGTGGTACGGCGTGAACCTCGAGACGATCCAGCCCATAGCCTTCGCGTACGCGGCATTGCCGTGAATGTCGCCGTGACAGCCCGACGTGTTGCCCCAGCCGCACGCAACCACCAAGTTCGAGGGGTCGTGGATGGCCGCGTTCGAGGTGCCGCCCATGCCCTTCGCGAGACGATGGTGGATGTCGGCGCCCGGCGCGTACTTGCCGCACACCTCGCACACCCCGTTCGCTCGGGCGTAGACCTTCTCCCGCGTCCGCGGCGGGATACCGTTCCCCCCGCT
>DATGUB010000022.1:0-23251 GCA_035301585.1 Beutenbergiaceae bacterium | reverse complement strand
GAAGGTGACGATGAGGAGATCAGTGATCTCCAGCTCCCCTTCCGCGATGAGGCGGGTGGCGAGGGCGGCGATGGTCCAGGTCTTGCCCGTCCCGGCGCTCGCTTCGAGGACGGTGGTGCCGCGTGGGAGCGGGTCGGTGATGTTAAATTCCTTCATGGTTAAGCAGCGGCTCCCACATCCGGATCGCGTACTGACCGAGGCGAGAGGGTTGGGAGTTCCACGACTCCTGCGCCGTCGGCGTCATACTCAGTAGTTCCTCGAAGTTCAGTTGCTTGCCCCACGCGAGGAGTTGGTACGGATCCCGATCCTCATTCTCCCAGGCGGAGGAGGTCTCCCACTGCCCGGCGACCCGCGACGTGATCTCGGCGAGGCGGGAAGGCGAGGCCTCGCCGTCGAGTTTGTGAACCTCCTCCGCCCACTTGGCGGTGGTCACCGGCGGGAGCGGCAGGGGTTCGCGCATCCCCCGGGAGTGGATGTCGAGAAGGTCAGCGAGGTAGCCCTCCGCCTCCGCTGGGGCGGGGGCGCGCAGGCGGGCTTCCTTCGTCTTCTTCCCGTCCCGCCCGATGACGAGCGCCTCCCAATCCCGATTCGGGTCCTGCACCGCGAGCGCGAGGAGGTCGATCCACGCGCTGAACCGGTGCGTGGCCGCGAGCCGGGAGTAGGAGACGCGAACGATCCGATGCCCGTACACATGGCGCACGCTGCCGGCGACCCTCGTGCCGCCGATGAGGACGGAGATCTGCTCCGTCCGGGCGGGTTCAGCGCAGTAGGGGGCAGCGGCCTGCGCGAGTTCGGCCACCCGGCCGGAGAGGTCGGCGAGGTGCTCACGGCCCAACGCCGCGGGCGGCAGTTCCCCGCGAAGCAGCTCATCCGCAAGGAAGGACTCGTCGAGTCGGCCGCCGAGTTCCCGGGCGAGGAGGCGGTCACCGACCTTCCACGATTGCAATGGGGTGAGGGAGACCGGGATGTCGTCGACAACCGGGCGGGGGTCCTCCCCCACACGGGCTTCGAGCCGGCCCCGGATGAACGCGGCGACGGGGTCGGCGAAGAAACGCCGCAGCTCGGCAAGCGGCAGCTCGGGGAGGGTGAGGGCCGGCACCGGCGCGGGCAGCAACGGCGGGGGCGGGGCCGGGGTGGTGCGCGCGGCTGCGGCGAGCGCGGCCGCCGCATCGAAACTCGCTAGCCCGCCCTCCCCGCTGAAGTACCGGCGGTCGAAGGGGTGCAGCGGGTGATCGGTGAGGAACGTTTCTGCCTCGACCCCGCTCGTGCGTGCCATCGCGTCGAGGAGTTCGACGACGGGGATCGCCGGGTAGCGTTCTTCGCCCCGGTTCTCTCCCACCCGGGAGTACGTGACGATGAGGCGCTGGGTGGCCGACATGAGCGCATCGAGGAACAGCTGGCGGTCTTCGATCCGGGCCTCTCGCTCTCCGAGGAGCGGGGCGCGGCGCAGGAGGTCGTCAGCGTCGAAGGCCGGCGCGCGGGGGAAGTCGCCGTCGTCCATCCCGATGAGGCACACGACTTTGTGCGGGATGGAGCGCATGGGCACCAACGTGGCCACGGTCATCGCCCCGGTGGAGAGGTTGACGGCCGAGGAGCGCGGCCGGGCAAGGTCGTGCAGGATTTCCCGGAAGTCCGCTACCGACGCGGGCGCGCCCCCGGCGCGAGCTACCCGGGCGAGCGCGCGGGCGAACCCGCTGCGTTGCCATTCGTGCTCCGGGCACGCGATCGCGGTGACGAGGTCCGACAGCCCCGTCGTCCATTCTTCGACGCTCCTCGCTCCTTCGAGGCGCTCGATGCCGGCGCGGAGGCGGTGGAGAAGTTCGGCGAAGGCCCCGAGCAGGTCGATGTCGGTGGATTCCACCTCGTTCGGCACCACCCCGCCCACGGTGCCACCGTCTACGGGCATCGCGACCCCGAGCAACAACCGGGATAGGCCCGCTTCGATCGTGTTCTGCGCGGTGGGCACGTGAAAGGCCGCTCGATGGCCGGCCGTGAACCCCCAGCGGATCCCGGATTCGCCGATCCAGGTGCTGAGTTCTTCGACGTCGGCGCTCGTGAAGCGGAACCGGCGCCGCACCTCCTCCCGGTGGAGCAGGTCGAGCAGTTCGCTGCTGCGCACCCGCCCGCCGACGAATCCCGCGAGCAGTTCGCCGAGCTCGAAGAGCGGGTTCGTCGCGGTCTGGGCCCGGTCGGCGATGCCTACGCGCAACTGGTGCCCAGGGTGCGCGGCGCCCGGGAGTGCGCCGAAGGCCGCGTGCAGCAGCGGCGCGTACTCCTCGACATCGGGGCACAGGATGAGCACGTCGCGGGGTTCCAGATCCGGGTCGTCCTCAAAGAGGCCGGTCAGTACTTCCCGCAGGACTTCCACCTGGCGGCTCTTGCTGTGGCATCCGTGCACCTGGAGGGAACCGTCCGGATCGGTGGGGCGGGCGGCGGGGTCGGGTTCCCGGTTGGCTCGGATGTCCGCTTGGAGCCGGTGCAGCAGGGTGGGGGCCGGCGGCTCGTCTTCGGGCTCGTGCGAGCAGTACGCCGCGCGGGCGGCCAGGGGCCGGAGCCGCAGGGCGAGTTCGCGTGCTTCCCGCCCCAGTCCGCGCAGCAGGGGATGGACGGCTGCCTCGGCGTCATCCTCGCTCCGGGGCGACGCCTCGCCCGGCACAGCGCCGGGGGCGCCGGCCGACGCGTGCGTGAGCGCATCCCACAGCGCCGGGCTCGGGTGTGGGAGCCACAGGTGCACGTGCGTGTGCGCGCCGAGCTCGGCGAGGAAGGCGAGGTCGGGGTTGGCCAGCCGCGTGTGACCGAACAGGTGCACCCGGCGGTGGCCCGCCTGCCGCGCGCCTTCGAGGGCTTCTGCGGCGCGCAGCGGGATCGGCACCGTTCCGAGCCTTGAGGCGAGCGCCTGGAACAGCGTCTGCTGCCACGCGAGATCCTCAGGCGGGTGGGCGGCGGCGGGCGCTTCGCCGGTGAGCCAGCCGCGGAGCAGGTCCGGGCGTTCACTGGCGTAGGTGGCGAATCGTTCCGCGACTCTCCGGGCCACCCGGTAGCGGCGGTGGGCGCGGCCCGGGTCGGCCCGGCCGCCGGGGTCGATCCCCACGTGGGCCGCGAGCCGGCCCAGCCGCGCGTTCCCCGCGGCGTCGTCGAGGACGGCGAGTACCTGCCAGGCGAGCAGGTCCGCCTCCCACGCGTCGTCGTCGCCCGGTAAGAACAGTTCGACGAGGGAGCGGGGGTGGCGGTAATCGATTCCGGCGGAGATCCCGCCGCGGTCGCCGCTGGCCCTGCGACCGGTGCCGAGGTAGTGGGAGAGGCGTTGATCGAGCCATCGCTGCATGCCGCGGGCGGGCAGGGCGAGGAGTTCCATCTCGAACGGGCCGGGTGGTTCCCCGGCGAGCAGTTCACCGAGCCCGCGCGCGAGGTGATCGAGGCGGGTCGCGTGATGGATGGTGATAGCCACGCCACCTAAATGTACTGAGGTTCACTGACATTGTGTGAACTCCTGCCTCCGCGGCGGGAATTTTTCACGGTAGGTTGGGTGTGTCAAGGAGGCTCTGTGCAGATCATCGCCCACCGGGGGAACTCGTGGCTCGCCCCGCAGAACACGATCGCCGCGTTCGACGCTGCCCGCCGGGCGGAGGCGGACGCGATCGAGCTGGACATCCAGGTGCTCGCCGATGGCGATGCCGCGGTGATCCACAACGACACGGTCGATGCGACGACGAACGGAAGCGGCGCCGTCCGCGATTTCACGGCCGAGGGGCTGCGCGAGCTCGACGCCGGATCGTGGTTCTCTGCCGCGTTCACCGGCGAGCGCGTGCCGCTGCTCAGCGACGTGCTCGCGTTCCTCGACGCCGCCCCCAGCCCGAACGTACTCCTCGAGGTGAAGGGGGTGTGGGAGCGAGAATCCCTCGGTCGCGCCCTCGCCTCGATCGAGGAGGCCGGGCTCGCCGACCGGTTCGTCGTGCAGAGTTTCGAACCGGAAACCGTCGCCCTCGCCGGGGAGCTCGCGCCGGGGCTTCGCCGCGAATGGCTCCTGGAGAACTGGCGGGAGGACGCCATCGAGGTCGCGTATGACCTGCACGTGCAGGGCGTCAACCCCGACGGGCGGATCCTGCTGGAGCACCCCGATTTTGTTGATGAGATGCACGGCGCGGGCCTGGGCGTGGCCGTCTGGACGTTGAATGAGCCGCACCACTGGGCCGCGGCCCGCAGGATCGGGGTGGACGCGATCATCACCGACCGCCCGAGCATGCTGCGGGGCTGGCTCAGCGCGCAGGCCTGATGGGCCCCGCGCGCCCCGAGGTCTCCTCCTGGCGGGCCGCGGGCGGGGTCGCCGCGATCGTCCTCACCGGGTTGTGCCTGCGGTCGCCCATCACCTCCCTCGCGGCCGTCCTTCCCGACATCCAACGCGAGCTTGACCTCTCCCCCACGGTGGCCGGGCTGCTCACCTCGCTTCCGGTGTTCTGCTTGGGCATCGGCGCGGCGGTCGTGGCCGGGGTGGCCCGCCGGTTCGGGCTGAACCGGGTGATGACCCTCAGCCTGCTGCTGCTCACGGTGTTCGTGGCGGCGCGTCCGTTCACGGGCGCGGCGGGCATGCTCATCGCAACCGCCGGGATCGGGCTCGCGATCACGGCCGGCAACGTGCTCCTGCCCGTCGTGGTGCGCCGGGACTTCCCCGCCCACCAGGGCAAGGTGATGTCGGCCGCGACGACGTCGATCACCGGGGGCGCGGCCCTCGCGGCGATCTTGACCGTCCCGGTCTGGACGGCGTTCGGCTGGCGGTGGGCGATCGCCGCGTGGGCGCTGCTCATGCTCGCCGCGGCCCTCACCTACCACCTGTTCGCGGGTGAGGAGGAGGTGGTCTCGCAGGAATCGGGGCCGACGAAGGTGTGGAGGCTCCCTGGGGCGTGGGCGATGGCGCTGTTCTTCGGACTCAACTCCGGGCTGTACTACGCGAGCACCCACTGGCTGCCGACCTTCTTGCCCGAGATCGCCGGGATCAGCGAATCGCAAGCGGGCGTGGCCGCCTCCATCCTTCAATTCGCGGGGCTCATCGGCGCGATCAGCGTTCCCGTGCTCGTCTCGAAGGTGTACAACCGGCAGGCCTTCTCCCTCGCGGTGACCAGCCTGTGGCTCGTGTACATCCTCGGGCTACTGTTCGCGCCGTCGTTATACCTGGTGTGGATGGTCGCCGGGGCGGTCGCCCAGGGCGGGGTGTTCGCGCTGCTGCTCAGCCTCTACGTGCTGCGAGCCCCGAGCCTGTCGATGGTGCGGGACCTGTCGGGCATGACGCAGACGATCGGGTATTTCATCTCCGCGACGGCGCCGGTGAGCGTGGGGGCGATATTCGAACGCACGGGCTCCTGGACGGGCGGGCTCGGGCTGCTCACGGCGATGGCGATCGGGCTCGTGGCGATCACCCCGATCGTTGCGAGCCGCAAAAAACTTCAGGCCCACGCCTGATTACGCGAATGAGACGAAAAGGTCCATACTATTGACCATGACTTCAATGGACTCTGACGGCGCCGTGTCGTTGAACGGCAGAAGATTCGCAATGGTCTCCTCCACCGCATCGCGGGTCGATCCGGACCGCCCCACAGAGTTCCTTTATCACCAACAGGGCCACCTGACCTGGGGCGAGTACACCGGTGACACCGTCACCCAGGGCAGGTTCGTCGGCGCGTTCGACGGCGAGGTCCTCGCGATCTCCTTCGCCCACGAACTCGTGGCCGACCGCAGCGTGGTCCGCGGTTCTGCTGAGAGCCGCGTGGAGGTCCGCGAGGGGACCGTGCACCTCGTCGAGACCTTCTTCGTCGACGGCGTGGAACACGAAAGCGTGTGCGCCGAAGTCTGAGCTCGCCCCGCCCGTAAAAAACTTATCGATCTACACCTACTCGGAGATTTGTATGCGCTCTTCATCTCGCTTCTCGTTGGCTGCGTGTTCAGCCGCGGCAGCGCTGGTCCTCGCTGCCTGCTCGGGCGGTAACACCGCCAACCCGCCGTCGGCCGGCGAGGAATCCTCGCAGGCCGACGGCGGGGAAACGCTCGTCATCGACACGGCGTTCTCCCTGGAGACCGGTGACCCCGGGCGGACCTACGTGCCCACCGGGAACATGGTCCTCCACGCGGTCTACGACACCCTGCTCACCTTCGAGGGCTCGGATGAAGAACTGCCCGTGCCCTCCCTCGCCACGATGGAGCAGAACGAGGAGGCGACGGAGTTCACGTTCACCCTCACCGGTGAGCGGACCTTCTCCGATGGCACGCCGGTGACCGCCGACGACGTCGTCTACTCCCTCGAGCGGGTCCAGGGGATCACCGAGTCGAAGGCGAACTTCCTCATGGACGGCATCACCGTGGAGAAGGTCGACGAGGAGACGGTCAAACTCTCCACCGAGGAGCCCTACCTGCAGCTGCCCGCGATCGTGACGAACCCGGCGCTCGGGATCGTCAACTCCGAGCTCGCCCAGGAGAACGGCGCCACGACCGATAACGACGACGAGGCCGAGGAGTTCTTCAACTCCGCCTCGGCGGGTTCGGGCCCGTACATGATCGACTCCCTCGACATCACCAGCCAGGTCGTGCTCGTCCCCAACCCCGAGTACGACGGCGAATACACTCCGGAGTTCGAACGCGTCGTCGTGCGGAACGTCTCGGAGAGCTCCACTCAGCTCATCAACCTCCAGGGCGGGGATTCCAACCTTGCCGTGGACCTCAACGGCGACCAGGTCGAAAGCCTGGGCGAGGGCCTCAAGGTGACCTCCCAGCCCTCCGCGCAGGCGATGTTCCTCCTCATCAACCAGAGCGAGGAGGTCGGCGGGGACACCGCGAACCCGGACTTCGCCGAAGCGGTGCGGTACGCCCTCGATTACGACTCGCTCGTGGAACTCGCCGGGGTCGGTGCCGAGCCCGCCACCGGCGTCATCCCTCCGCTCTTCCTCGGCGCCCTGGAGGAGGGCGTCACCCAGGATCTCGACCGGGCGAAGGCCGCCCTCGAAGCCTCCGGTTACGACGGGGAGACGATCACCCTGGAGTTCCCCAACGACAACCCGATCGGCGGGGTGGAGTTCACGCCCGTCGCCGAACGTGTGCAGTCCCAACTCCAGGAGATCGGGCTCGACGTCAACCTCGCCCCCGCGCCGTTCGCCACCCAGATCGACCCCTACGTCGACGGCAAGGAAGCGTTCTCCCTGTGGTACTGGGGCCCGGACTTCGCCGACTCCTCCTCCTTCCTGCCCTTCGGCCCGGGAGAGAAGGTCGGCCTGCGCGCGAACTGGACCGAAGAGGACTCCCCGGAGATCGCCGACCTGGTCAAGGCGGCGGAGAACGCCACCTCGGTCGATGAACGCGAGGAGATCATGATCGACTTCGCGACCGCGATGCAGGAATCCGGGCCGTTCGTGCCCATCATCGTCGTCGGCGCGAACCTCGCGAGCGATGAGTCGATCGACAACGTCCAGTACAACTCCAACTGGACCCTCGACATCCCGCTCATCACCCCCGCCGGTTAACGGAGGTTCGGCGTGGCAGAAACTAAATCTCGTTCCTCGCTGCGCCGACCCCTGCAACGGTGGCCGCTCGCGGCGTACATCGTCCGCCGCCTGCTCACCTCGATCCTGCTGATGATCGGGGTGACCATCGTGACCTTCGCCCTGACCACCCTGGTGCCCGGTGACCCGATCACCGCGGCGCTGGGGGAGGGCGCAGCGAGCAACCAGGCGACCGTGGACGCCTACGTCGAACGCCACGGCCTGGATAAGCCCGTCCCCCAGCGGTACCTCATCTACATGACCCACCTGCTGCAGGGCGACCTCGGCACCTCGATCCACACCGGCCGGCCCGTGCTCGACGACCTCGGCGCGGTCATCCCCGCGACGGTCGAGGTCGCGTTGGCGGCGATCATCCTCTCGCTCGCGGTCTCCCTCGTGCTCGGCACCCTCGCCGCCTACCGGCGCGGGAAGGTCACCGACCAGGTGGTGCGGGTCGTCTCCCTCATCGGGCTGAGCCTGCCGATGTTCTGGCTCGCGATCGTCACCTACCTCGTGTTCTTCCTCCACCTCGGCATCGCCCCCGGCTCCGGCCGGCTTTCCCCGCAGCTCTCCCCGCCCCCGAGATTCACGGGGTTGTACACGCTCGATTTCATTCTCGACGGCGATCCGGTCGGGTTCTTCGACGCCGCAGCTCACCTCGCGCTGCCGGTGCTCGTGCTCTCGTTGTTCACGATCGGGCTCCTCACCCGGTTCATCCGCGCCTCGGTGCTGGAGGTGCTCGATACCGACTATGTGCGGGCCGCGCGGGCGAAGGGCCTCGGGGGCGCGCGCATCGTCAGCGGGTACGTCCTTCGCGGCGCCTCCCTGCCGGTGCTGACGATGACGGGGATCGCCTTCGGGATCCTGCTGTCGGGAACCGTGCTCGTGGAAGCCGTCTTCGCCTGGCCGGGCCTGGGCACCTACGCCTATAACGCGGCCTCCTCCCTCGACCTTCCGGGAGTCATGGGGGTGGGGCTCGTCATCGGGCTCATCTACCTCGTCATCAACTTCATCGTTGACCTGCTCTACGCCGCTCTCGACCCCCGAGTGAGGCTCTCATGAATACTCGACTCCGGCGCGGCCGGTTCTTCCGCGCGATCCCCGCCTCGTGGCGCACGCCGCTCGCGATCGTCGGCGTGGTCATCGCCCTCGCCTGGGTGGTCATCGCGATCTTCGCGCCCTGGCTCGCCCCGCACGACCCCCTCGCCCAGGACCTTCCCCGCCTCACCCCGCCCGGGGAGGCTTCCGTGCTCGGCACCGACGCGCTCGGCCGGGACGTCTTCTCCCGGCTCCTCGCCGGCGCCCGGGTGACGATGCCCTACGCCCTCCTCATGGTCGTGTGCGCGACGGTCATCGGCACCCTCATCGGCGCGGTCGCCGGTTACGTCGGGCGCTGGGTGGACGAGACCCTCATGCGCCTCACCGACCTCGTCATGGCCTTCCCCACCGTCATCCTCGCGATGGTCATCGCCGCCTCCCTGGGTGCCTCGCTCATGAACGCGGTCATCGCCGGGATCGTCGTCTCCTGGCCGCAATACGCCCGCGTGGTGCGCTCGCACGTGCTCAGCCTGCGCACCCTCAACTACGTCGTCGCCGGGCGCCTCCTCGGGTACTCGCCGTGGAAGTCGCTGCGGCGAGACATCCTGCCGAACATCGCCGGGCCCGTGCTCGTGCTCGCTTCGTTGGACATCGGTACCGCGATCCTGCTCCTGACCGGGCTGTCGTTCCTGGGGCTCGGGGCGCAGCCCCCGATGGCGGAATGGGGCGCGATGATCTCCACCGCGATGAACAACACCGACGCGTGGTGGCTCGGGGTCTTCCCCGGCCTCGCGATCCTCACCGTGGTGATGGCCTTCAACTTCATCGGCGATTCCATGCGGGACGCGCTCGACCCGCTCGCCTCCGCCGAACGCGACGGCGCCGCCGCGCCCGCGCAGGCCCCCGGAGAGGAGGTCGCATGACCGCGAAACTACAGATCCGCGATCTCACGATCGCCTTCGGGCGGCGGCACCCTACTCCGGTTGTGCACGGCATCGATCTCGACCTCACGCCCGGGCGGATCCAGGGGCTCGCGGGGGAATCCGGGTCGGGCAAGAGCGTGAGCGCGATGGCCGTCCTCGGGCTATTGCCGACCACCGCCCAGGTCGGCGGCTCGATCCGCCTGGCGGGGACCGAGCTCCTCGGCATGAAGGGGCGCGCACTGCGCGAGATTCGCGGGGCCAAGATCGCGATGGTCTTCCAGGACCCCTCCTCGAGTCTGCACCCGCAGCTCACCATCGGCTCCCAACTGACCGACCACATGCGCGTACACCTGGAACTGTCCAAGAAGGCCGCGCTCGCGCGGGCCGAGGATCTACTCACCCGCGTGGCCGTGCCGGAGCCCCACGAGGCCCTCTCCCGGTACCCGCACCAGTTCTCCGGGGGCCAGCGCCAACGCATCGCGATCGCGCTTGCGCTCGCGTGCGATCCCGAGGTGCTGCTCGCCGATGAACCCACCACCGCGCTCGACGTCACCGTCCAAGCGGGGATCTTGCACCTGCTGCGTGACCTCGCCCGCGAACGCGATCTCGCTGTCCTCCTCGTCACCCATGACCTCGGGGTCATGAGCGCGATCGCCGACGACGTCGCCGTCATGCGCGAGGGGCGGATCGTGGAGTCCGCCTCCCGTCGAGACATCTTCAACCGGCCGGCCCACCCCTACACCCAAGAGCTGCTCGCCTCGATGCCCGAGGCACACGAGAGCCTGATCGACGGGGAGGAACGATGAGCTCACGCGTCCTGACGGTAAGCGACCTCGTCGTGGAGTACCACGGGCGGAAGATCGTGCGCGCGGTGGACGGGATCGACCTGGAGATCTCCGACGGCGAGGTGCTCGCCCTCGTGGGCGAGAGCGGCTGCGGGAAGTCCACGACCGCGCGGGCGATCGTGGGGATGGAACGCCCGCAGCAAGGGGCGATCGCCTTCCGCGGCGAACCGGTCCCGCCGCTGGGGCTGCGCCGGCGGCCGGTGGAGTTCACCGCGATACAGATGGTGTTCCAGGACCCGAACTCCTCCCTCAACCCCCGCCAACGCATCGGCGAGCAGATCAACGACGGCGCCCGCGCCGCCAAGGTCCGCGGCGAGACCTCCCCGGCACCGGCGGAGTGGCTCAGCGCCGTCGGGCTCGACCCCGCGATGGTGGATCGATACCCCCACCAGTTCTCCGGGGGCCAGCGCCAGCGGATCGCGATCGCTCGGGCGCTCGCGGCCCGCCCCGATCTCCTCGTCGCGGACGAGCCGATCTCCGCGCTCGATGCCTCGAGCCAGGCCTCCGTCGCCTCGATGATGCGCCAGCTCTGCCTCGACACGGGGGCGGGGATGTTGTTCATCTCCCACGACCTGTCGGTCGTGCGGATCATGGCCGACCGGGTGGCGGTGATGTATCGGGGCAAGATCGTCGAATCCGGCCCGACCGCGCTCGTGTGGTCCGACCCGGTGCACCCCTACACCCAGGCGCTGCTCGCCGCGATCCCGCACCCGGACGGGGAGGGGAAGCTGCCCGCCGCCCCGGAATCGGAAGCACCGACCGAGTGGGCGTCGGTGGTTCCCGAAGCGCTGGGCCGTTCCTGACCGCGACTCGCCTTATCCGGGTGCGATCGACAATGCGTAACCCACCTGCCCCGCGTGCTGGGCGGCGTCGTCAATAATGCTGACGAGCCGGGTGCCGCGGGTGACGGGCGGGTCCCAGTCGGAGTCGATGACCTCGCCGAGCGCTGATGGATCGAGGCTCGCGAGGTACTCCTGCAGTGCCGCCGTGGCGGCGGTGAGGTAGTCGAGGAGGGGGTGCGGATCTCTGGCGGTGACGGCCCGGGCCTGTGCGGGGGTGTGGCCGTAGCCGATCCCCTCCTCGGTGATGCCCAGTTGCTCGGCGTAGCCGCGCTCGGTCCACAGTTCCTCGGTTCCGGCGAGGTGGGCGACCTGCACGTCGATCTCGCGCCCCATGTGCCACAACAGCCACGCGATCGAGTTGTCGTGGCCGCCGGGATGGGCATTGAGGTTGCCCGGGGTGATGAGTTCGGCGACGGCGCGGATCGCGGCCAAGGGGCGGGAAGCGGCGTCGGAAAGAATGTCTCGTGCGTCCATTCGCCCACGCTACGCGGCCGAGGACGGATGCGGAAGGGACCCCGCGGCCCGCGCTGGCGGAGTACCGTGGCGGGATGGACACTTCGGAACCTGTCGTTTCCCTGCGCCGGCCCGCGCTCGCGGCGCTCCACGTGTATCGCCTGCGGGTGAGTCTCGATGGTTCCACCCCCGAGATCTGGCGGCAGTTGGACGTGCGCTCCGACCTCACGTTGGATCAGGTGCACACCAGCATCCAGGCGGCCTTCGATTGGTGGGATTACCACCTGCATTCGTTCGCGCTCGGGGGCGAACCGTTCCGCCCGGACGTGGACCGGTTCCTGTGCCCCTTCGACGCGGAGGAAGGGGAATGGGAGGGGACCCCGGAGGAACAGGTGCGCCTGGATGAAACGCTCCAGGAGGTCGGCGATCGGCTCCACTACATCTACGATTACGGCGATAACTGGAACCTCACCTTGACGCTGGCCGCCGTTCTTCCCGCTGATGACGATGCCCCTGTGGCGGTGTGCACGGGCGGGGAGCGGGCGGCCCCGCCGGAGGATTGTGGGAGCCGCCGGGATGCACAGTCCCTTGCTGAGGTTCTTCCCGATCCGGCTGCGTTCAGCGTTGCGGAGGTGAATGCGGCGATCGCTGATGAGAACCCCGCTCTGCGGGCCTACTCGACGCTGCTGGGGATGCCCCGCGAGCAGCTCGAGCGGGTTCCCCAGCGGCTGGTCGAGATGGCGTATCAGCTGCAGTTCGCCCGCCTCGGCATTGCGGAGCGGTTCGAACAACTCCTCGCAAGCGAACCCGAACGCGGCGAGGTACCCGGCGAGCCACCGGGTGAGGAGCCAAACCTCGAGGAGGCGCTCGGGGCGGTCACCTGGTTCATCGATCGCGCCGGCGAGGAGGGCCTGGCGCTCACCGCGGCGGAGTATCTCAAACCGGCCGACGTGCACGCCGTCGCGCAGGTGATGCCGGCGATGGCGGATTGGCTGTTCGCGGTCAACCGCGAGATCGATGCCTTTCCCGTGCTGTTGCTCCGGGAGGCGTTGCAACACTACGGGGTCCTGCGCAAATCGAAGGGTCGCCTGTACGCGACGAAGGCCGCACAGCGTGCCCGCCCCTCCGCAGCCGCCGTGTGGGAGCATCTTGCCCAGCGGCTCGGCCGGTTACCTGCGGATGAGTTCCATGCCGATGTCCACTTGCTGCTCCTGCTTTTCGTGGCGACCGCCGCCCCCGCGGAGGAGAAGTTTCCGTACGCCGAGGTCGCAGCGGCCCTGCATGTGCGGGGCTGGCGGGTCGAGAGCGGCAGGTTGGAGGTGGCCGCACGCCAGACCGCGGTGGACGCTGATACTCTCCTGGCCAACGTCGGCACCCGGCCAACCGAGAGGAGTGCGTGGCGGCCGATCGGGTCCCACGCCCCCGCGCTCGCGCGCGCCGCGCTGTTCGCTCGCAGCGGGTGAGGGGCGGTTTCTCACGCGGACGTCTCGGCGTCCCAAGAAGGGTGGAGGGGGCACTCAACTCTTCGATTGATTTGTTGCCCTGCCTCTCGACGGGCGCGGTTGCGGGTGTGAATATCAAGGAGAAAACACCGTTCCTCAACCGAAAGTTCCCCTCGTGTTTCGCTTGTTCTACACCTCGTTCGTGTTCGCTTTTCTCGGCGCAGCCTCCGGCCTGTACTACCGAGAACTGACGAAGGCCTACGACTTGTTCGACCGCTCGGCCACCCAGCTCCCTCTCGTGCACACGCATTTCCTCGTACTCGGCTTCATCGCTCTGCTCATCGTGCTCGCGCTCGAGAAGCTCCTGCACCTCACCCGTGTCGCGCCGCGGCTCGCGGGGTGGTTCTACTGGATCTGGACGAGCGGGGTGGCGCTCACCGGCGCGATGATGCTCGTAAAGGGAACGATCGCGGTGCGCGGGGCGGATGCCTCCTCCCCCGCCCTCGCCGGGGTCGCCGGGCTCGGGCACATGCTGCTCACCGCGGGGCTCGTGTTGTTGTTCTTCCTCCTGCGCGCGGGGATCGCCCGGTCAGCGGCCAGCGAGCAGCCCGCCGTCAGCCGCGGATAGGTTCCACGCTCGGGGGTTCTTCCCCCGGGGGCGTTTCGACCGTGTCGACGTCGTGCTTTCCGGTGAATCGCGCGACGGCTTCTTCGAACTGCTCCCGGAGCGCCCGCACGGCGGCGTCGGCGTCCCCTGCCGCGAGCGCGTCCAACAGGGCGCGGTACGTGCCGGAGACCTCGGCGGGCACGGCGAACCCGTCGGGGAGGGAGAAGACCGCGATCCTCGTCTCGACGGCGAGGCTCGACATGTAGTCCGAGAGCCGGCGGCTGCCCGCGAGGTTGACCAGCAGTTGGTGGAAGTTGATGTCGGCGTCCCCGATCGCTCGGGCGTCGTGCGAACTCGTCGCCTCGAGCAGCTCGCGGTAGGCCTCCTCGAGTTGCGCAAGCACCTGGGTGTCCCGGTCGGAGGCGAGGAGCCGCAGCGCTTCCCCTTCGACCGCCGCCCTCGCGTGGTAGAGGTCGGCGACGTGGTCGGCGGTGATGGTGCTGACCCGCAGCCCGCGCCCGGGGACGGCGGTGAGGAGCCGTTCTTGGACGAGCCGCTGCATCGCTTCTCGCAGCGGGCTGCGGCTCACCCCGAGCTGGGCGGCCATCTCGATCTCCCGGATGGGCGTGCCCACCTCGAGCGCTCCTGAGAAGATCGCGTTGCGCAGCGCTATGGCAATGAGGTCAACCGTTGAGGTGCGCGCAACGGGAAAAACCGATTGGGGAGCCTGCGAAAGATGAGCTTGAGCCATATTGCCCCTTCATGTGTGCTATCAATTCCAGATATACACCACCACACGGCTCGTCCAGGTATGAGATCGGCGTGATCTCGCCCATCTTCGCTCATTCCTCGCAGGCAATCGGGTATCCGGCGCGGTCGGGATCAGCGCCAGTAGTTGTTCGCGGCCGCGACCGTTTGGAAGTTCACCGCGACGACGTGGGAGGCGGCGGTGAGCGTGTCGGCATCGTGGGCGTACCCGCCGCGCAGGGTGTCGCGCACCTCGGCCGAGGGCTGGGTGTAGCCCACGCCCTTTCGCGCAAGCGTGATCGCGAGCTCGAAGCCCTCCTGAGGAGTGTCGGTCTGTAGGGTCGTCAACCAGGGTTCCATCGTCGTCTCCATCTACGCGTGCGGTCGTGTGTGAGACCCACGATAGCGGAATTATTACAACTGCTACTAGGAATTACTCCCGGCGGCTTGGCAAGCCGTTGCCTCTACCCCGTCTCGGCCCCGTTGAGCAGGTTCTGTTGCAGCTGCAAGAATTCCAGGTGCCGCTCGTACTGGTCGAGCACGTCATCGATGATCTGGTCCTTCGTGTAGCCCATGATGTCGTACCCCTGCGACGCAGCGACGTCGAGGTAGACCTCCATTCGCACGAACTTCTCGTCCGCGCGGGGCGGGCGGCGCCCGAAGGTGGGCACGGGGGCCTCCACACGGTAGATGAGGTAGTGGAAGGCGTGTTCGGAATCGGGATCCACCTCGAGCATGATGTGTTCCTCGCCCTCCTCGTCCGTCGCACGCTCACACGTCGCGGCGATCCCCTGCTCCGCAAGCTCGGTGACGACTTCGCCGAGGGTCGGCAGGAGCACTGAGTCCTCGAACTCGTTCGCACGTTGGGCGTTCGGGAAGGCAAGGAGCCGGCCGAGCCGTTGCTGCCACTTGGGCTCTGCTCCCCGCGTACTCGTCGTGCGACCCGAGAGCGAGCCTGGCATCGCCTGTTCGCCGCTGTCGAGACGGATCGCCTCGACCCGCAGCGCCCGGTAGAGGCTGACCATCACGAGAATCATCACGAAGGAGAACGGCAGCCCCATGATCACCGTGGCGCTCTGCAACGCGCCGATACCGCCGACGATGAGCATCGCGATCGTGAGCGCGCCGGTGGTGAAGGCCCAGAAGATCCGCAACGCGGCCCGGCCATCGTGCTGGGGAGTGGGCAGGCGGGAGGAAAGGTTCGCCATCACCAGGGCCGCGGAGTCGGCGCTGGTGACGTAGAACAGCAGCGCCGTGACCGTTGCCAGGCCCGCGACGAACGTGAAGGCGGGGTAACGCGAGAGCAACTCGTAGAACCCGCCCTCGGGGTTGAGTACGGTTTCTACCCCGAATTCCGCGTCGCCGCTGCGGATGATCTCGAGCGCGGAGTTCCCGTAGATGGAGACCCACATGAGGATGTACACGAACGGGATCGTCAGCGTGCCGGTGACGAACTGCCGGATCGTGCGGCCCCGGGAGATGCGGGCGAGGAAGAGACCCACGAAGGAGGCCCACGCGACCCACCATGCCCAGAAGAACAGGGTCCAGTCGCTCATCCACGTCCCGGTGTCCTCGAACGCGAAGGTCTGCATGACCATGTCGGGGAACATGTTGACGAAGTCACCGACGTTGAGCACGAAGGCGTCGAGGAGGAACTGGGTCTTCCCAGCGATGAGGACCCACAGGGTGAGCCCGATCGCGAGGAACACGTTGAGCAAGGAGAGGAACTTGATCCCCTTATCCACCCCGGACACCGCCGAGATCGTCGCCACCCCGACGCCGACGACGACGATCGCGATCTGCGTGCCGGTTCCGATCGGGAGGCCGAAAATCGTCGCGAGACCGACGTTGACCATGACGACGCCGATCCCCAGGGAGGTGGCAACACCGAAGATGGTCCCCAGGAGGGCGGCGAAGTCGACCGTGTCTCCGAGCGGTCCGTGGATGCGTTTGCCGAAGATCGGCGCGAGCGCGGAGCGCACCGCGAGGGGGAGCTTCATCCGATAGGCGAAGTAGGCGAGCGCCATTCCCATGAGGGCGTACATCCCCCACCCGGAGATGCCGTAGTGGAACAGGGTCCACGCGGTGGCCTCGCGGGCGGCGTCGACCGTCTCGGGGGCGGTGGAGGGGGGTTCGAGGTATTGGGTGACGGGCTCGGCGACCGCGAAGAACATGAGGTCGGTGCCGATTCCGGCGGCGAACAGCATGGACGCCCAGGCCATCGTGGAGAATTCCGGTTTAGCGTTCTCGGGCCCGAGTTTGGTGTTCCCGAACCGGGAGAGCGCGAGGTAGATGACGAAGGCGAGCACGACGCCGGCGAGGGCGACGTAGAACCAGCCGAACCAGTCCGAGGTCCAGCCCACCACAGCGCCGAGGACCGATTCTGCGTTTTCGGGCGCGAGGAATGCCCACAATGTGATCGCTATGGCCCCGATCGCCGCCCAGATGAAGACCGGCCAGTTGATCGGGGGGATCGCCCCCGCGGCCGGAGTGGTCGATGTTTCGTTGCTCATGCCGCGCCTCCGGCAACGGTGCCCGGCTGCGCGTCGTTCCGCGGGTCGCCCTCGGGGTAGAGCGGCATCCCGTGCCCGTGGCGGTAGTACGGGGCCTGCAGCGGCGGCAGCATCTCGTTGCCGGCGATGAGGTCGGCCGCCCGTTCGGCGAGCATCATGATGGGGGCGTAGATGTTGCCGTTGGTCACGTACGGCATCGCGGAGGCGTCGACGACGCGCAGCCCCTGAGTGCCATAGACCTCCATGGTTTCGGGGTTGAGCACGGCGTCCTCCCCGACGCCCATCTTCGCGGTGCACGAGGGGTGCAGCGCGGTCTCGGCGTCCTTGGCCACCCAGTCGAGGATCTCCTCGTCGGTCTGGACGCCCGGGCCGGGCGAGATCTCGCCGCCGGAGAACGCGGCGAACGCGGGCTGTTCGAGAATCTTGCGGGCGGCGCGGATCATTTCGACCCATTCGCGGCGGTCATTCTCGGTGGAGAGGTAGTTGAACTGGATCGCCGGGTGCGCGAACGGGTCGGTGGATTTGATCTTGAGCCACCCGCGCACGTCGGAATACATCGGACCCAGGTGCAGCTGGTAGCCGTGTTCGGAGGCCGGCTGGGAACCGTCGTAACGGATCGCGATGGGCAGGAAGTGGAACATGAGGTTGGGATATTCCACCTCGTCGTTGGAGCGGATGAACCCACCCGCTTCGAAGTGGTTGGAGGCGCCGACGCCGGAACGTTTGAACAGCCACTCGTACCCGATCTGCGGCTTGTAGCGGTGCTTGAGCCACGGCCCGATCGAGACCGGCTGTGTGGAGGCGTGCTGGAGGTACACCTCGAGGTGATCCTGCAGGTTGTATCCCACGCCGGGCAGAGCGACCCGGGTGCGGACGCCCGCGGCTTCGAGGTCGTCGGGGTTGCCGATGCCGGCGAGCTGGAGCAGCTGCGGGGTGTTGAACGCGCCGCCGGCGAGGATCACCTCACCGGCCGAAGCGGTACGCTTGAGCCTGCCGCCCCGCAGGTAGTCGACACCGGTGACCCGGGTGCCACTGAAGCGGAGTCCGGTCACGTGCGAGAGGGTGTGCACGGTGAGGTTCTTGCGGCTCATCACCGGGTGGAGGTAGGCCCGCGCCGCCGAGAGGCGCCGCCCCTTGTGCACGTTGCGGTCGAACGGGGCGAACCCTTCCTGGCGGTAGCCGTTGACGTCGTCGGTGAGCGGGTGGCCGGCTTGCTGGACCGCTTCGAAGAACGCGCCGAACAGGGGCGTGTTCGCGGGGCCGCGCTCGAGCACCAGCGGCCCGGATCCCCCGCGCCACACGTCCGCACCGGCGAGGCAGTTCTCCATCCGCTTGAAGTACGGGAGCACGTGCGCGTAGTCCCAGCTTTCCATCCCTTCATCCGCGGCCCAGCGCTCGTAGTCCATCGGGTTGCCGCGTTGGAAGATCATTCCGTTGATCGAGGAGGAACCGCCGAGCACTTTCCCGCGGGCGTGATAGACGCGGCGTCCACCCATGTAGGGCTCGGGCTCGGATTCGTACTGCCAATCGTAGAATTTGCTGCCGATCGGGAACGTGAGCGCGGCGGGCATGTGAATGAAGGGGTCGATCCGGAAATCGGAGCGGCCGGCTTCGAGCACGAGCACGGAGGTCGAGGGATCGGCGCTGAGGCGGTTGGCGAGCACGGAGCCCGCCGACCCTCCACCGACGATGACGTAGTCGTACCGTTTCATGTCTTCTTCTTTGCTCCTTGGTCGGCCGACGCCGCGGCAATCGGCGTTAGCGCGCGGGGAACCAGCCCTGCGCTTCTGGGCGGATGTTGTGCCACACGTGTTTGGTCTCTTGGTATTCGGCAAGGCCGGTCGGGCCGAGTTCCCGGCCGAAACCGCTCTGCTTGAACCCGCCCCATTCCGCCTGCGGGACGTACGGGTGGAAGTCGTTGATCCAGATGGTACCGTGGCGAAGCCGCGCGGCCATCCGTTCCGCGCGCCCAGCATTCTCCGTCCACACGGCACCGGCGAGGCCGTAGATGGTGTCGTTGGCGATGCGCACTGCGTCGTCTTCCGCCTCCTGCGCCGTGTCTCCGGAGAAGGTTTCGATCGTGAGGACAGGTCCGAAGGACTCCTCCTGGACGCAGGTCATCTCCGTGCGGCAGCTGCCCAGGATCGTCGGCAGGTAGAAATACCCGTTCTCGAACTCGGGACCTTCGGGGCGCGTTCCGCCCACGAGGAGCTCTGCCCCTTCGGCGATCCCGCCCGCGACGTACTCCTCGACCTTCGCCAAGTGTTCCGCAGAGATGAGCGCGCCGGTGTGGGCGGCGGGATCAAACGGGCCACCGGGAATGATGAGCCTGGTCGCGGCCACGAGTTTCTCTACGAATTCGTCGTGGATCGACTCTTCGACGATGAGCCGGGCGCCGGCGGAGCACACCTGGCCGGAGTCGAGGAAGATCGCGGTGGTCGCCATGTCGAGCGCCGCGTCGAGATCGGCGTCGGCGAAGATGATGTTGGGGTTCTTGCCGCCGAGTTCGAGGGCGACCTTCTTCACGGTCCCGGCCGCCGATGCCATGACGCGCCGGCCGGTTACGACGCCGCCGGTGAAGGAGACGAGGTCGACGTCGGGGGACTCGGTGAGCACGTCCCCCACCCGGGATCCGGCGCCGAGCACGAGGTTGGCCACCCCGGCGGGCAGGCCGAGTTCCTCGAGCGCGCCGACGAGCCAGATCGCGGTGGAAGGGGTGAGCTCGGCGGGTTTGAGCACGAAGGTGCAACCGGCGGCGAGGGCCGGCGCGATCTTCCAGGAGGTTTGCAGCAGGGGGAAGTTCCAGGGGGTGATGAGTACGCACACGCCCACGGGCTCGTACACGATCTTCGAGACGACGCCCGGACCGGCGTCGACCACCCGCCCGGCGTCCTTGCCCGCGAGCTCGGCATAGTAACGGATCACGGAGATGACATCGTCCATGTCGCCCTGCGCCTCCACGAACCGCTTGCCGGTGTCGAGCGCTTCGAGGCGAGCGACGTCGTCCTTCTCTTCCTCAAGTTTGTTCGCGAGTCGGCGAAGCAGATCTGCCCGCTCACCCGTCGTCGTTTCCCGCCACGGGCCGGAGTCGAAAGCCTCGCGGGCCGCGGTGACGGCGGCGCGGGCATCCTCAGGGGTAGCTTCCGCGACGGTGACGACGTGCTCGCCATCAGCGGGGCAGTGGAGTTCTCGAGTCGACCCATCGGAGGAACGTATCCACTCGCCATTGATAAATAAACTCGCCACGACGTCTCCTCAGAACAAACAAAAGAACCTTTCTATTAATGCAAAGCCAACACAAAGGGTCAAGCGATTCTGTTGTCCTCGCGCCAGTTTCGGCCCGTTTCTCCGCCGCTGGAGCCCTCCGCTCGCTAGGCGGGACGCACGGGGCCCCAACAAAAGTCCACCCGCACGCTGGACGGAAGCCAGCCCGTGACCGAGGCGGTCCCCTGCGGCTCCACCGGAAAGCAGATATCCTGGACTAGCAGTATCACCTAAGCGTGGTATTCGGATATGCTCAGTCTTGGACGTCTGCACATAAGAATTCACGCGGCGCAGGAGCTTGCCTGCGCCGCTCCTTCGAGGAGGAGCCCATGAAGATCGTCGTTCTGGTCAAGGATGTGCCAGACACGTTCGTTGATCGAAAACTGTCGCTCGAAACGGGATTGGCCGATCGGGAGGCCAGCGACAATATTCTCGACGAGATCTGCGAACGCGCCGTCGAGATTGCGCTCAAGGCCGCCGAGAAGAACGATGACGTCGAAGTGGTGGCGCTGTCCATGGGACGCGCTGCGGCTTCGGGCACGATCCGCAAAGCGTTAGCGATGGGCGCGGATTCCGGCGTCCACATTGATGACGAGGAGCTGCTCGGCGCCGACCTCACCCTCACGGCCGAGGTGATCGAAAAGGCGATCGGCACGACCGGCTTCGACCTCGTGATCGCGGGCGATCAATCCACGGACGGCTCGGCGGGAATGCTCCCGGCCATGCTCGCTGAACGACTGGGAGTGCCCCTTGCCTCAGCGCTCTCCGATGTTGAGATCACAAAGGAGAAGGTGAGCGGGGCTCGGCTCACCGACGACGGAGTGGCACAGGTGTCCGCCTCCCTCCCTGCAGTCATCTCCATAACCGAAGCGAACCCGGATGGCCGGTTCCCGAACTTCAAGGGCATCATGGCGGCGAAGAAGAAGCCGGTGGAGAGCTTCACACTGGCTGACCTCGGTGTCAGTGCCGACCCTGGCGCCGCACCAAGGGCAATCATGGTTTCGATCGCTGAGAAGCCGCCGCGGGAGGCGGGAACCAAGGTTGTTGATGAAGGCGATGCCGGAACGCAGCTCGCCGAGTTCCTCATTTCCAACCGGCTCGTCTAAGGGGAGATCTCATGTATGCTTCAGACTCGATTCTCGTCGTCCTTCCCCGTGACCGCGATGGCAGCCTTCGCACGACCGCTGCGGAGTTGCTAGGGGCCGCGGCTCAAGCCGGCACGCCGGTCGGTCTCATCGTTGCCCCGGCCGGTGAGCACGAGGAGCTAGCGAAGGAGGCGGCACAGCTCGGGGCGGGCGCGGTTCTCACAGCTGATACCGATTCCTCCTCAGACGTTGCTCTCGCCGACGCCACCGTTGCCGCGATGAATGAGGTCAACCCGCACGCCGTTATCCTGCCGCACTCGATCGACGGTCGCGACGCCGCCGCGCGGATTTCCGTGCGCACGAACGCCCCGCTCGCGGCCGACGCCGTCGGCCTCTCCCGCGACGACCAAGGCCTCATCGCCCATCACTCGGTCTATGGCGGCACCTATAACTCAACGTCTGCCGCGACGTTTGGGCCGCTAGTCGTCACGCTGCGCGAGGGCGCGATCGACAGCCGCGCCGAGGAGCAGCCGGCGTCCAGCACCACCCTGAACGTTGTTGCCTCCGGCTCCCCGGAAGCAACGGTCGACTCCTTCGAAGAGGCAACCGCCTCCTCGGATCGACCCGACCTCCGCAGTGCCGAGCGGATCGTTTCAGGCGGCCGCGGCGTCGGCTCGAAGGACGGGTTCCAGCTCGTTGAGCAACTCGCCGATGAGATCGGGGCCGCGGTGGGTGCCTCCCGAGTCGCGGTGGACTCGGGGTACACCGACCACAATCTCCAGGTGGGGCAAACTGGCGTTTCGGTCTCCCCCCAGCTCTACATCGCGCTGGGGATCTCGGGCGCGATCCAACACCTCGCCGGGATGCAGACGTCGAAGACCATCGTCGCGATCGACAAGGACGGCGATGCGCCAATCTTCGACATCGCTGACTTCGGGGTCGTGGGCGACCTGTTCACGGTTGTGCCACAGCTCATCGAGGCTCTGCAGGAGAAGAAGGCGTAGACATGGACTCTTCGCTCCGCCGGGGTCTACCACGGGTACCGGGTGGTGAGGCATGGCCCCCCGAAGGCACCTCGGTTCCCCATACCGACTTCGTTCCGCCCGCGCTCGCTGCGAGGAAGGAATCACCGGTCGCATCCGCGCCGGACGCATCCGAGGCGCTCGCGCCCGCCTCCACGTCTCCGGAACCGGCTGCACCAGAGCCGAGGCCGGAACCTGTTCCCGCCTCACCCACCAGCGCCGGCACCTTGGTTTTCCGGCAAGGTCTACCGCGGGTGGCCGGGGGCGATCCATGGCCCCCAGCGGAGACCGCCCCGGCGGGGTACACACCTGCCGTGGCGGGAGCTGCCGTGAGCCCGGAGCCCGGATCCGGCCCCGAGCCGGCCGCACCCGCGCCGTTAGAACCCGCCCGCACTGCTGAGGCGGATGCCGAGCCAGCAGGAGCCCGTCGCGGCCTCCCCCGGAGCCCGGGCGGTGACGCCTGGCCCCCCGCGCAGACCGAAGTGGCGAATACGTTCGCTGCGACTCCTACCCAAACCGCGCCCACCCCCGCCACCACGGCCGCGCCGTCGCCGACCGAGGAGATTCGCCAGCCGTTGGGAGACCCACGCTCGGCGGGCCCGGCTCCGACGAAGGACCCGGCGCCGCCCCGGGAGACACCGGCGGTGGAACCTGTCGCGCCTGCTCCGGCCGCTGCGGGCGCACCGGCTGCGCCCGCGGCTCGCGCGCCAGAGTCCACCCCCGCATCGAGGGCCGAACCTGCCGGCGAACCGAAGAAGTACGGGCTGTTCACGCTCCGGCAGTGGATCGGGGCGGGAGCCATCGTGGCGCTCGCGATCGTTGGGGCCGTCACCCTGGTCGTGCTCGCTGCCCGCTGGCTCGCCGGGCTGGAATTCATGTCCTCCTTCCTAGCGAAGTACCCCGGGGAGTACGACCTGCCAGAATCTGCCCCGGTCGGGTTCCCCGGGTGG
>DATGUB010000021.1:0-3687 GCA_035301585.1 Beutenbergiaceae bacterium | reverse complement strand
GTGAACTGGCGTGGCCGCGCCATCTCGGCACTTTCCGATGCCGAGCGCACCCTCCTGCGGCGCACGGACTTCGGGTTCGTGTTTCAGTCGGGGCAACTGCTCCCGGAACTGCCCGCGGATGAGAACGTCGCGCTCCCGCTCATGCTCGCTGGCACGGCGCGCCAAGAAGCAACCGAGATGGCTCGCAGATGGCTCGCCTACCTCGGTCTGCAGGGCATGGAGAACCGTCGACCCGGAGAACTCTCCGGCGGGCAAGCACAACGAGTCGCCATCGCCCGGGCGCTCGTGACCGCTCCGGGTGTGATCTTTGCCGACGAACCCACCGGCGCGCTCGATCAGCAGACGGGCGCGGAAGTGCTCGGGATCCTCACGCACTCCGCCAGAGCAACCGGTGCCGCCCTCGTCGTCGTGACCCACGATCCCGGGGTTGCTTCCCAGTGCGCCCAGGTGATTCACATGCGCGACGGCCGCATGGTTCCCGGCGATCTCGGCCCAGCCGCGGCTACTGCGGCAACCTCCGGCGGGCAAATCTCACAGGAGAACGTTCGATGAACACCTTCCAATTGTGGTCGTTGTTGCGCAAACGCAGCGCCGGGCGCAGCGATCCTCAGAAACTCACCAGTTTCCTCGCCGTCATCGCCTTCGCCGTCACCACATCCGTCACCCTGATCGTGCTCGGGGGATGGAACGCCTTCGCGGTCCGCGGTGAAAACGCTACTGGCGACGAAGCGCTCTACCCCGCCCTCGCGGCGACGGCGAGCGCGCTCCTACTCATTCCCCTCTCGACCCTGGGAGCCGCTGCGGCGCGCCTCGCGATGGCCCGCCGGGACGAGCGGCTGGCGGCGCTCCGCCTCGCCGGTGCCACCACCCGGCAAGTCTCAGCCCTCACGCTCTTCGAAGCATGCAGTCAGGCCCTGCTCGGCGCCCTCATCGGGGTGGCTGGCTACTTCGCCCTCATCCCGATCGTCCAACTCGTCGAGTTCCAGCAACACCCGTTCTCCTACGCCGAGCTCCTCCTCCCTTGGTGGGCACTCCCCCTCGCCGCCGTGGGCGTCGTCGCGGTTGCCGCGGTCTCGGCCGGATCGAGCCTTCGAAAGGTCTCCATCAGCCCCCTCGGGGTGGCGGCACGGGTTCAGCCTTCACCGCTGCACTGGTCGCGGTTGATCCCGCTAGCGGTCGTGATCGTCGCGTTCATCGGTGCGTTCAAGAGCGGGCAAGCCGGGGTGGCTATCCTCGCGGTGTTCCTCGCCGGCGGACTCGCCCTCCTCAACCTCGTGGGTCCGCTCGTCATCATGCTCATCGGCCACATCTGGGCCTCGAGGGCCAGGAGCGCCGAATCGCTCATCGGTGCCCGCCGCCTCATCGATAACCCGAAGAACGCGTGGCGCAGCGTCGGTGGGGTCGGGCTCGCGACCTTCATCGCTGGGATGACCGCCGTCATGGCCGCCTTCGGCACGCCCGGCGATCCCGATCCGTACCTCGCGGACATGGGCAAAGGCGGGATTCTCACGCTCGTCATCGCTGCGGTCGTCGCCGCTGTTTCCACCGGTGTGATGCAGGCGGGCCGGGTCATCGATCAGCGGAATGAGTACCGCACGCTCGCCCTGGCCGGAATGGATATGAAACTGATGAACAAAGCGCGGATGAAGGAGACCCGGGTGCCGCTCTTCGCCGCGGTCGGCCTCGCCGCGGGGGTGACGATGCTCTTCATCGTGCCGGCGCTCGGAGCGACGATTTTCACGTTCCCGGCCGTACTCATCCAATACGCGCTCTCGATCATCGGGGCGGTGACGCTAGTGCTCGCGGGAGCGGCGGGATCGTCGAGAGTGTTGAAAACGGTGCTCGCGTAGGCGGCCGAGCGGACCTGGGATCCCGGTTCGGACGGAAGCGGGAGCCGTTTGCCGTAACTATTGCGGCAGACGGTCCCCACTTTTGCGCACGCGGCACGACTGGGTGCCATTTGCTGCGCCCATTGCAGCATAGGAGCCCCAGTTGGGTCCTCGGCCGGGCACCCGGCGCCCGGCACGTGAACGGGAGGCTCAGGCGGCGGGCACGCCCACGGCATCGGGGCGGGCGCCGAGCCGCTGGGCGAGCCACGCACAAATCATCAACTGCAGTTGGTGGAAGATGATCAGCGGCACGACGATCGGGCCCACGACCGCGGCGGAGAAGAGCACATTCGCCATCGGCAGGCCCGTGGCCATCGATTTCTTCGAGCCGCACATGAGCAGCGCGATGCGATCGCCGACGTCGAGGCCGATGAGTTTCCCGCCCCACCAGGTGAGTGCGAGGACGACGGCGACGAGGATCACCGAGATCACGCCGACGCCGACGAGCATCCATCCCGAGACGGTGCTCCACACTCCGGCGTCGGTGGCGCTCACGACGGAGACGAACACGACGGCGAGGATCGTTCCCTTATCCCACAGGCCGGTGAGTTTCTTGTGCCGGCGCACCCAGTCGCCCGTCCAGCGCTGGAAGACCTGCCCGATGATGAAGGGGAGCAGGAGCAGGATGAGGATGTCGCGGACGTTGGTCCAGCCCATGGAACCGGACGCGCCCATAAGCCAGAGCACGAGCAGCGGGGTGGCGATCATGCCGATGAGGTTGGAAACGGTGGCGGCCGTGATCGCGCCCGCGATGTTGCCCCGGGCAACGGAGACGAACGCGATCGAGGACTGCACCGTGGAGGGCAGCAGCGTGACGTAGAGCAGGCCCGCCGCGAGGGTCGCCCCGAGGAAGGGGGTGGTGAGGAACTCCGTGAGCAGGCCGAGCGCGGGGAACACGAGGAAGGTGGCGAGGATGATCGCGCCTTGCAGCCGGAAGTTCTTCATCCCGTCGATGACCTCGCCGGTGGACAGGCGCGAACCGTAGAGGAGGAAGAGGATGAAGATCCCGACGTTGGAAACCTGCGTGATCGGGCCGATGGCGTCGTGCGGAATCGGGAGGACGAGGCCAAGGATCATCATCACGATGATCCCGATCATGAACGGATCAGCGATTCTTTTCAGGGCACTCACTGCCCGTACGCTACCTGCTTTGCGCTGCTCCTCTCCACCGCGCCTCCCGGAGCGTGCCGATCCGCTGCCCCGAGCCGAGCCTGGCGCCCCGCGGGGGCCGGCCGCCTCGCGCGCTCACGCCCCAGGCAGCGACCCGGACTTCAGCTCCCGCAACCAATGACTCACTTCGGCGGCGACGGCGCGGGCGAGGTCGCGGGGAGTGTCGTCGTCGAATTCGGCGATGATGTGGCGCACCACCCCGGCCCGCCTGAGGTCGAGGGAGGAGACCTGCTGTTGCTCGGCGATCTCCGCGGCGGCGTCGGCGTTGCCGTACATGATCGCGCTCGCGCCCTCGGGCGGCAGCGGCGAGAGCCAACTGTGTTGGGCGGCGACGGTGACGTCGGCGGGTAGCAGCGCGAGCGCTCCCCCACCCGTACCCGGACCAAGGAGAACCGAGACGCTGGGGACGGTCAGGGTCGACATGGTCGCGATGCACCGGGCGATCTCCCCCGCCATCGCCCCTTCTTCGGCGTTCGCCGAGAGTTCTGCCCCGGGGGTGTCGATGACGGTGACGAGGGGCAGACTGAGTTCTTCGGCGAGTTTCATCCCGCGCCGGGCCTCCCGGAGCGCGGCCGGCCCCATGGGCGCCTCGGGGGTCTGGGCGATCTTGTCTTGCCCGACGACGACG
>DATGUB010000020.1:0-21916 GCA_035301585.1 Beutenbergiaceae bacterium | reverse complement strand
GTGCGTCACCGAGCTGGCGCAGGTGATCTGGGCGGTGCAGATGTCCACGGTCGAGTTCCATCCCTGGAACTCCCGACGCGCCGACACCGAGTCGCCCGACGAGTGGCGGATCGACCTCGACCCCGGCGACGACTGCCCGTGGGAGACGGTGCAGCAGGTCGCACCGGTGGTGCACGAGGTGCTCGACGAGCTCGGTGCGACCGGCTGGCCGAAGACGTCCGGGGGCTCCGGGCTGCACGTCTACGTCCGGATCGCGCCGGAGCACGGGTTCGCCGACGTGCGCCGGGCCGCGTACGGCTTCGCTCGCGAGGTGGAGCGCCGGGCGCCGGAGCTGGTGACCACCACGTGGTGGCGCAAGGACCGGGACCCGGCGAAGGTGTTCCTGGACTACAACCAGAACGCGCGCGACCACACCATCGCGGCGGCCTACTCGATCCGCGGCGTCCCCGCGGGAACGGTCTCGGCACCGGTGTCGTGGGACGAGGTGCCCGAGTGCGAGCCCGACGACTTCACCGTGGCCACCATGCCGGACCGGTTCGCCGACCTCGGTGACCTGCACGCCGGCATCGACGAGGCCGTCTTCGACATCGCCCCGCTGCTGGAGTGGGGCGACGCCGAGGAGCTGCCCGACCCTGACTGACCACAATCCGACGCTGATCGCCGGAAACCCGCCGGAACGGGACGGCAGCGCCGATGGGAGTCGGAATGTGGCCGTCCACCCGCGGAACCCGTTCGCCACGGCCCACCGCGGCTTCCTAGAATGTCGATCCGGCAGCGGTCAGCACTTGGGACCGCGCCGTCCAGCCACGTCCGACGGAAGGAACCGGTGTGTCCGGGCCGAACAAGAGCTATGACCCTGTCGAGGTGACACCTCTGACGCCCGAGGGTGTCGAGGACCTGGTGCGGGATGCTCTGCAGGCCTTTGCCGGGGCCACCTCGGTGGCCGAGCTGAACGACGCCCGGATCGCCCACACCGGTGACCGCTCCCCGCTGGCGCTGGCCAATCGCGAGATCGGTGCGTTGCCGCCGCAGGCCCGCAAGGAGGCCGGGCAGCGGATCGGCACGGCACGCGGCCGGGTCAACCAGGCACTGGCCGAGCGCCGGGCCGAGGTGGAGGCGGCCGAGCTGGAGGCGACGCTGGCCGCCGAGACTGTCGACGTCACCGTGCCGGTGGAGCTCACTCCGGCTGGGGCGGTGCACCCCATCTCCGGTCTGGTCGACCGGATCAGCGACGTGTTCGTCTCGATGGGGTGGGAGGTCGCCGAGGGCCCGGAGGCGGAGGCCGAATGGCTCAACTTCGACGCCCTCAACATCGGCCCGGACCATCCGGCGCGGCAGGAGACCGACACCTTGTTCGTGGACCCGCCGGAGGCCGGGGTGGTGATGCGCACCCACACCTCACCGGTGCAGGTGCGCACCCTGCTGGACCGTGAGCTGCCGGTGTACGTCATCTGCCCGGGCCGGACCTACCGGGCCGACGAGTTCGACGCCACCCACGTGCCGGTGTTCCACCAGGTCGAGGGCCTGTGCGTCGACTCCGGCATCACCCTGGGGCACCTCAAGGGCACCCTCGACCACTTCGCCCGGGCGATGTTCGGTCCCGAGGCGCGCACCCGGCTGCGCCCGAGCTTCTTCCCGTTCACCGAACCCAGCGCCGAAATGGACCTGTGGTTCCCCCAGAAGAAGGGCGGGCCGGGGTGGATCGAGTGGGGCGGGTGCGGGATGGTCAACCCGGACGTCCTCATCGCCTGCGGCATCGACCCCGAGGAGTACACCGGCTTCGCCTTCGGGATGGGGATCGAACGCACACTCATGCTCCGCCACGGAATCGACGACATGCACGACATGGTCGAAGGAGATATCCGCTTCTCGCTGGGAGGTCAGCGCTAAATGCCGTACGTACCCCTTACCTGGCTCCGCGACCACGTCGACGTGCCCGCCGACGCCACCCCGCAGACCCTCGCCGATGACCTCGTGCGGGTGGGCCTGGAGGAGGAAGCGATCGACACCTCCGCCGTCGTCACCGGCCCCCTCGTCGTCGGCAAAGTGCTCTCCGTGACGCCCGAGGAACAGAAGAACGGCAAGACGATCAACTGGTGCCACGTCGACGTCGGGGAGCACAACGACGAGGCGGGTCATCGCGGCATCGTCTGCGGCGCCCACAACTTCGGCGTCGGGGACAGCGTCGTCGTCGCCCTTCCCGGGGCGGTCCTGCCCGGGGACTTCGCGATCTCCGCCCGCAAGACCTACGGTCACATCTCCGACGGCATGATCTGTTCGGAGAGCGAGCTCGGCCTCGGGGAGGACCACTCGGGCATCATCGTGCTCCCCGAACCGGCCCCCGCCCCCGGCGCCGACGCGCTGGAACTGCTCGGCCTGGGCGAGGCGGTGCTGGAGATCAACGTCACCCCCGACCGCGGCTACTGCTTCTCCATGCGCGGCATCGCTCGCGAATACTCCCACTCCACCGGGGCGGCGTTCCGCGACCCCGCGGTTCGGCAGGTGCCGGCCGCGAACGAGGCGGGGTTCCCCGTCATCGTCGACGACGATGCCCCGATCCGCGGCAACGTGGGATGTGACAGGTTCGTCACCCGCATCGTGCGGGGGATCAACCCGGACGCTCCCACCCCCGACTGGATGAAACGGCGCCTGATCCAAGCAGGAATGCGCCCCATCTCCCTCGCGGTCGACATCACCAACTACGTCATGCTCGACCTCGGCCAACCGTTACACGCCTACGACCTCGGCACCCTCCAGGCCCCCATCACGGTCCGCCGCGCGCGGCCGGGGGAGAAGCTCACGACTCTCGACGACGTCCGCCGTGAACTGCATGCCGAGGACCTCCTCATCACCGATTCCGGCGGGGAACGGATCCTGGGGATCGCCGGGGTCATGGGCGGGGAGGAGACCGAGGTCTCCAGCGCCACCACGGACGTGCTCGTGGAAGCCGCCCACTTCGACCCCGTCACGATCGCTCGCTCCGCGCGGCGCCACCGGCTCCCCTCCGAGGCCGCCAAACGGTTCGAACGCGGCGTGGACACCGAGCTCGCTCCCGTCGCGGCCGACCGAGTGGTGGAGCTACTCGTCGACCTCGCCGGCGGCACGGCGGACGCAGCGGTGTTCGACCTCAACACCACTACCGCGCCGCGCCCGATCACCATGGACATCTCCCTGCCGGGGCGGATCGCGGGGGTGGAGTACCCCGACGGGGACGTCACCGGACTGCTCGAGGCGATCGGCGCCCACGTCGAGCGCGAGGGGGACACCCTCACGGTGACACCCCCGACCTGGCGCTCCGACCTCGTCGCCGCGGAACACCTCGTGGAAGAGGTGGTCCGCCTGCACGGATACGACGAAGTGCCCTCGATCCTGCCGACGGCACCGGCCGGCCAGGGGTACACCCTCGACCAGCAACGCCGCCGGAAGGTGGCCGATCGGCTCGCCGGGCTCGGCCTGGTCGAAGTACTCACCTATCCCTTCACCTCCAGTGACCGCCACGATGAATTCGGGTTGAGCGACGACGATGTGCGCCGCGAGGCCCTCCGGCTCGTCAACCCGCTCGCGGGCGACCGCCCGCTGCTGCGCTCGTCGGTCATCGACACCCTCGTCGAGGCCGCGGTGAAGAACGTCGGCCGCGGAAACACCGATTTCGGGATCTACGAGATCGCCTCCGTCCCGGAACTCAACGGCCAACCGAAACCCTCGCCGCTGCCGCCGCACGCGCAACAGCCCAGCGACCACGAGCTGGCCGAGATCTATGCCGCCGTGCCCGCCCAGCCCGAAAAGCTCGGGATCGTGCTCGTGGGCAACCGGGAACTCGCCGGCGTGGATTCTGCCGGCCCCCGCTCCGCACAGCCCTACACCTACGCCGATGCGATCGGCCTCGTACACCGGATCGCGCAGACCGTGGACGTCGACCTCGACGTGCGCCAAGTGGCTCAGCACGCCCCGTGGCATCCGGGTCGCTGCGCCGGCTTCTACGTGGACGGGCAGTTGGTCGGCCATGCGGGTGAACTCGCCCCGAAGGTCCTCACAGCGCTCGGGCTGCCCGCACGGGCGTGCGCCGCGGAGATCGACCTGAGCGCACTCCTTGATGCGGCGCCCGCCGACGCGAAACAACTGGGCCGACTCGCGACCTACCCGCCGGTGAAGGAAGACATCGCGCTCGTGGTGCAGGAGTCCGTGCCCGCCGGGGAACTCCTCGCAACGGTACGCGCCGCGGGTGGAAAGCTCCTGGAAGAGGTCCGCATCTTCGACCACTACGTCGGCGATTCGATCCCCGTGGGAACGAAATCGCTGGCGTTCGCGCTCCGATTCCGCGCCGGGGACCGCACCCTGAAGGCAGCCGAATCCGCGCAGGCACGCGATGACATCGTCGCCGCTGCCGCGCAGAGGCATGGCGCGACCCTCCGGGCGTAGCGCCGTGGGACCTTTGCACTATTGCGCAGGGAGCGTTCCGGGAGAAAATGGGGGCATGAGAATCCTCGTAGCCACCGCCTCCACGTATGGGTCGACCCGCGAGATCGGCGACCACATCGCTGGAGTCCTGCGCCGGGCGGGTCACGACGTCCACACTCGTGATATCGATGCGGTGACGACGCTGGATTACGACGCGATCGTCGTCGGAACGGCGATCTACATCGGCCGCCCGCTCACCGCCGCCCGGAAATTCACCGCGCGCCTGGAACGGGAGTTGGGCGGCAAACCCGTATGGGTCTTCGCCTCCGGGATGAAGAACATCACCCGGGACCCCCTGCACCCGCCCTTCACCGAGCCCGCCTCCCGGCCCTACCTCGGCAGCCGGTACCCGATCTTCAAGGGCAAGGTCGATCCGACCCAACTCTCGGCCGCGGAACGCACGCTGGCCGCATTGACAGCTGCGAGCGTGCAAGACGAACGGGACTTTCCACTCATCGAACGCTGGGCGCAGGCCATCGCTGACTGCCTAGCCGCCGCCCCGGTCGACGCCGGCCGCTGATTTCTGCCTTCTCCTGACGCGCTCCTTGCTACGCCAAGAGCGCGTTATCGAAATGTGACAATTCATTGACGCCAGCAAAGGCGCTGGTCAGCGACTTTTTTTGCTGCCACGAGCGCGCCGACTAGAGCCACCACAAACCTCGACGAGCGTTTTGGCTGCCGGGCGAGTAAGACTACGGTATATCTATACGTGAGTCTCACTTTGGTGGGCTGAGAGTCACGCGCACCAGGTCGCGCCGACTCGCCCTCGCACTTCTGGACGTCTTGGAGAGAGTATGACCCGCAGTCAGCACGCCCAGCGACACTGGCGTCGCAAAGTACTTGGAGTGGGGCTCACCGCCTCGCTCCTTCTTGTGGGCCCGACCGCTGTCTGGGCGGACGGGGACGAGCACTTGGAGCAACCGGAAGAGATCAGCGAGCCGGTCACCGACCTTGAGCTCGGTGACGGCGAGACCGGTCCGGCCGAGGGACCGACCGGCGATGTGCCAGCAGAACCGGGCGATGACGCCATCGCGCGGGGCGAAGATGCGCAGCAGAGCGAAAACACCGATGCCGAGGAAACCGCCGACCGCGGTCAAGGATCCGACAGCGAACCTGAGAACCGTGAACGACGTGCCTTCAGCGACGAAGGAGCCGGCGTGGTTCCCCTGGCAACGGGTGGCGAATTCGCGTTCAGCTGTGAACCCGGTGCCGTCTATGGAGTGAGCGCGAACGGTTACATTCGCGAAGTGACCCCAGGCGCTACCAGCGCGTCGAACTTCGGTGGGCAGGCGACGATGCCTGGGTGGCTCAACGTGCCGGTTTCGTCGTTCAACGGACTGGGCATCGGGCCCGGCGGCGACGTTGCCTACGCGTACGAACGTTCCTCGGGGGCGGGTTCAGCCACGTTGTATGAGTTTGATAGTGCGACGGGCGAATGGTCGCGCATCATGCGCACCAGCGCGCAACCTCACGTCGCGACGACCAGAGGCAACGGTCCAGGGAGCATCGCGTTTGTCGCGGGTGCGGTCGACCCCGTCACCGAGAACTTCTATCTTGGGGGATTCGGTACCTATCAGGAGTGGGGCACCGGCCCTGGGGGACGGCCGACCTACACGACGTATCGCTTCTTCAGTATCTGGGAATACAACCCCAACACGAACGCGCTAGTTTACAAGGGCTACGTCGATGACCTCGATAGCAGTGGCGAGGCCAACGGCGACATGGCGTTCACATCACTCGGCGACCTCCTCATCGTTCGGGGAGACGGGACCAGCACACAGACGATCTCGGTGAGCTATTCGAACCTTCAGAACGCATCTGGGGGCGCGATTGCTTCCGCGCAATCCAGCGTCATCTCCGGCACGCTCAACGACGTCAATGGCGTGGCGTTCGACTCCGCCGGGAAAGGCTACCTCGGGTCCGACGGCGGGTTGACGTCGTACGACACGCCGTCCTGGGACAACGCGAATGAGCTGGTCTCGAGCGGGTTCAACAGCACCGACCTGGCGACCTGCTCAACCCCGCCGACGGTGCGCGTGACCAAGAAGGTCGAGGGACGCGTTAACGACACCGACCAGTTCACGATCGTCGTTGGCCAGGGCGACGTCGAGCTCGGTCGGCAGACCACTACGGGGCAGGACCTGGACGGTGAGGAGGAAGGCGTTGAAGCAGTGATAGGGCCCTTGCCCGCCGTCCTCGACCGACCGATCGACTTCTTCGAGGAAGCTGTCGGCACGAGCGACCTCGATAAGTACGCCACGAGCTGGCGATGCTGGGTCGACGGGGCGCAGAGCCCGCGGGACTCCGGAGAGGGAACGCGCGGGCAGATCAGCCTCGAGCTCGGTGACGAGAACGCGGTATGCGAGATCGTCAACAGCCCGTTGGTCGCCGAGGTCGAGATCGTTAAATCGATGGTCAGCGCTGATGGCAGCGGCACACCCGTCGTCGAAGAAGGGTGGCTCGTTGGTGCGAGCGCGACGGGCGGCACCCTAGATGGCCCGGCGGCCCAGGAGACCGACGAGACGGGGGCCGCGACCTGGTCTGTCGACTTCGCCGACAAGAACGCCACGGCAGACCTCTCGGTGCACGAGGTCATGCAGGACGGGTATAGCCTGCACGCCGCGTCCTGCGAGGTTTCACACCTCGATGGGACGACGACGCAGATCCCCCTGGGCGCGACGTCCGGGAACGTCGATGGTGTCAAGCCCGGCGACGACGTTCGCTGTGACTTCATCAATAAACCCGGGCCCGCATCCCTCATCGTGGAGAAGGAATGGGTCGTGAACAGCGGCGCCGGCCTTCCCCACGGTGACGCGGCACTTCCCGAAGGCCTCGAGGCGCAGCTCGTCGTCCAGGGTGAGGACAGGGAATGGGGAGAGGAGCACGAGGAGTTCCACTTCGGTCAGGCGATATCGATCTCGGAGGTCGCCGGTCTGGGCGAGAACGCGCCCGAGGGCTGTGCGTTGGGCGCGGAAGATCCGACGATCACACCCGACGGTGGTGATCCTTCTCCGCTGACAGACTCTGGTACCGAGGTGACCCTCAACGCAGGTGTCAACGGATACACCATCACGAACTACGTGGACTGCACGCAGCGGCTCACCCTCATCAAGGAAGTCAACAACAATTTCGGCGAAGGTGACGAGTACGGACCCGACCAACTCAACCCGCGCGACTGGAGCCTGGCAGCGGCCGATTGGACGTTGATCGCCGAGGGTGAGGAAACCTACTCCTTCAGTTCGGGCGCCACGCAAGAAGTTCGCGAGGGCGTCTATGAACTCTCGGAGACGCATCACGATGGTTACGAACAAACGAGCCTGGTATGTGATGCGCCGGGGTTTGACGACGCTGCCGCATCAGTCGAAGTTGGTCTCGGGCAAGCTGTCGAATGTACCTTCGTGAACAAGATCACGCCGGGAAGCGTTGAATGGCTGAAGATCGATGACTCCGGCAATGGGAACGCTCTCAGCGGCTCGGTCTGGGAGCTGGAAGGCCCCGGCGGTGAATCGGTCGAGATCTCCGATGAGGACAACGGACGGTTCCAAGTGATCGGTCTGGAATGGGGACAGTACACGCTCACGGAGACGACGGCCCCGGCGGGGTACCAACTTCTCGAGCAGCCCATCGAGTTCGAAATTGCTGAAGGCGACGAACTCGACCTGGTGCTCGACGCTATTGAGAACACGCAACGCGATGTTCCCGACCTTCCGCTCACCGGTGGGATCGGAAGAGACCACCTCTATATCGCAGGGGCGTTGACGGCCCTGCTCGGAATGGCTGCCTACGTCTACACGACCAGGCGCCGCCAAGCGTGAGCACATCACGCGCACACGCTGCAGCGGCGCCAGCCGCGAAGGCACAACCTCAAATAGAAAGAGAAAGAAGAAGATGACGACACACAAACGACTGGGACGCCTCGCGGCGGGTGCGAGTGCGCTAGCGCTCCTGGGCGCTGGCCTCATCGGTACCGCGGCCAGCGCGGAGCCCGGCCCGGGTCAGGACGGCGCGCCGGAGACGGGATCGCTCACGCTCTACAAGAAGACCCCCGTTGGCGGGGACGATCCGACGACGAAGACGCCCGTTGTGGGCGTCACGTTCGAAGCGTGCCTGATCGACGGAATCGACCTGGAGGATCCGGCGAGTTGGGACGGTCTGGACGAGCTCGACCCCGCGGACGTGGCGGCGGGAACGACGTGCTTCACCGACGTCACGGACGACGATGGCAAAGCGGAGTTCCCGAGCCTTCCCATTGGTGCCTACCTCGTGACGGAGACGGATGTCGGGGACAACCTCGTCACCACGGCCGCCGCGCCCTTCATCGTCACCATCCCCCGACCCGACGGCGAGAATGGCTGGAACTACGACGTCGTTGCCTACCCCAAGAACGATCTCGGTGACACGCCGCAACCCACGAAGACCGCGGATGAGCCGGAGGAATGGGAACTGACCGGGGACGGCAATGAGGTTCTGTGGACGATCTCCACGTCGGTTCCGGCGAGCGCGCTGGGCTACAAGGATTTCACGATCGAGGACGTGGTCTCTGACGGGCTCGAATTCAATGGCTGGGGCGAGGTTGTGTTCGAGGGCGTGACCCTCGAGGCGGGGATCGACTACGAGATCGACGGCGCGACGATCGAATTCCTCCCATCGGGCCTTGCCACGCTGAGCGAGGGCGGGACACTCACCGTCGGGGTTGAAACGACGGTCACGCAGGCCGGAACACTCGAGAACACGGCCAACATCGTCATCGATAACAACCCGTACGATCCGTCGGGTACGACGAACTGGGCAACGCTCGCGATCACCAAGATCGACGGGGAAAGCGACGATGTGCTCGCGGGTGCCGAGTTCGACGTCCTCGATAAGGAATCCGAAGAGCTCCTCGGTACGCTCACCACGGATGCCGCTGGGAACGCGTCGATCACCGTCTGGGTCGGTAACGATACGGACACCTACCGTGACGTCATCCTCAAGGAAACCAAGGCCCCGGCCGGTTACGTCCTGGCCGATGGAGATGGCGCCGAATACCGCCTGCAGGCAGGTGAAAGCGTCGAGACGTCGATCACGTCGGATACGGTGACCAACACCAAGCAGGGTGTCCCCGCCCTTCCCCTCACCGGTGCGCAGGGGACCCTCCTGTTCACCATCGTCGGGATCGGGCTCATCGGCGCGGGTGCCGCAGCCGTGGCGGTGCGCCGTTCACGTGCTGACCACTAGGGTCTGACCCTCTGAGGGCGGGAGCAGCAACGTTCCCGCCCTCAGGCGTGCCGAGACGGATGGAGACATGGCAACATTGACGCGGCGCCACAGCAGTGGAAGGAGCGGCTGGAGCACCCCGCAGCAGTGGCGGATGCCTTGGGGGACCGCTGCCATCGGGCTGGTGATGTTCCTGGGAGTGCTCCTCATCCTGTACCCGTCGACGGCGAGCTGGTTCGCCCAGTACAACCAATCCAGAATCATCGAGAACACCAGCGCTCGGACCGATGAGGGGCCGCCCTCGCGCCTGCAGAACGAACTTGCGCGGGCTCGCGAATACAACGATGCCCTGGCCATCGGGCAGTCGGTGCTCAGCCCCGAGAGCAACGTGCCGACCAGCCAGAGCGCGGCCGTGGGCGGGTTCGATTACCACGATCTCCTCAAGGCCAGCCCTGACGGCGTTATGGCGCGGATACGGATTCCCGCTATCGGCGTCGAGCTGCCGATCTATCACGGCACCAGCGATGAGGTTCTCGCCAAGGGGGTGGGCCATCTCGAGGGGAGCTCCTTGCCCGTGGGGGGAACCTCCCAACATTCGGTGCTCACGGCTCACCGCGGCCTGCCCTCAGCCGAGCTGTTCAACAACCTGCACAAGCTCACCGTGGGCGACACTTTCACGGTCGAAGCTTTCGGTGAGGTGTTCACCTACCGCGCCACCCGGACGGCGACGATCCTCCCGGACGAGACGCAGAGCCTGCTACCGCAACAGGGCGAGGACCTCATGACCCTGGTCACGTGTACCCCGCTGGGCATCAACAGCCACCGGTACCTCGTCACCGGGGAGCGCGTCTCTCCCACGCCGATCGGAGATGTGCAGCGGGCAGGGTCGTCCCCGCAGATACCGGGATTCCCGTGGTGGGCCCTCGCGCTGGCGGCCGCGATCGGTGGCTATGCGGGCGTCGTCATCCGAAGCGGGAAACCGAAATCCACGAGCAACGCGCGGGCACGTTCCCGCCACCGCGGCGCCCCACGCCTGTTAGGGTATGGCGCAAGTCACATGGATGACGCTTTCGGACCCGACGATGGAGACGGTGATGGAGAAGTTAGCTCAACGGCTCGGACTCAAAACTAACCCCCAGATATTTTTCTGGTCCGCAGGCCTGATGGTGCTGTTCCTCATCCTCGTGCTCGTGTTCCAAGAACCCGTCGCGAGGATCTTTACTTCCAGCCGATTGTGGGTGGTGACCAACCTGGGCTGGTTCTTCGTACTCGGGGTGAGTGCGTGGCTGCTGTTCCTCATCTGGGCCGCGGTGAGCAAATACGGCAAGATCCGGTTGGGGAAGGACGGCGACAAACCCCGATACTCCAACGTTTCGTGGTTCACCATGCTGTTCGCCGGGGGGATCGGCACGGTGCTGATGTTCTGGGGCGTGGCAGAGCCGATCTCTCACTTCGCCCAGCCGCCCATGCCGGATGTGCAACCCTTCAGCGCCGAGGCGGCGGAAGACGCGATGGGGTTTTCCATCTATCACCTCGGTCTGCACACGTGGACGATCTTCACCCTCCCCGGCCTCGCGTTCGGCTACTTCATCTACCGTTACGATCTGCCGATGCGGGTCTCCTCGGTGTTCTATCCGTTCCTGAAAGAGAAGATCTACGGGCCCATCGGTAAAACCATCGACGTGTTCGCGATCCTGGGAACCCTGTTCGGACTCGCCGTCTCGCTCGGGCTCGGCACTTCCCAGATCAACGCTGGCCTCAACCACCTGTTCGGGGTGCCCGATAGCGTGTGGCCGAAGGTCCTCATCATCACGCTCCTGACCGCGGTAGCGACCTGGTCGATCGTGCGGGGCCTGGATAAGGGCGTGAAGTTCCTCTCCAATCTCAACATCGGCATGGCGGTCGGGCTCATGCTGTTCGTGCTCTTCTTCGGGGACACGATCTTCCTCCTGCGGCAACTCATCGAGTCCGTGGGAATCTATGCGCAGAACATCATTCCGCTCTCGTTCTGGAACGACGCGATGAGCCAATTCACCACCGAGGGCTGGGGCTGGCAGATCGACTGGACGGTGTTCTACTGGGCGTGGACCGTCACCTGGTCCCCATTCATGGGAGTGTTCCTCGCCCGGATCTCCCGCGGGCGCACGATCCGCGAATTCGTCATCGGGGTGCTCCTCGCGCCGGCCACCTTCACGCTCATCTGGTTCGTCATCTTCGGCTGGAGCGCGATGGAGCTCGATGGCATCGGCGGCATGGGTGGCGCGATTTCGGACATGGTCGTCAACCAGGGGCAGGTGCCGATCGCGATCTACGAGTTCCTCGAACATTTCCCCGCCGCGCAGCTCGTGCAGGGGCTCGCCGTGGTCATCGTTGCGCTGTTCTTCGCCACCTCTTCCGACTCTGCTTCCCTCGTGGTGGACATGCTCTGCACCGGGAAAGAAACTCCCGGACCCGTCCGGCAGCGGGTGTTCTGGGGCGTGGCAGAAGGCGCCGTAGCCGCGGTGCTCATCGTTCTGGGCGGGGAAGCAGGGATCGAGGCGCTGCAAGAAGTGATCACGGTCGTCGGATTGCCGATCTTCGTCATGGTGTTCACGATGCTGTTCGCCCTCGTGCATGCCTTGCGCCGAGAACGGATCGAAGTGCTCGTGCCCGCGGCGCCCGGTGCCCGGGAGCAGGAGTCGCAGGAGACCAAACCCGGGTGAGCCTGACCTTTCGATTCCCGCAGAATGGCGCGGGTTTACAGGTATGATGGGGGCCCCTACCATACAAGCTACATCGGCCTCGTCTTCGAAAGAAGTGTGATGATGAATGTCTTCTTTGTGCCCAAGGAGCGTGAAGCCTTCGGAGTAGTCGTCCCGTTCGATATGGAACTGGACTCAGAACTGTGGCGATGGGTTCCCGCTGACGTCGATCTGCTCATCACCCGCACCCCGTACGTCGACGCGGCCGTCGACGTCGATTTCATCCGAGAGATCTCCCACGCCGACGCGCTCGCCCGCGCCTCGCGCAGCTTGACCGCCGGGCGCGCCCGCACGGTGGCCTACGCGTGTGCCTCGGGAAGCTTCATCGGTGGAACCGGGGGAGAGCGCGAGATCCGCGACGCCATGGTCGCAGCGGGAGCGGAGCACGCGCTCACCACCTCCGGCGCATTCGTTGAAGCCCTCGCGCATCTCGGTGTCAACCGGGTCGCGGTCGCGACACCGTATGTCGCCCAACTCTCGCGTTTCCTCGACCGATTCCTCCGCGAGTACGAGGTCGAGGTCGTCAACCACGGCGCCCTCGGTTTTGACCGCGAGATCTGGGGAGTGAGCCAGCTCGTGACGGCGGACCTCGTCCGCGAAGTCGATCATCCCGACGCGCAGGCGATCCTCGTCAGTTGCACGAACCTGGCCACGTACGACGTCATCGCGGCACTGGAACACGAGCTCGGCAAGCCCGTCATCACCGCGAATCAGGCAACGATCTGGGCGGCCCTACGGCGCTTGGGGCGCAGCGCGGTCGGGCCCGAGCAGCGACTCCTTCATCAAACGGGTGCCATCCCCATCGTCCCCTCTGCTCACGACGTGATCATCGGCGAGGCCGAGACGATTGCCTGATGCCTCACGCTCGTTCGAACCGCAATGTTTCCCCGGCGGCGCCGTTCATCCACACGTCCTGGCAGGCCGCGGCGAACTCGGCCAACCCCTCCTCGATCGCGGCAAAGACGTTCCCGGGGATCCAACCGACGTCCCCGTTGATGAGCAGATTGTTACGGCCGTAGAACACGGCGAGATCAACGATGTCCGTGCCCGTGTCGCCCCCTTCTCCTTCGCGATACCCGTAACCGGGGTTGCCGAGCTCGGTGGCGGAGAAGCGGAAATAGCAGACGTCGCCGGGGATCGGGGTGACCGTGGTGTTTTCCGGCCCCGGGTCGCTGGCGAAGGCGGGGACGAGGTTATAGATCTCATTCCGCGCGTATTTGCCGTGGTAGACCTGGCTCACCTGCGGAAGTGCGTCCCAGACCGCGGCGGCGGTCCGGGGTGCTTCCTCCTCAAGGAGCCGCGCCCGGCAGGACACCCCCCGCTTCTCCAGCGTAATGGTGATGTATCGACTCATTTCTCCTCCAGCTGCTCTCGAGCACGATTGCGAAAGGACCCCACGTGACGACGATCGGCTTTCTCTACCCCGGCTACGCCGCCGAGGATGACTACCCGTTTATGCAAGGTCTACTTCCTGAGGATATCGAACTCAAGGTCGTCCACACCTCCGTGGGTGTGGACGCGCACGAGGTGGAGGCGCTCCTGGATCTGGGCGCGAGTGAACGTCTCCTCGCCGGCGCAGGTGAACTGCGCGAGGCGGAGGTGGACGCCGTGATGTGGGCGTGCACCTCGGGGAGTTTCGTGTTCGGGCCCCGCGGCGCGAGGACGCAGGTGCAGGAGATCGCCGAGGCCCTCGGCGTGCCCGCATCCTCGACATCGATCGCGTTCGTCGATGCCCTCGATCACCTCGGGTTCTCTACCGTTGCGGTCGCGGCGACCTACCCGCAGGAGGTCTCCGCACACTTCCAACACTTCCTTGAGGCCGCCGGGATCCAGGTGTGCTCACTGGTGAGCCACGACATTGCCACGGCGGCGCTCGCCGGCGAGCTCAGCGAGGAGGGCGTGCTCGACCTGGCGAAGAGTAACGATGCGCTGCAGGCGGAGGTCGTGCTCCTGCCGGACACGGCGATGCACACGGCCCGGCTCATCGTCGAGCTCGAGCGTGCCCTGGCGAAGCCGGTACTCACGGCCAACCAGGTCACGGTCTGGAAGGGGCTGGAACTTGCCGGCCGCCACGCGCGGAACCCGGAGCTGGGAACCCTGTTTGGGGGCGGGCGGTGAAGGTTGACCTGCTCATCACCGACGCCGAGTTCCTCACCCAGGATCCCACCCGCCCCGTCGCCCATACCGCCGCCGTGCTGGGCGGCCGCATCATCGCCCTCGACGCGGATTGCCAGGGTCTGCGGCCCCGGCGCACCGTCCGGGCGGAAGGGGCGGTGATCGTTCCCGGGTTCAACGACGCACACGCCCATTCGGTGTGGTTCGGTACAAGCCTGCTGGAAGCGGATCTTTCGGCGTGCGAGAGCCTGGGCAGTGTCTACGACCGGATCGCCGCCCACGCTCGGGCGAAAGCACCCGATGAGTGGGTCGTGGCGTCCGGGTTCAATCAGATGGATACCGGCGGCGAGTACCCCGACCCGGGCGAGCTCGACCGGGCCAGCGACGGTCGGCCGGTGTGGATCAAGCACACCTCCGGCCACGCCTGCCTCGTCAGCGCTGCGGCGATGCGTGCGCTGGCGATCACCGGCAGCGAGCAGTTCGAGGGCGGGCGCGTCGTCGTCGATGCCCAGGGACGGCCCACGGGCGTGCTCGAAGAGACGGCGATGTCACTCGTTCAGGAACATATGCTCCCGCTCAGCGAAACCGAGATCGTCGCGGCGCTCGCCGCCGCACATCGGGTGTACGCGGCTGATGGGCTCACGTCGGTGACGGACGCGGGGATCGCGGGGGGATGGATCGGGCACAGTCCCGCGGAGCTCGGCGCCTACCAAGCCGCTCGGCAGGAGGGCGTGCTCGCGGCCCGGACGCAAGTGATGATCGCGAGCGATGTTCTCAGCGATATCGCCGCCGGCGAGGACACCTTCCACGGCCTGCCCACCGGGATCCGTTCCGGGTTCGGTGATGACCGACTGAGCCTGGGTCCGGTGAAGACTTTTCTCGACGGGTCGATCCTGGGCAACACCGCCCGAATGTCGACCGGGTACGCCAACTGCCCCACCAATCACGGATACTTCCAGGCAGACCCCGAACTCATGCGCACCCGGGCCGTGCGCGCGGCGAAGAGCGGGTGGGCGCTCGCGATGCACGCGGTGGGGGATGAAGCGATCGACCTCGCCATCGCGATCCTCACCGAGGTGCGGGGCATCGCACCGCCGCTGCCGCACCGGATCGAACACGGCGGGGTGGTCACCCCCGAGCAACTCCAGACCCTCGCGGCCCTCGGGGCAACGATCGTCAGCCAACCCCATTTCATGCGCGCCTACGGCGACGGGTTTCGAGGGTACATCGGAGATGAACGCACCCACTGGTCATTCCGCAGTGCCAGTCAACTGCGGGCAGGGATGGCACTCGCGGGTAGCTCCGATCGGCCGGTCGCCCCCGGTGCTCCGCTCGAGGTGATGACCTCGGCGATCCACCGGCGAACGAGTTCGGGCTGGGTGTATGGGCCCGAGGAGCGGCTCACGCCCGCACAAGCGTTGCGGGCATACACCGCCGGTTCCGCGCACGTGACCGGGTGGGCGGGGCAGAAAGGCGTCATCGCGCCGGGCTACCTTGCCGATTTCGCGGTGCTCGATGCGAGCCCGCTCGACCACGATCCGAACCAGACGAGAGTGCTCGCCACGCTCGTGGGCGGAGAAGTGGTGTTTGACGATTCGGGGCCATGGGAGGGCACAGTAGACAGATGAGTAGCGAGATGGGTGTGGCGCTCGTGACCGGCGGGACCTCCGGGATCGGCCTCGCGATCGCGCGCGGGCTTGCGGAGCGCGGATACGAGGTCATCGTCACGGGCCGGACCGCGCCCGCGGGCGGGGAGGTGGAACACCTCGCCGTCGACCACGCCGATCCGGGCTCGGTCCCGCGCGTGCGCGAACACCTCAAGCGCCGCGGACCGCTTGCCGCTCTGATCAATAACGTCGGCCGGCGCCATGGCGCGCACCTGGGGGAGCTCGAGTGGGAATCGCTGCGCGAGACCTTCGAGCTCAACGCTATCTCGGCGATCATGCTCACCCAGGGCCTCCTGCCCGAATTCGGCAGTGACGGCGGTGCGATCGTCAACGTGAGCTCGCGCCTCGCGCGGGTGGGCATGGCTGGTGTGAGCGGGTACGCGGCCTCGAAAGGCGCGATCAACGGCTTCACCGTGGCCGCTGCCGTCGAACTCGCCCCGAAACGCATCCGCGTCAACGCGATCGCGCCGGGAATGACGAAAACGCCCCTCATCGAGGAATGGCTCGAGGAACAACCCGACGCGCAGGCCGCCGAGGCGCAGGTGTCGGAGAGGATCCCGCTCGGCACGCTCGCCACGCCCGCGGACATCGCGGGGGCAGCGGTGTTCCTCGCCAGTCCGGAATCGAGGTACGTCACCGGGGTCGTCCTCCCGGTGGACGGCGGCTACACCGCGAGCTAGGCCCCTATACCCACCCCGCGCGGTCCTGCAACGCCGCGAAGCTGAACGCGATCGCCTGCCGGCAGGCTTCGATGGCGGGGGAGCGGTCGGTACCGCGGCGCACGACGGTGAGCACCTTTCGGTACATCACCTCAGGCAGCCCGGCAACGTGGGTGAGGGAATCGGGGAGCCCCTGACCGATCGTGCTGGGCAGAAAGGCCGCCGCCACCCCCCGCTCCACGAGTTGGCGGTGCACGGTGGGGTCGGGGGATTCGAACCGCACCCGCGGCTCAAATCCGGCCTTCCGGCACGTGGCGACGCTCCATCGGAACGAATCGCTGTTGCGCGGTTCCATCGCCCAATGCACTTGACCGGGATCCGCATCCTCCGACGGCAGGAACGCCCGGATCGGTTCTCTCCCGAGATCCGTGCGCACGAGGCCCAGGGTCGGAGGCAGCGGCACCCCGGGGTATTCATCGGCGACGGCGATATCCGCTCGCCTGGCCAGCACCTCGTCGATCGCCTCCTCGGGGTCGAGCTGGCGGAACTCCAGGTTGAGCGCCGGGGCGAGTTCCCGCAGGTGCGCCGCGACCTCCGCGAGCATTCGCAGCGCGAAACTATGGAAGCCCACGAGTCGAACCCGCCCGGCCAAGGCATCACGGCTCGCGCTCAGGTCCGCCTCCGCCTGTTCCAGCGCGGCGAGGATGTCCTCGGTTTGGGCAACGAGCTGCCACGCCGCATCGGTGAGGATGACACCCCGGCCGACGGTCTCGAGCAGACGCACGCCGGTCTCCTGCTCCAACCGGCTCAGCCGCTGGGAAATATTGGACGTACTCATCTGCAGCGAACGCGCCGCAGCGGTCACGCTTCCGTGAAGCGCGACTTCCCGCAGAAGAGCGAGCTTATGAACATCGAGCATCCGCACCCCCATCGTTAACTCAGAATGAACTGTATCAGTCGCATGTTTTCCCTTCAATAAAGAGTCAGGTGGGTCTAGGCTGAAGGTCCTAAGCGTTTGACGCTGTGGTGTAATCCGCGTTCGAAGGAGATCTTATGCGTGGAGAATTCGTCACCATCGCGGAGCTCGATGCCCGGCTAGAGGGTGTTCGAGCGCGCATGCGGGCACGCGAGCTTGGTGGGCTCATTGTTGCTGACCCCGCAAACATCTATTACCTCAGCGGTTACGACGCCTGGTCGTTCTACACTCCGCAGATCCTGTTCGTTCCTCTAGACGGGGAACCGATCCTGGCGATGCGGGAAATGGACGCCCTCGGTGCGCATCGGACCGCCCTGAAATACGCCGAAAATGTGCTCGGCTACCCCGAACCCCTCGTCCATCACCCCGATGTGCACCCGATGGAGTGGGTCGCGAGGAAGCTCCGGGATGCCGGTTATGCCCGCCCGATGACCGTGGGTTTCGAAGGAGACGCCCACTTCTTCGCGGTGCGCTCCTACCTCTCCTTCCTCCACGAGATCCCCGAATGGGAACTCGTGGAGAGCAGGGAACTCGTCAACTGGGTGCGGCTGGTGAAATCGGACGCCGAGATCACGCTGATGAGGTGCGCCGGAGCGATCGCCTCCGAGGCGATGCGCAGCGCCGTCGCCGCGATCGAGGAGGGCGTCACGCTCAACGTCGTCGCCGCCCAGGTGCTCGAGGCTCAGGCGCGAGGGGTCGGGCCGATCGACGGCGATTATCCGGCGATCGTGCCGATGTTCCCGCAAGGGGAGAGCGCGAACACCCCGCACCTCACGTGGAGCTCGACACCGGTGGCCACGGGAGAGATCGTCTCGGTGGAACTTGCCGGGGTCTACCAGCGCTACCACAGCCCGCTCGCCCGCAGCGTCATCCTCGGCACTCCCTCCCGGGAACTTGACCGGGTCGCCGGAGCGACGGTCGAAGGAATCAACGCCGCTTTGGAGGAAATGAAACCCGGCAACACCCCGGAAGACGTGACCGCCGCGTGGAACGCGGTGATGAAGCGCAACGGCTTACGAAAGGACTCCCGGCTCGGCTACTCGATCGGAATCGGCTATCCCCCGGATTGGGGGGAGCGGACCGTGAGCATCCGCGAGGGTGATGAAACCGTGTTCACCGAGAACATGACGTTCCACATGATCGCGGGAATGTGGCTCGCCCACGACAGTTTCGAAGTTTCAGAATCCGTACGGATCGGCCCCCGGGGCGCGGAGGTGCTGACCAATTGCCCTCGCGCCCTCATAGTGAAGGAGGACTATGAACGCCCAGATCACTATTCCCTTCGCGCTTAGGGCCGATCAACTCATCGGCTCGGTCATCGACTCCTCGACGGCCCTCCTCGCGAGCCAGCAGCACGACATCGTCCGCTTCGCCATGGGCGCCCCGGGCGAGGATCTCATCCCCCTCGCCGAACTCGACGCGGCGTACGGCACGGCGACGGCGGGGCGATACGACTACGGCGAAAGCGAAGGCGAACCTCGGCTTCGGGAACAGATCCTCAAGCTCAGCGCAGAATCCGGCCAGGCGACGGCGGACGAGCGCATCCTCGTCACCAGCGGCGGGATGCAGGGGTTGGACATCGCGTTCAAACTCTTCGTCGACCCCGGCGACGTCGTCGTCATCGAAGCCCCGACCTACACCAACGGCTACGCCACCGCCCTGAGCTACGGCGCGGACGTCCTGCCCGTGCCGGTGGATGAGGAGGGAATGATCGTAGAGCAGCTTCCGGACCTCGTCGCTGCCAAGGGTCGGGCACCGAAAGCGATCTACACCGTCCCGAACTTCCAGAACCCCTCCGGGGTGACGATGAGCCGCGCTCGGCGAGAGGAACTGCTGCGCCTGGCAGAAGCGTGGGGCGCAGTGATCATCGACGACGACCCCTACGGGACGCTTCGATTCTCCGGCGCGCATGAGCCCGGCTTCCTCGAACTCGCCCCGCAACACCCCCTCGTGTTCGGTGTCCGCACGTTTTCTAAGATCATCGCCCCGGGCCTGCGCACGGGGTGGATCGATGTCGACCCGAATATCCGCGACCTCGCGATCGCTGCGAAGCAGGCGATGGATACGTGCACGCAGGTCCCCGCGCAACACACCGTCGCCCAGTTCCTGGAAGAGGGGCACCTGGGCACCCACATCGCCCGGCTGCTGCCGATGTATGCCGAACGGAAGGACGCGATGCGCCGAGAGCTGCACGCGCACTTCGGCGGATCGATGCGGGCGACGGACCCGGACGGCGGCTTCTTCCTCTGGGTGACGTTCGAGGGCGAACTCGCAGGCATCGACACCGAAGAGCTGTTCCCCCGGGCGCTCGCGAACGGCGTCGCCTACATCCCGGGGCCGGCGTTCACCACCGACGGTTCGATGCGGTCGAGCCTTCGGCTGTGCTTCGCCACCTCGACTCCCGAGCGGATCGAAGAAGGTGTTCAGCGCCTCGCGCAAACGGTGAGGGGCTGACATGAGTGAATACACCGACCTCGAGGCCACGGCCCTCGGTTACGTCAGCCGCACCCAGATCGTCGTCGACACCTGCCAGCTCATCATCGCCCGGGGTGAGAACCCGGGCGAGACCGAAGCGCAGACCGTTCGCTGGCTGCGCGAGATGTGCCGGCGGATCGGGGCAGAGGTGACGACGTGGGAGTTCGAGCCCGGGCGGGAGAACCTCCACGCCTGGCTCGGACCGGAGGAGGGCCCGGCGATCCTCTTCCTCGGCCACTCCGATGTCGTCCCCGCCGGCGAGGGCTGGGATGGCGACCCGTTCCGGCCCCGCTTCGGGCACGACGCGATCATCGGCCGCGGCGCCGCCGATATGAAAGGGGGTCTCGCCGCGGTCGTCGCGGCGATGGACGCGATCCACCGGATCAACCCGGACATCCGACTCGAACTGCTGTGCACGGGGGATGAAGAGGACCGGTCGCTGGGGATCCGCGCCGCCCTCGAGCGCTTCGCGGGCAAGGAGTACCTCGCGTGTATCGTCGCGGAGCCGACCAACCTCGACGTCGTCGTCGGTTGCCGCGGCGCGAGTAACTTCTGGGTGCAGGTCACCGGCTCCTCCGCCCACGCGGGCAGGCCCGAAGACGGCGCCAACTCGATCGAAGCGGCGAGCCTCCTCATCGACCTCGTGCGCGCCCACCACCGGCAAGCGAGCGATTACGAGGCGGATCCGCTGCTGGGAGCGGTGACGTGGAACGTCGGCACGATCAGCGGTGGCACCGGCACATCGATGGTCCCCAGGGAAACCCTCGTGACGATCGACCGGCGCACCATGCCCGGGGAGGACCCGGAGGAGATCCTCGAATGCCTCCTGACCCAACTGCGGCTCGACATCGGGGAGCTCAGCAACGCAGACTGGTTCGAAGTCAACGGAGGTGTGGACATGGAAATGCCGGGGTTTCGCTCATCCCCCGATTCCAGTCTCGTGCGCACCGCCCGTGAAGCACTCCTCGCCTTGGGCCAGCCCGCGCTCGTGACCGGGTGGACGGCGGCCTGCGAAGGCGGGTTCTTCGCACGCATGGGGGTGCCCACGATCGTGCTCGGCCCGGGGGACGTCAACGCCCAGGCCCACCAGCCGAACGAAGAAGTATCAATCAGCGACCTCGTCCATGCCGCCCACGCATATGTGCTCATGGGGCTCCGGCTCGCCGGGCCGGGGGAACGGGCAGACTGGGGTGAGAGTGAACTCGAAGACGACAGTGACAAGGAGAGGATGGCTCTGTGACACGAGTGGCGTTGGTGACGGGGGCGACGTCGGGCATCGGCGTCGTCGTAGCGCAAAAACTCATCGACGACGGCTTCCAGGTGGCCGTCAGCGGCCGCTCCCGAGAACGTGGGGAGCGGGTCGCGGCGGAACTTGGTGAGCAGGCGGAGTTCTTCCCCGCCGACCTCACCGGCGAGGGGAGCGCCCGCGCCCTCGCCGACGAGGTGGCCCGGGCCTACGGGCGGCTCGATGTGCTCGTGAACAACGCGGCCATCGACCACACCAACGATCTGTTGGAGGTCACCGAACAGGAGATCCGCGAAACCTTCGAGACGAATACGTTCGCCGCGATGAATCTCCTTATCGGCGCCGCGCGCCACATGCGCAGCCGGGGCGGGGCGATCATCAAC
>DATGUB010000019.1:0-4058 GCA_035301585.1 Beutenbergiaceae bacterium | reverse complement strand
CGCCGCGCTCGAACTCATCGAACCGGGGATGTCGGTGGGGATCTCCGCCGGGTCGACCACGTGGACCTTCGCCCGCCGCCTCGCGGGGGTGGACGACCTGACGATCGTGACGAACTCGTTGCGGGTCGCCGAGGAGTTCCGCCGCATCGATCCCGCCCGGATCGTCGTGCTCACCGGCGGGGTCCGCACTCCCTCCGACGCGCTCGTCGGCCCCGTTGCCGAACAGGCGCTTCGCACCCTGCACTGCGACGTGGTGTTCCTCGGGGTGCACGGGGTGGACGTCACCGCCGGGCTCACCACCCCCAACCTTGCCGAAGCCGAGACCAACCGGGCGCTCGTCGCCAGCGGCGGGGACGTCGTCGTCCTTGCCGATCACACGAAGTTCGGGCGGGTGGGGCTCACGACGATCGTGCCGCTCAGCGCCGTCGACACGCTCATCACCGACACGTACGCAGATCCGGGTGCCGTCGCCGCCGCACGCGAACACATCGAGGATGTCCGGCTCGCGGGCGAGTGAGCGGGCGGGGGTAGGGATAACCCGCAGGTTTGTTTCCGGACCACTCGGTGGTCGCCGGCGCGGACGGGCCGTAGTTTTAAAACATGACATCGACACATTCGACTTCAGCGCCCGCCGCCCCGCCCTGGCGGTTGTTTTCCACGACGGCGCACCTCGCCTTCCTCGGCACGTTCGGCATCGCCGCGTTCGGCCTCCTCGTCGGCTTCGCCGCGATGAGCGTGGGGTTCATCGCGATCGCCGGGATCGGGCTCGTGATGCTCGTGGGCGTGGTGTATGTGCTCTACGGCATCGGCTGGTGGGAGACCGCCCGGGTGGCCGGGCTCTACCGGCTCGAGGTGCCGTTGCCTCATTTCGCCGCCCCGCCCGAACCGGGTTTCAAGGGGTGGCTGTATTCGCTGGGGAACCAGCTCGTCTCCGGCCGGATGTGGCGGGCCCTTTCGAGCGCGTTCATCGCCTCCGGGCTCGGGACGGTGCAGATCGTCTCGCTGAGCCTCTCGCTATGGGGGCTGACACTGCTCCTGCTCCGCTTCACCGGGTGGGGCGCGGCGTGGATCGTCTCGCCGTTCACCGGCTCGAGCGAACTCGTCGGCGCCCTCCTCGTTACGCTCATCGGCCTCGCCCTCGCCGTCGCGCTCGCCCTGTTGCATCGGGTGCTCACGACCGCGATCATCGGCGGCGGCGCGCGGGAGGAGCAGCTCAAAGCGGAGGCCCGGGCCTCGAGCGCGCAGCGCGCCGGGGCGGTGCGCGCCGCTGACGTTGAGCGGACCCGGATCGAACGGGACCTGCACGATGGGGTCCAGCCGCGGCTCGTCTCGGTGGGGATGACCCTGGGCCTCGCCCAAGAGACGATCGATTCCGACCCCGGCGCCGCGAAGGCGCTCGTGGCGGAGGCGCACGCCTCGACGAAGGCGGCGATCACCGAACTGCGACAACTCGCCCGGGGGATCCACACCTCGGTGCTCGACGACCGCGGGCTGGATGCGGCACTTTCCGCGCTCGCGAGCCGTTCCCACATTCCCGTTACGCTTGACGTGGATCTGCCCGGGCGCGTGAACCGGGACGCCGAGGCCGCGTTGTACTTCGTCATCGCCGAGTCGCTCACGAACGCGGCGAAACATTCCCGCGCCTCCTCCTGCCGGATCTCGGTGCGGTTGCTGCAGGGTCCCCACCCGGCGTTGTGGGCGCGGATCGACGATGACGGTATCGGCGGGGCCCGCGTGGTTCCCGGCGGCGGCCTGGACGGCATTTCCAATCGGGTGTTCGCCGCGGGCGGCACCATCACCATCACGAGCCCCGAGGGCGGGCCGACAACAGTAGAGGTTCACATCCCATGCGCATCCTAGTCTGCGAAGATTCCGTTCTCCTGCGCGAAGGGCTCGTGCGGCTCCTGCAGCACGCGGGCCACGAGGTGGTCGCCGCCCTCCCCGATGCCTCCCGGGTACTGGCGTCCGTCGTCGCCGCCGAGCCTGACCTCGCGATCCTCGACGTGCGGCTGCCGCCGACGTTCACGGACGAGGGCATCCGCGCCGCGCTGGAACTGCGCCGCACCCACCCGGAGCTGCCGCTCCTCGTGCTCTCCCAATACGTGGAGGAACGCTACGCCTCCGACCTCATCGCGAGCGGGAGCACCGCCTTCGGCTATCTGCTCAAGGATCGGGTTGCCGACGTCCGGGATTTCCTCGAAAGCCTGCACACGGTCGCGGCTGGGGGCAGTGTGCTCGACCCGGAGGTCGTTTCCCAGCTCCTCACCCGGCGACAATCCGACACGCGGATGCAGCGTCTGACCAACCGGGAGCGCGCCGTGCTCGCCGCGCTCGCCGAGGGGAAATCGAACCAGGCGATCGCCGCGCTGCTCTACGTCTCGGAGGCGACGGTGGAAAAACACATCACCTCGATCTTCACCAAGCTCGACCTCCCCAATGATGATTCCGGGAACCGGCGGGTACTCGCCGCGATCGCTCACCTCGAGAACTCCAGTTCTCCCACCTCATCTTCCGAACCGACCTCGCAAGGACCCCAGCAATGACCTCGACCGCCCGCACCGTTTCCCTCATCACTACCCTGCTCGGCGCGCTCATCCTCGCCGCTGTTTTCACCTCCGCCGCGCTTCCGGCGGTCGGCTCGCTGCTCGCCGGCGACCGCGAGGCGAGCACGGCCTCCGGCGGGATTCACACGGCGGCCGTGGACGGCGTCACCACCCTTCACGTGGACTCCCGCAGCTCCGATGTTCACGTCGCGTTCGGCGACGTCGCCGAGGCGCAACTGTCCGTTTCCCCCGCAGATTCCAACGCGTGGCACTGGACAACCGCCGGGAACACCCTCATCGCGACGAACCAGCGCCCCTTCTACAACATCTGCTTCGGCTGGTGCGGCAACCGGAACGAGGAAGTGACGATCACCCTGCCCGAGGAGCTCGATGGGAAACTCTCCGGTCGCTTCACGCTCGGGTCCGGCCGGGTCAGCGCCGAGGGCGACTTCGCGAACCTCGACCTCGACGTCGCCGCGGGAATGCTCGCCTACACCGGTGAGGTGGAGGAAGTCACCACCGAACTGAGCGGGGGAACCGCCGACCTCGAGCTCACGAACACACGCGTCGCCGACGTCGAGGTGGCCGCGGGCCACTTCGCCGCCGAACTCGATGGGCGCGCCCCCGAGCAAGTTCGCGCGGAGCTCTCGGCCGGGGAACTGAACCTCACGCTCCCCGACGTGCCGTACCAGGTGCGCACCGAACACACCTTCGGAATCCTCGATAACCGGCTTCACACCGCTCCGGATGCGGATAACCTCATCGACATCGAGGTCGTCGCCGGGCGCGCGCTGCTCCAGCACGCGGAGTAGCTCGGTCGGCGCGGTGTGCGTCGAGAACGATTTTAGGGTTGCTCGACAACGACTTTGGGGTTGGTTTCTCATGGAAACTCAACCCCAAAGTCGTTCTCGGCGCCCCGCACCGGCGGGATAGTCGCTATAGTGCGAGTCCCACATCATCGGCGCCGCAGCAGTGAGAAGTGGGAGAAGGCGCGAACGGGAGCAGGAGCGGGCGAATGCGAATCGTGCAGGACCTCCCCCACGAGGTCCAGGAGGAGTCCGAGGTGTGGATTCCCATGCGCGACGGTGCGCGGCTGTCTGCGCGGATCTGGCGACCGGCGCACGCCAGCCATGAGCCCGTGCCCGCGATTCTAGAGATGATTCCCTACCGGCACCGGGATTTCACCGCCGTGCGAGACTCGATCCACCACCCCTATATCGCCGGCCACGGCTACGCGTGCGTTCGAGTGGATCTACGCGGCAGCGGCAGTTCCGACGGCGTGCTCACCGACGAGTACCTCGACGAGGAACTCCGCGACGCCGAGGACACGCTCGATTGGCTTTCCCAGCAACCGTGGTGCACCGGCCGCACGGGGATGATGGGAATCTCCTGGGGCGGGTTCAACGCGCTGCAGGTAGCCGCTCGCCGCCCGCCGAGTCTCGGGGCCATCATCACGTGCAGTTCCACCGACGATCGCTACGCCGACGACGTCCATTACATGGGCGGGTGCCTGCT
>DATGUB010000018.1:0-4779 GCA_035301585.1 Beutenbergiaceae bacterium | reverse complement strand
ACCGGGATCCCGTTGCGGTATGAACTTGATGAGAATTTCGCGCCGACGATCGCTGGGGGGACCTACCTCGATCCCGATGCGGCCAAGGACGCGATCGCGGCGGTCGCCGCCCAAGGTAAGTAGGAATCCGTTTCGTTCCTGCGGCGCCGTGACGAGAGGTCACGGCGCCGCTCTCATCCCCACCGTTCGACCCCTCCTGTCACTTTCGAACAATTCAGAGCCGCGTTGTTTCGTCTGGTCGATTCGGAGCAGTCGGGCTGTTTTTCACGTGGTCGATCAATAATGACACGCTCAATCGCGAGCCCCAGCGCGCGTTCGAGGCGCCCACATTCGAAACAGTGATTTCTTAATCGCGTTTCGCCGGGGGAATTGCCGGCCCCGTCGCGTTTTCCGACGACGAAATCAAGTCTCCCCACGGCCCCCGCAGGATCAGTTCCAGCGGCGCGGCTCGGGTTTCCCGTGCCATTTTCCGCTCGCGCGAAGGGCGGCTAAGTCGCGTGTTCGTGCCCGACGGGAACGGCTCCCCGAACTGCCTGCAGCGTTCAGATTTTTCGATTGAAAAGCACGCAGCCATTCCCACCTGAGCACTCCTGTGATACCGTCTGTGCTGTTGTCTAGACATAATCGCATTTCGATCAGCAATGGAGCGAAAGGGTGACGATGAGGAAACCAATGAGACCGCGGGCTGCGATAGCCGCATTAGGGATACTCGGTATTGCACTCAGTGGGTGCGCGACGCAGGCGGCCACGGATACGCCGAGCGGAGCCGAGGCTGAGGAGGCCAACCAGCAAGAGGGCACCGATGAGCAGGACGGTGCAGATGAGCAGGACGGCGCGGATGAGGAGGGTAGTGAGGATGCCGGGGCACTGCTGTATGCAACGAAAACGAGCTACGCCCCCTTCCAGGACCTCTCCGAGTATGAAGATGTGCCCGAGGGGTACGAGGCGGTGCTGGTTGAACACGTCGCCCGACACGGGTCCCGCTTCCTTTCTTCCAAGAAGTACGACGACCTTCTGTACCAACTTTGGGAACAGGCGAAAGCCGACGACGGTCTGACGGAGCTGGGCGAGGAGCTCGGCCCCGAGCTCGAGGAAATCACCGCGATCCACGACGAACTCGGTTATGGCGATCTCAGCGGCCTGGGCGCCACGGAGTTGGAAGAGATGGGTCAGCGGGCCTACCAGCGAATGCAACCGCTGTTTGATGCCGCGGTGGAATCCGACGGCACCATGACCTTCACTACCTCGGGGGAAGACCGGGCCATCGACAGCGGTGACAACTTCATGATCGGGTTGACCGCTGAAGATCCGGACCTCGCGGAGCTTATCGAGCCGATGGAAGCCGACACGGACCTGCTCTACTTCCACAAGGCGAATGAGGAGTACGTCGAATACCGAGACAGCGATAGCCAGCTCCACGAGGCCCTCGACGCCTTGGAGGACCACCCGGACATCAGCAGGGTGGCGGAGAACGTCGTCAACGCGCTGTTCACCGAAGAGTTTGTTGAACGGATCGACGACGGCGAATTCGACTTCGTTGACAACGGCAAAGGCAAGAAGCACCTGCGTACCATTGTCGACGTAGCCGACTACATGTACCAGCTCTACATCATCGCCCCGTTGATGGCCGAAGAGGCTGACTTCGACTTCAGCAAGTACATCTCGCAAGAGGACGCGGAGGTACTCGCTTTCCTTGCCGGCGCCGAGACCTTCTACGAGAAGGGCCCGGGCTTTGAAGGCCGGGACATCACCTACCAGATGTCGGATGTGCTCTTGGAGGACCTGCTCTCCGCAGTGGAGGGCGTCGCCTCGGGGGAAACGACCCAAGCTGCGGACTTCCGCTTTGCGCATGCGGAAACCATCCTGCCCTTAGCGGTGCTGTTACAGCTCCCCGGCAGCGAGCAGCAGGTGGCGGAGGGTGAAGCCTACAGCTATGAGTCCAACCCGTTCCGGGCCGCTCTCGTTGCTCCGATGGCCTCGAACATTCAGTGGGACGTCTTCCAGAACGATGAAGAGCACGTGATCGTTCGGATGCTCTACAACGAAGAGCAGACCCACTTTGCCTTCGACTGTGAGCCGATCGAGGAGGACAGCTACTTCTACGACGCCGAGGAGCTGTCCAGCTGCCTAGCACACCTACGTCCGTAGTGCCTGTATAGGGCATCCCCGGGGGCGGAGGCGTGGTCGCGATGAGCGAACGGTGCCTCCGCCCCCGGCGTTTGTTCCTGAGGCCGGCGCGCGCGCCCCGCGATATCCGGGCATCCCGCGCCCCCCGTAGCTGAGCGCGACGTGCGCGGATGCAGGTGCGGCACTGCGCGAGTGGTTGCCGCTGCCCGGCGCCTGACCTCCCTGGTCGGTGCACTTAGCCGGGGCCGCCGTCGGCCGGCATTGAACGAGTGTCCCGTTCGGAGCCCTGAGATTTGCTCGCGGCGGGCGAACGATCCCGAGCCGGGCGTCGACGTCAATAAGCAATGGACGGCAGGGGCGCCCGCCGGGGCGTGAGCGCGGGGAGCCGCGCGCAATACGCCGCGGGAGGCCGCCATGTGAGGTGCGCGCACCGCGCGGCAAGAAGAGGGCGGGGCCGGCGTCCATTGCGCCTCGAGGTGAGAGGGCGCCGAGTTGTGAAGTCGTCCCGACGGCGAGAGCCGAGGGAGGCAATGCGGCGTCGGCGCCGGCACTGAGACTTCCCTCGGCTCTTAAAACGGGGTGCGTTCGGCCCCCGCGTGGGTCAATATGCGGCCGGTGCCCCGGGGCGTCTACGCTGCGCCGGGCACCGGCCCGGGCGTTAGGGTGCAGGCGTGAGGATGTCTCGCACGAGGCCTTCCAGATTGCCGTTGGCGCCGAGGAACTGTCGCAGGGTCCGCAGTGTCGGGCCGAAGGTGTCGAACTCGGCGGGGGTCATTCCGTTCTCATCGTATGCCCGCCGGAAGTCCTCGATCCGATGCAACTGCTCGAGATAGTCCTCACGCACCGGGGTGTTGATCTTTTCGACGACTTCGTAATCCGAGTCCTGAATGATCTTCTGCCAGGCGAAGGGGGGAGAGATGACCAGGTCGCCGCCAACGAGCTCCGCCCACTGGTAGACGTTCCGGAACGCCGCCGATAGCACCCGCGAGCGGTATCCGCGTTCGGTGAAGATCGAGTGCGCCTTCTTCAGTGCGGCGATTCCGGCCCACTCCAGGGCCGAGGCATCAATGAAGATTCCTTCACTGGCGACGACGTGCTTCAACCAATCATCCAGGCGCCCGCCCATGATCGTGACGACCGGGCCCATCGTGGAGATGTCGTTGCCGTCCGCAGCGCGCCGGTCCAGCCCTCTTTCGATCGCCTGGGCGGATTGCACCGCTTGGGCGACCGAGAAGGAGACCGTGACGTTGACGCTCACGCCGCGTGCGGTTGCCTCCTCGATGGCTTCCAGTCCCACCTGCGTGGCCGGAATCTTCACGACGATGTTTTCGGCGAGGTTATGGAACTCGAGCGCTTGGTCGACGAGCGCGTGTTTATCACGGCGCAGGCTCGGGTCGGTCTGTACCGAGAGCCGCCCGTTTCGGCCCTTGTGCTCGTGGAAGATCGGTTGAAGAAGCTTCGCGGCTTCGACGGACATGTCCTTGACGGCCTGCCAGCCGATCTGCGAGTCGGTCCACGACGGGTGCGCGTCGTGGATCTGGCGTATCCGCGGGGTCCAGGTATCGATGTGGCGGAGAATGGTGGCGTGAGCGATCACCGGGTTGCAGGTCGCTCCGACTGCGCCGAACGAGATCGACTGAGACAGTTCTTCCAGGTCCGATGAGTCGTTCCACAGTTCCGTTGGGGTGGTTCGAGCAGCGGTGAGAAGCGGACCTTCACGATAGGTGGTTTCCGACATGACTCCTCCTTTGGTAAGTCAGATTGCAGCGCTAGAGGGCGGTTCCGTTAACAGTGAATCGCACTCATAACCATATGTCAACAATATGTTAGGACAAATGACGACGGGTTTGTGCGCGGAGGAGATTTTCTTCCAGGGCAAGGGGCGTGGAGAGGCGCGAGCGTGTGCGGGAAAGAGCCGTTCGCGGGCGAGCGGCGGCGAGGTTTATCTCACGGCGCCGGCTACGGCGAGTTGAATGAGTGCACCTCGTGGCGCAGGTCCTGCATCCGATGATCGAGAAGGTTCGCGACGATCGCTGCTTCTCGCAAGCTCTCGGTGATCCCGGCGGGAACGTTGCCGTTGTACTTGTAGTAGATCTTGTGCTCGAGGCTCGCCCAGAAGTCCATCGCGATCGTTCGGATCTGGATCTCGACGGTGACGTCGGTGGTGCCACTCGCGCGGACGACGGGCACGGAAACGATGAGGTGCAGCGACTTGTACCCGTTCTCCTTCGGGTGGGCGATGTAATCGCGTTCCTCGACGAGGGTGACGTCGGGCAAACTGAGCAACAGATGTTTGACCGTGTACACGTCCGCCACGAAGGCGCACGTGACACGCACGCCCGCGATGTCCTGTATGTGCTTTTGGATCGACTCCCCCGTGAGGGGAACGCCTTTGCGGCGGGCCTTGCTCACGACGCTCGCGGGTGCCTTGACGCGGGAGGTGATCGCCTCGATGGGGTTGTCGCCATGGGCGTGGTTGAAGTCTTCCTGCAGAACCGTGAGGCGGGTGAGGACCTGATCGATCGCAAACTGGTAGCCGAGCATGATCGAGGTGAGCTCGTGGTGCTGGCGCTCCACGGTCTGTGGGTCGAGCCCGAGGCGATCAATCACCCCGGCGGCCTCCGCGAGTGCTGATTGGACGGAAGTGCGGGG
>DATGUB010000017.1:0-4956 GCA_035301585.1 Beutenbergiaceae bacterium | reverse complement strand
GAGTTCTGGCGCGAATACGAGGACATCGTCAAGCGTGCGCGGGCGAACAAACTCACCCTCGATGACTTCATGGGCACGACGATCACCCTGACCAACCCCGGAACCATCGGCACGGTCCATTCGGTTCCCCGCCTCATGGAGGGCCAGGGCACGATCATCGGCGTGGGGGCGATGGATTACCCCGCCGAGTTCCAAGGGGCGTCGACCGACACGCTCGCGAAGATGGGGGTTTCGAAGGTCCTCACCCTCACCTCCACCTACGACCACCGGATCATCCAGGGTGCCCAGTCGGGCGACTTCCTGCGGATCATCCACAACAAACTCCTCGGTAAGGACGGCTTCTACGACCGGATCTTCGCCGCGCTCCGGGTTCCCTACGAGCCCGTGCGATGGGTTGAGGACTTCTCGAGCGATCCGATCACCGAGCTCGGCAAGCCGGCGCGGATCTCCGAACTCATCCACGCCTACCGTTCCCGCGGCCACCTCATCGCCGATATCGACCCCCTCGCCTACCGCCAGCGCAAGCACCCCGACCTCGATGTCCAGAACCACCAGCTCAGCCTGTGGGACCTCGATCGGGATTTCCCCACCGGCGGGTTCGGCGGCAAGGAGCGGATGAAACTCCGCGACATCCTGGGCCTGCTACGCGATTCCTACTGCCGCACCATCGGCGCGGAGTACATGCACCTGCATGACGGCGCGCAGCGGCGTTGGCTGCAACGGCGCCTGGAGGCCGGGTGGGAGAAGCCGGCCCGGGAAGAGCAGCTGCAGATCCTGCACAAGCTCAACGAGGCTGAAGCATTCGAGACCTTCCTCCAAACGAAGTTCGTCGGCCAGAAGCGGTTCTCCCTGGAAGGCAGCGAATCGGTCATCCCGCTGCTGGACAGGGTGCTCATGCGGGCCGCGGAGGAGAACCTCGATGAGGTCGCCATCGGCATGGCCCACCGAGGCCGGCTCAACGTGCTCGCCAATATTGCCGGCAAGTCCTACGGTCAGATCTTCAACGAGTTCGAGGGCAATGAAGACCCCCGCTCGGTGCAGGGTTCGGGAGACGTGAAGTACCACCTCGGTACCGAGGGAACGTACACCTCCCCCGCCGGGGAGAAGACCAAGGTGTATCTCGCTGCCAACCCCTCGCACCTGGAAGCGGTCAACGGCGTGCTCGAAGGGATCGTGCGCGCCAAGCAGGACCGACTCGACCTGGGCGGCGAAGGGTTCTCGGTGCTGCCCATCCTCATCCACGGCGATGCCGCGTTCATCGGTCAAGGCGTGGTGGCGGAGACGTTGAACCTCTCCCAGCTGCGCGGCTATCGCACCGGCGGCACCGTGCACGTCATCATCAACAACCAGATCGGGTTCACCACCGGCCCGGCCGCCTCACGCTCCACGATGTACGCCACCGACGTGGCCAAAGGCATGCAGATGCCCGTCTTCCACGTCAACGGCGACGACCCCGAAGCGGTTGCCCACGTGGCGAAGCTCGCCTTCGACTATCGCCAGGAATTCAACCGCGACGTCGTCATCGACCTCATCTCCTACCGTCGCCGCGGGCACAACGAGGGCGACGATCCTTCGATGACCCAGCCGGTGATGTACTCCCTCATCGAGGACAAGCCCTCCGTGCGGACCCTGTACTCCGAGGCGCTCGTCGGGCGGGGGGACATCACCGAAGAGGAAGCCGCGGAAGCGCTCAAGCACTTCCAATCGGAGCTCGAGCGGATCTTCACCGGCTCGCGGACGGCCTCCGATGCGGAATCGGAATCCGTGGCGGGCCTCGAGGTCCCCGCCTCCCAGCAGGAGGATGCGGGCGTCATGGTCGGGTGGCAGACGGCGATCGACCCCGAAACCCTCGCCCACATCGGGGCGGCGCACGCGAACTCCCCCGAAGGCTTCACCGTCCACTCCAAGCTGCAGCAGCTCTTGGAGCGGCGTCAAAAGATGTCGCTGGAAGGCGGCATCGACTGGGGCTTCGGCGAGCTCGCCGCCTTCGGATCCCTCCTCCTCGAAGGGGTGCCGGTGCGCCTGGCGGGCCAGGACTCCCGGCGTGGAACGTTCGTGCAACGGCACGCGACGTTCCACGATCACAATGACGGCTCCGAGTGGACGCCGCTCATGCACCTGTCTCGGGACCAGGCGAAGTTCTGGGCATACGACTCCTCCCTGAGCGAGTACGCGGCCCTCGCCTTCGAGTACGGCTACTCCGTTGAGCGCCCGGACGCGCTCGTGTTGTGGGAAGCCCAGTTCGGTGACTTCGTCAACGGCGCCCAGACGGTCATCGACGAATTCATCTCCTCCGCGGAGCAGAAGTGGGGCCAGCGCTCCTCAGTCGCGCTGCTCCTGCCGCACGGTTACGAAGGGCAGGGCCCCGACCACTCCTCCGGGCGCATCGAGCGGTTCTTGCAGCTGTGCGGGGAGAACAACATGATCGTTGCCCAACCCTCGACCCCGGCGAACCACTTCCACCTGCTGCGCCGCCAGGCCTACCAGCGCCCGCGGCGTCCGCTCATCGTGTTCAGCCCGAAGCAACTGCTGCGCCTACGTGCAGCGGCCTCTCAGGTCGAAGACTTCACCAGCGGAACCTTCCAACCGGTGATCGGCGACGCTGCTGCCGATCCGGCGCAGGTCACCCGCGTCATCCTGTGCTCCGGGCGGGTCTACTACGACCTGCTCTCCCAGCGCAGTAAGCAGGACCGGCAGGATCTCGCCCTCGTGCGGATCGAGGAGCTCTACCCGCTTCCCGCCGAGGAGATCGCTGCGGAGATCGCCAAGTACAACGGCGCGGAACTCGTGTGGGTTCAGGACGAGCCGGAGAACCAGGGGCCGTGGGGCTACCTCGCGTTGAACCTTCCCGAACAGGTTCCCGCGGTTGCCGAACGCGGCATCCGTGTGGTCTCGCGGGACCCCTCGGCCGCCCCGTCCGCCGGCACGATGGCGCTGCACAAGCTCGAGCAGGAGGAATTGTTGACGAAGGCATTCGCTAAGTGACTCTCTGCGTCATCGGAGATGAGCTCGTCGCGGGTATCGGCGATGCCCGCGGCATGGGCTGGGTGGGTCGCGTCGTCGCCCGCACGGCCGAGCCTCCCCCTGCTTACACCCTCGCCGTGCCACAGGAGACGACGACGGAGCTCGGGGCGCGTTGGGCGGGCGAGTGCCGGCTCCGTTTCTCCGGCGAGGGCGACCTCCTCGTCGTCGCGCTGGGCGCCCACGACCTCGTCGAAGGGGTTTCGCTCGCGCGCAGCCGCCTCAACCTCGCGAACATCCTCGACGACGCGGGCAACTCCTCCGTTTCGACGTTCGTCGTCGGCCCCCCGCCGCGTTCCGACGTCGATCCGGCGGCCCAGGAGGAGCTTTCTGCGGCGTTCGCCGATGTGTGCGGGCGCCGCCGGATCCCGTACGCGGAGACCTTCGAACCACTGCGCAATCATGAGCAGTGGCATTCGGATATCACCGCGGGCAACGGCGTGCTACCGGGTCAGGCCGGTTACGGGCTGCTCGCCTGGCTCGTATTGCACAATGGCTGGCACGACTGGGTCGGGCTCGGACCGCGCGAATAGCTCAGCTCCGCACAAGGACGGCCTTGCCGATGACCTCTCCGGAGTCGAACTCTTCGAACGCGCGGCGGACCTCAGCATCGGAATCAAAGTCGAACTCCGCGTGGATCCTCGGCCGAAGCGCGGCGGCGAGGAGGAAGTCAACGAGCCTTTGGAGTTGCGAGCGGGTCCCCATGGTCGTCCCCACGATCCGCAGGTTCCGAAAGAACACCCGCGCCAGATCCGCGCTCGGATCCGGCCCCGTCGTCGCACCCGCTACGGCGACGACACCGCCCGGTTTGAGGCTCCTCAGCGAGTGCCCCCACGTCGCTGCTCCCACGGTCTCGATCACCGCATCCACCGGGCGGATTCGCTCACCGCTGAGGACGACCTCGTGGGCACCGACGTCGCGGGCATGGGCAAAGTTCTGTTCCGACCGGCTCGTCACAGTCACGTGCGCGCCCGCGGCGCGTGCGAGCATCGTCGCCGCGGTCGCTACCCCACCGGTTGCTCCTTGGATGAGTACCCGCTGGCCCGGTTCGAGGTTGGCCGAGGCGAACAGAAGGTTGTAGGCGGTGAGGTAGGCGGTCGGCAGGCACGCCGCTTCGGCGAAGGTGAGCTCGCCTGGCTTGTCCACAAGGTTCCGTGCGGGCACCCAGATCTCTTCGGCGAACGTCCCGGGGTACTTCTCCGAAAGGAGTGTCCGATCGGGATCAAGGGTCTCGGGCCCCGCCCACGTGGGTGAGGAGATCACCGAGTGCACGATGACGTCCCGGCCGTCCTCGGTGGTCCCCGCCGCGTCCGTGCCGAGCACCATCGGCAGCGCCGACTCGGGAAGACCGACTCCTCGCAGGCTCCATAGGTCGTGGTGATTCAACGATGCTGCCCGCAGGCGCACCCGCACCCACGCCGTGGGATCGGGGTCCGCGGCCGCCTGCGCGGCAGGGTACCTGGGGGAAAGGTCTCCGACTTTGAGACCCTCGAGGTCGCTGGAGGAGAAGGAATCGACATAGATGCACCGCATCTGCCCACCCTAGGCGCATTTCCCGGATTCCGCTCGTGGCCAGAACTGCCACCGCTTGTGCAATATGTGCGACAATTGGAGGCGAGTCAGAAGGAGGCACCGTGAGCAAACGTGCACGTAAACGCAAAGCCCGTCGCAAGAACCCTGCGAACCGCGGCAAGCGTCCAAACGCCTAATCAACGCAGCTCACCCACCGCCATTGTGGCGGTGGGTTTGTGCTTACCAAACTGTTTCCTTCATTCCCTCGCTGAAGTTCACGTTCTTGAAGTAGAATCTCAATCCTTGCCAAGGAGGTGGAATGGGGCCAGAACGTCACGGCCGCTGGCGCGCTTTCATACGTCATGGCGCTGTGCTCCTCAGCGCAGGTGCCCTCGTTGCAGCACTCAACATCGCAGGGGTGGG
>DATGUB010000016.1:0-9569 GCA_035301585.1 Beutenbergiaceae bacterium | reverse complement strand
ATGCACGTCCGTCTGGCACACCCCGCACGTGAGCACATCTACCAGCGCCTCACCCGGGCCTGGATCAGGCACAAGGATCGTCTCCACCGTCACCGGTGCATCCTTCGCCATCGAAACGACCCCTTTAACCTTATGCATTGAGCACGTCCCTTCTCTGCACCTTTGCGTGTTTCGTACGTAACAGGATAGTCGGAGCTTTAAGTTTTTGTAGGAAACGATTGCGGCTCGAGCCTTCTCACTTCACTGTGAGGCCACTTTTCCTTTCCAACTCATGAACGCCTTTTTCTTCTAGATGATCTTTCTTGCCGACGTGGTGGAAAACAATATTCAGCACAATCGCACTGATGGCCCCAGCAGTGATGCCACTTTCGAAGAAGAACCCGAGCCACCCGGGTGCGGCCGCCTGGATCCCCGGTTGCGTCGTGACGAACAGGCCGATTCCCATGCTCGCAGCCACAACGACCGAATTTCGCTGATCTTTGAAGTTGACTTTAGCTAGTAGCTCGACCCCGACAACGGCAACCATTGCGAACATCGCCAGTGATGCGCCACCGAGAACGGGTTGGGGGATCGCCGTCAATATCGCGCCGAATTTCGGGAAGAGGCCGAGGAGGATCATGAAGCATCCGGCGGTCGCCACGACCCATCGGCTCCGTACACGCGTCAAGCGAACCAAGCCGACATTCTCACTGAAACTTGTGTACGGGAAGGAGTTGAGGATTCCCCCCAGCGCCACGGACAATCCATCCGCTCGCATCGCACGAGAGATATCGTCCTTCTTCGTTTCTCTTCCAATAATCTCAGAAACCGCAAAAATCGCCCCCGTAGTCTCGACGCAGGTGATTATCACAACAACGAGCATGCTAATTATTGCGCCCAAGGAGAATTGTGGAACGCCGAATTGGAATGGCACGACGAGTCCGAATGCGTCGGCTTCACGAACTTGGTCGAAATTCGCGTCACCCAACATCCACGCGACGAGTGTTCCGATGACAAGTGATAGCAGCACGCCAATTGTCGCCAAGAAGCCGCGGAACACGCGCTGGGATATCACGATGAATACCAGCGTACCCAGCGCATAGGCGAGGTTTCTCGAACTGCTCGGATCGAGGGACCCATCACCGCCCACGGCCTGTTTGGCCGCTTCCGGCAATAACGATAGACCAATGATCGCGAGCACCGACCCCGTGACCACGGGTGGAAAGAACTTCACGATACGGCCGAGCAGCGGCGCGAATAGGAACGTAAGAACCCCGCTGACAATGATGGCTCCGTAGACGGTTCGAAGCCCGCTCGCTCCTCCCCCGTTGCTCGACGCAATGGCGATCAGCGGCCCGATACCGGCAAAGGCGATCCCCTGGAGGAGTGGAAGCCGTACCCCGATCTTCCACACGCCGACAGCCTGTAACAACGTCGCGATACCGCAGGTGAGCATCGCGGCGTTGATCAGCTTCACTAGCTCGGCGCTCGTCAGTCCGATGGCCGAGGCCACGATGATCGGTATAACTATCGCGCCCCCGGCGAAGAATGCCAATACGTGTTGGAACCCGTAGACCGCGAGATAACCAAAACCGAGTGTTTCATCCTGAGGCAGAGGTGATTTCTCCTTCCTCCGCCTCATAAAACCCTCGCGGGACTTGCGGGGAATATTCCCGGCATCAACGACATGCGTGGAACGCGTTTGACGCGGTCGCACCATCGTCGTACGGCGGGGTAATCTCGTCTGTCGATTCCGCCTTCGTCTGACAGCGCGACGTCCGGGAAACAGGCTATGTCTGCCAGCGAAAACTCTTCAGCGACGAAGTCATGGCCCAGCTGCTCACCGAACCACAGGTGCCGGTCCAGGGTGTTCAGCAGTCGATGCGCTTCCTCCCGGGCCGCTCCAACATCTAGCGGTTCACCAAAGGCTTCATGGCGCCGCGCTGCGCCAGCAGAGTTCGAAAGGCTTTGGGAGAATAGCAGCCAGTCAAGCGCAATCGCGCGGCGGGCAGGATCGCTTCGCGGAAGTAAGCTCCCGTATGCATCGTACGCATCGGCAAGGTGCAGCATTGCCGCCACCGGTTGATGCAGAACCACGTTCGGCACCACCCTTTGGTCATTCAACGCGACGACCGGGGTGATGGAGGGATCATCCGGAACGAATTCCTCTAATGCGATCGAGTCGTATTCTAAATCCAAATAATCTAGTACCGCTCGGACCTTATAACATTCCGCGGACATCTCGTAGTCATAGAGGGTGATCATATTACCGTAGTTTCACAGGTCTAGGGTGAGGCTGGGGCTCTTCGCTCGGGACACGCACGTCATCATGCAATGACCGGATTCTTTCTCGGCGTCGCTGAGATAGACGTCTTGATGATCCGGTTCGCCGTCGATCACGGTGACCTGGCAGGTTCCGCAAGCCCCCTGTTCGCAGGAGGAGGCCATGGTGACTCCCGCCGCGCGCAGAGTCTGCAAGATGGTCTTTCCCGGTTTCACCGTCAGGTTCATAACAGAGCGCGCGAGGACGATCTCGAACTCGCTGCTGTCATCGATATCTTGGTCATTGCGAAAGTACTCGAAGCTGACTCTTTCGCTCGGTACCCCGCCGGCAGCAGCCTTCTCCCTCACAACATCGAGCATCGGAGGCGGACCGCACACGTACAATTGGAAGTCGGTGCCGTCCAACGTCGCGAGTATCTTTTCTATTTCACTACCCGTCTCCCCCGGGTTCAAACCGGGAATTATTCTGACATTCTCAAGCGCATCAATGCGGTCTCTGAAGGCCACATCTTCATCACCGGAAACGAAATAGTGAAGCTCCGAAGGAAGCGAGTAGTGCGTCAGCGTCTGCGCCATCGCGAGCAGAGGCGTGATACCAATTCCGCCCGCCACGAAGACCGTTCTGTCACGGTCTCGTCGCAGGGGGAAATTGTTGCGGGGAAGGGACACTGCCAAGACATCCCCGACGTTGACGACCTCGTGAATGGTCTGCGACCCTCCTTCCGAGTCTGGCGTTCTCTTTACTCCCAGGATGTAAGCGTCCGTCTCCCCTGGGCCGTTGATGAGTGAGTATTGCCGGATCAGACCGTTCGGCAGCGCCACGTCAATATGCGCCCCGGGTTGCCCCGTCGGAAGCACGTGATCGTCAATCGCCTCTAGACGCATCGCACGGACATCTTTAGCGCAATCCCATACCTCGGCCACCTGAACGCGGGTGGGCAGTTCCCGGTCGTCAGTCGTTTCGGGCATTGACGCAAGCTCCGCGGCAACCGGCTCGTAGGACGGAGAGATTCGCTGCCGCACGGGCGCCCGGGTGGACAACTCTTGGGCGTGCTTCCTGATGCGAGTGAGTTCGGTGTCTACTCGCGCCAGGAGTCGGATCCGAGCAAGTCGGTCGTCCGGCTGGATTCGAGACTCAATGACGCCGCGGATCACCGAGCAGTCGGAGTTGACGGGCTGGACGAAGAAGAAACCGACCCCTGGGACCTCGACAGCAAAATCGCTCACCTGAACCGCCGGCGAGCTTCCCGACGACTCGAGCGAAGGTGGCGAATCGAGTAGTACACGAACGACATCCTCTGGACGTCCCGAAACAGGCATGGGCCGGGCCGCCATGGTGCTGTGGGTCTCTAGGGGCTCGGTGGCAGGCTGCCCCGTCGTCGTCCACACCAAACCTGAGGCGAGCCTGACCTGATAGGTCCTATTGGAGATCGTGCGGGGCGGGGCATCCGCAGGATGGGCGGGAATATAGATACAGTCTGCTGTTCGGTTGGCGTATTTCCAACCATGGTATTGGCACTTCAATTCACGACCGTCGTTCTGGCCGATGGAGAGCCGAACACCGCGGTGTAAACACCGGTTCTCCCAAACGTTTATGAAATCGTCGTCGGCTTTCCAGATCGCGAGTTCTTGACCGAGGAGTTCCCCCTGATAAACGTGCCGGTATGTCAGGTCGGAAATGGAAGCGACGGGATGCCAGACGTCCGAGGCGGCAGTAAGGATATCGGCGGTGGTCATTCAGCGCGCCCCTTTCATCGCGCCGGGGATTACCCCGTAACGAACACCGAGCTGCGATAACATGCGCCGGTACGCTACTGCTGTCTTATCTGCCCTGATCGGAGTCTCTGCGCGGGGGTCCAGTGGGAGCCGCTTCGGGAGCTGGTTTTCAAGGATCGGTTTATCGTGGCCGAAGATATCCATTTGGAAGCGTTTCAGCGCCCACTCTGGGCTCTCGTCGTCCAGCAGACACAGCCACATATGTGCCCGGATGTGCTCTTGGTTCAACGGCTGGATGAACAGCGTGATGACATCAAGACGGTCAGCACTGTTCGGGCTCGATTTGAACAGCGCCGCGCAATTGGGATGCATCACCCTGTAGGCGTATTCAACCTCTGCTCCCTGAGTGCTCGAACCCGCAGCCTTGGGCTGATAGAACAGGCAGTCTGTCGCGAGAATCTCGATCTCCTGGACGGAAGAAGTGACGTTGTAATCTTTCACCTCCGTCCTGGGCTCGGTCCCGAGAACTCCCTCATGGACAAAAGGAAAATGCCCCATGTCCAAGAAGTTCTCCATCGCGCGTCCGGCTGAGATTCGAACATCAATGGTCCCGGCATGGACCTTCCGGCGATCTTCCTCTTGCGATTCAGGTATTTCGAATAGCGCTCGAGGCGTTCCGAGTGAGGTCCACAGGTAACCAAACCGTTGAATCGTCGGAAGCTCTCTTCCGCCTTCCGTGGGCGAGACCACCTCAAATGATGATTCCGATACCCGCACTACCTCGAGGGGATAACCCAGAAGTTTGTCTTCTTTGGGCTCGCCCACCGTCCAGTCGCTGGCGTACCCGAGTGGGTGCCACAGATTCAGCAACACCTCATCTTCACATCGCTCGGCCTCGTCGCTGAGAACCGACTCCGCAAATGCAACCACTAATGACACCTTCCGATTGAATCGGGAGGGAGACGGTAACCGAATTGAGGTCTTCTAAGTCCCGCCCCGGAGGTGACGTAATGTCTACCACGGACTCTGGAAGTCACTCCCATGTGCACTTGGAGAGGGACATTAGCACACGCCTCAGACGGCGTGCAACGGACCCGCTCAGATGGCGAAATTTCGGCCCGGGACACACGCCAGATGGACGCCACTATCCTCTTGCGCCCGCGATGTCCTCGTGGTGGCGGATCACTTCAGCAACGATGAAGTTGAGGAATTTCTCCGCGAACACCGGGTCGAGGCCGGATTCTTCGGCGAGGGTGCGCAGCCGGGCGATCTGCTGCTCTTCCCGGCGGGGATCCGAGGGGGGAAGGCCGGTGCGGGCTTTGAGCTCGCCCACTTCCTTCGTGCATTTGAACCGTTCGGCGAGCAGGTGCACGAGCGCGGCGTCGATGTTGTCGATACTCCCGCGGATGCGCACTAACTCCGGTACAGATTCCGGGGCAGTCATTACGCGCTCTTCTCCCGGGTCTCCCGTTTCGCATCCTCGTGCGGAACGATCGTCGGGTTGACGTTCTCGAGCACCACGTCGGGAGTGATGACGACGCGGGCGACGTCGTCGCGGGAGGGCACGTCGAACATGACCCCCTGCAGGACCTCTTCGAGGATGGCCCGCAGCCCGCGCGCGCCGGTGCCCCGCAGGAGCGCTTGGTCGGCGACAGCCTCCACCGCTTCCTCGGTGAATTCCAGTTCCACCCCGTCCATCTCGAACATCCGCTGGTACTGGCGGATGAGCGCGTTGCGCGGTTCGGTGAGGATCGATACGAGCGCGTCCTTGTCCAGCGGGGAGACCGTGGTGAGCACGGGCAGCCGACCGATGAACTCGGGGATGAGCCCGAATTTCAGGAGGTCCTCGGGCATGACGTCGTCGATCACGTCGGTCGTTTCCGCGCTCTGCAGCGATGCGCCGAAGCCGATGCCGCGCCGTCCGGAACGCGAGGAGATGATCTCGTCCAACCCGGCGAAAGCGCCGGCGACGATGAACAGCACATTCGTCGTGTCGAGGGTGATGAAGTCCTGGTGAGGATGCTTACGCCCGCCCTGGGGCGGCAGCGAGGCTTGGGTGCCCTCGAGGATCTTCAGCAGCGCCTGCTGCACCCCTTCCCCGGAGACATCCCGGGTGATGGAGGGGTTTTCGCTCTTACGGGAGATCTTGTCGATCTCATCGATGTAGATGATCCCGGTTTCCGCGCGTTCGACGTCACCGTCGGCCGCCTGCAAGAGCTTCAGGAGAATATTCTCCACGTCCTCCCCCACATATCCCGCCTCGGTGAGGGCGGTCGCATCAACGAGCGCGAAGGGCACGTTGAGCCGCTTGGCGAGGGTCTGGGCGAGGTAGGTCTTCCCGCACCCGGTGGGGCCGATGAGGAGCACGTTCGATTTCGCGAGTTCCACCTCGTCCTCGGAGGGGAATTTCCCGCCGGCACGCACACGCTTGTAGTGGTTGTAGACCGCGACGGCGAGGGACTGTTTCGCGCGCTCCTGACCAACCACGTATTCCTGGAGATGTTCGTAGATCTCCCGCGGCTTGGGCAGTTCGACGATCTCGGTTTCGGTGTCTTCGGCGAGTTCCTCGGCGATGATTTCGTTGCAGAGCTCGATGCATTCCACACAGATATAGACGCCGCGCCCGGCGATCAGCCGCTTCGTCTGCTTCTGGGACTTGCCACAGAAGGAGCACGTGAGCAGGTCAGCACCTTCTCCAACACGACTCATCAGTTCTTACTTCCTCTCGCCTGGGCTACCCATCCATTGCACACTACCGATGCCGGATCCGCCAGTGCCTGAGGCGCGTGTCTTGCCACACGGGAGGCGCCGCGTCATCCGGGCGCGACAGATCCGTCCTTCTCATCGGTCTTTCCAGGCGAGATTCCCCGTTGGCGAACGGCGTGATAGGTCGCCTCCAGCGCGGTCTGGGACTCGGCGAACGTTGCTTGCGCGAGCCCCACGAACATGCAATCGACGACGACGAGCTGCGCCAACCGGGAGGCCGTCGCCCCGGAGCGGAACACCGCCTCATGCGCCGCCGTCAACAGGGTGTGATCGGCCATCCGTGCCAGCGGTGAGGAGGCATTATTGGTGACGGCGATCGTCACCGCGCCCTGATCCTTGGCGGTGAGTAGCATCGCGCACGTATCCGCCGTCGTTCCGCTGTGAGAGAACGCGACCGCCACGTCCTCGGGGCCGAGAACAGCAGCGGAGGTGATCCCCATGTGCGCATCGCCGTAGGCGAACGCTCCCCTGCCGATCCGAGTGAGCTTCTGGGCGAGGTCGGCGGCGACGACGGCGGAGGCGCCGACCGCGTAGATGCACGTGCGGTGAGCGCGGGATAAGGCGTCAATGGCCCCGCTCAGGTTCTCCAGGTCCAGCAGGTGCGCGGTGTCGACCACGGCCTGCGCGTCCAACCGGGCGATCTTCCGCACCACGGAGGCGAGGTCATCGCCCTCGGCGATATCACCCTCGGCCTGTGGGGCGGAGCGGCCCTGTTCGGCCGCGAGCGCGAGCCGCAGCTCGGGATACCCGTGGAGGCCGAACACTCGGCAGAACCGGCTCACCGTCGCTTGCGATACCCCTGCCGTCTGCGCCAGGGTGCGGATCGACATCGCGGCGCATTCGGCCGGGGCGGCGAGGATCGTCTTGGCCACCAACCGGTGCGCCTCGCCCAACTGGTCGAGCTGCCCGCGGATCCGCGCCGTGATCGCCAGTTCACTCATCCTAGGGTCCTCTCCAACTCCCGCACGGCACTGCGAATGCCCGATGGGTCGCGTTCGCGATGCGGGTTGGGCCGATGGCGCGCGAGGGCCTCGCCCGCGGTCGTCGCGTCCACGCCTGCCAGGAGTGACACGAGCGCCACTCGCACCACCCCCTCCGCCTCCTCGAGGGCCGCCCTCGCACGCTCCTCGCTCACCCCACTCGCCTGCCGCAGGATCCCCACCGAGCGGATGTGGAGCTTCTCGTTCGTCGGGATCATGTCGATCATGAGGTTGCTGTAGGCCTTACCGAGCCGGACCATCGCCGCCGTCGAAAGGGCGTTGAGCACCATCTTCTGCGCCGTCGCCGCTTTCAGGCGGGTGGAACCGGTGAGCACCTCGGGCCCGGTATCGGGCAGAATCGCGATGTGGGCGAGCGCGGTGAGCGGGGCGGCCGGGTTGGTGGAGACGAGAACGGTGGGGATCCCTCGGCTCGTTGCTCTCGCGAGGGCGCCGCGGACGAACGGGGTACGTCCGGAGGCGGTGAGTCCAACGATGAGGTCGCGGGCTCCCGCCTCCTGCGCGATCGCCTCCCCGGCGGCATCGTCGTCCTCCGCGCCCTCCACTGCGAGGGTCATCGCCTGTAGCCCGCCCGCCAGGTGGGCGCGGACCTGCGAATCGTCGACGTTGAAGGTCGGGAGCAGTTCGACGGCGTCGAGCACGCCCATCCTCCCGGAGGTTCCCGAACCCACGTAGTGCACGGTTCCGCCGCGGGTGAACGTCTCCACCACGAGCTCGGCTGCGGCGGCGATCTCGGGCCCGACCGCAGCGACAGCTGCGGCGACGCTGGCGTCGGCGCTGAGGAGGGTCTCGACGATGTCGGCCGTCGATCGGGTGTCGAGGTCGAGCGATGCCGGATTCGGTTGCTCGGTACTCCAGTGCAGGTCACCGGTTGCTACCATTGTGCGTTCTCCTTTTGCACTCGCACCCGCCGCGCCCTGGCTGCGGGCCTCTCCGTGGCGACTGGGGTGCCTACCCCCAGGATCGATGCTCGCTCGGCGCCCGTCGCCGTCCTTCCTGCGCGGCCGGGAACGACCCCAGGTTGGCCGCGGGCCGAGAGGTAGCCTAGCAAGGCGAAGAGGTAGGCCTCTTTGGCGTCCGCGGGGAGCCCGAGATCGTCGGTGAGCATGAGCGGAGCCTCGAGGTGCGCCCGGAGTCGCTCGAGGAGGAACGGGTTTCGCGTCCCGCCCCCGGATGCGACGACCCTCTCGAGGGCGAAGGCGTTGATCGCCTCGCTAGCGGTGCGAGCGGTGAGTTCGGTCAGCGTGGCGAACAGATCCGGCCCTTCGAGGTGGAGGGGCCCGAGGCGGTCGCGCACGTACTCGGCGTGGAAGTACTCCGTGCCGGTCGATTTGGGCATCGGACGCCGATAGAACGGGTCGGCGAGGAGCACCTCGAGCGCGTCGGCGTTGATCCGGCCGGAACGGGCCACCTCCCCGTTCTCATCGCGGGCGCGCCCGAGGAAGCGCCGCGCCGCGGCATCGATGAGGCAGTTCGCGGGCCCGGTATCTCCCGTCACGGCGCCGCCATCGACAATGGTGATGTTGGCGATCCCGCCGAGGTTCAGGGCCGCGGTGGGGCGATCACCCAGCCAGAGTTGGTCAAGCGTTGACGCGAGGGGCGCGCCCTGGCCGCCCGCCGCGACGTCCGCGGAACGGAAGTCGGAGATGACCGGGCTGCCCGTGGCCGCGTGGATCCAGGCGGGGTTGCCGATCTGCAGAGTGCCCTTGACCTCGCCCTCCTCCACCCAGTGGTACAGGGTCTGCCCGTGGCTGGCGATGAGGTCGACGGGCCCCGCGTGCGCGATCGCGCTGCGTGCGGCGCGGCCGAACTCCTGGCCCACTTCAG
>DATGUB010000015.1:0-10206 GCA_035301585.1 Beutenbergiaceae bacterium | reverse complement strand
GCCGGAACGAAAGTCCGGACGTGCTGGTAAGGGTGGAATTTGTCTTTTCAGTAATAGTCACGGTATCTGCGCTTTGTGTAGGCATCGGTGTTTACCGTAACAGGATGAGATCGCGAGTCAAGATTCAGCCATGAAACGCTCGCCGATTTTGCGTTGGCTTTACTGTTTCGGTCTCGAGGTGCCTACCGGGGGCTTTCGTTAATGTGCCAACGCAAAGCGGAAGTCGCTCCCGAGCCCTCGCGGAGCCGAAAGTCGTCATTTCAGTGGTATGGCTCACACGGGGTGTTTCGGGGCGCGCGCGGGGCGTACGGAGAGCGAGGTCACAGCACCTCGAGCGGCATCGCCGTCGTCGGAGCGGGGAAGACCGCGTCGATCGCTGCGAGGTCCTCGGCCGTCAAGGCGATCGACGCGCTAGCGGCATTTTCGACCGCCCGGGCGGGGTCGGCGGACTTGGGGATCGCGATAACATCCCCTGAGCGGATCGCCCACGCAAGCAACACTTGGGCGACCGAGGCGCCATGGTGCTCGGCGATCGACCGGAGGAGGGCGTGATCGAGCAGCCGGCCCTGCTCGATGGGGGAGTAGGCCATCGCCGGAATCGGCGGGGTGTAGGCGCGTTGCATCGGCAGCAGATCGAATTCGATGCCCCGGCGGCTCGGGTTGTACAGCACTTGGTTGACGACCGGGGCGGCCGGAAGGGCAGCGAGGTCATACGGATCGAAATTGCTCACGCCCCACGCGCCGATGAGACCCCGATCTTTCAAGGACTCGAACGCCTCGATCGTTTCCTCGATCGGGTGAGGGCCGGGCCAGTGCAGCAGGTACAGGTCGACCCAGTCGGTGCCGAGAACCTCTAGTGACTCTTCGCACGCCGACGTGGTTCCGCTGCGCGAGGCGTTGTGGGGGAGCACCTTAACGACGAGGTACACCTGCTCGCGCACGGGCGAGATCGCCTCCCCGACGACGGATTCACTCGCGCCATCGCCGTACATCTCGGCGGTGTCGATGAGGGTCATTCCCGCGTCGATGCCCGCGCGCAGGGCCGCAATCTCCGTCGGGCGTGCATCTGGATCGTTGCCGATGTGCCACGTGCCCTGGCCGAGGGCGGGTACGCGGGAACCGTCACTGAGGGAAAGTTCGGGAATAGTCATGCACTCACCTTAACGACCGACCGCGAGATTGCTCTCGCCACGCGGTTCGGTCGTGCCACTCCTGGGCGAAAGGTGAGAGTGGGCTGCCGTTCAAAGCGTCAGGCACCGCTGACTGAGCCGAGGCCCAACGCGGATGACCCTATCGTTTGCGCGCGCGAAGGCAACCCCTAGAGAAGAAATCCTTCTCCGGCATAGCGTGGGGTGTCGAATCCGATGAAAGGCAGGAATCATGCCGAAGCTGAACAAGAGCGGGAAACCCAAGAAGAGTGAGTTGCCGAGCACTCTGAAGAAGTCCTCGGCAAAGGCCCAGCGCACGTTTGCGAAGGCCCATGATTCGGCGGTCGAGGAATACGGTGAGGGAGAACGCGCGAACCGCACCGCCTATTCGGCGTTGAAGCACTCCTTCGAAAAGGTCGGCGACCGCTGGGAAGCGAAGGACGAGAAGGGTCCCTCGGACTCGAAGGCGGAAAGTACCCGCGGACGCAGCGGCAAGAGCGCCGCCGGAGTCGATGCGAACGCCTCGAAGCAACACCTCTACGACGTGGCGAAGCGCCTGGACATCTCCGGCAGATCCAAGATGAACAAAGACCAACTCGTCGACGCGATCCAACACGCTAACGAGGAAAAAACGCGCAAGAACCGTTGACCGGTACGCGCGGTGCGTCACCGACGAAGCGCCTCGTCGATCTCGGTTCCTCCTCGTGGAATGGCAGGAGCTAGCCGCTCGGGTGTTTCCTCGTAGGCCTCAAGACGAAGTGGAGCGGCGCCTTGCCCTCACTAATGCGCCGAGTCCAGCCAGAACTGTGGGAGTGCCCCACAGGAGGGCTCCGTGCACCCACGGGCCGACAGCGACGCCGGCGGTGACGCCGTTGCGAAGCTCCACATCGACGACCATCGCCCCCGCGGTGTCTGCGGCGAGCTCGGCTACGGCGTTACCGGCCGGGTCGAACACTTGGCTCGATCCGGTCGTCGAGAGGTTGACGACGCTGCGCCCAGTCTCGATGCCACGCATCCGTGCGAAAGCCAGCTGCTGGAGATGTTCGTCCGTGCCGCGGAAGTCTGCGTTGTTGGTCTGGAACAAATGCACCTGCGAACCCCCTAACACGCTTTCGGTGATGACCTCGTCGAAAACGACGTCGAAGCAGATCGCCAAACCCGCCTCGACACCATCGGTTTCGAGGAGAGGGGGCTCATCCCCGGGAAGATATTCGCGCTGCAACATACCCACGAGCCCGGGCGCGATCTTCTCATACAGCCATCGATCGGGAACATATTCACCGAACGGCACGGGGTGGCGCTTCGCGTGGCTGCCGACCGGCCCGGTTTCGCTCCAGAGCAGCGACCGGTTGTAGACCTCGTTGTCAGTTTCGACAGCGGCGTTCAACAGGATCGGCGCACCATAGGCGCGAGCTGCTGAGGTCAACTGGAGCGCGGTGCCCGGATCCTCGATCGGATCGAGGTCGACGCCTCCCTCCGGCCAGAGCACGAGGTCGACGTCTTCGCCTTCCAGTTCTTGGGAGGCGGCGAGTTGTGCCGCCAGCACTTCCCCGGCTCGGCGGGTGTCGGCATAGGCGGCCGGACCGTTTCCCTGGACCGCGCCAACGCGAAGGGAGCCAGCATTCTCGGTGGGGTACTGCGGCACGAGGGCGAGGATGCCGATCCCAACGAGGAGCGTAACCGCTTTTCGTATTGGTATCCGTGCGAGGAGATCCCGGCGAGTAGCGACGTCGCGACGATGACTGCGGATAGAGATCCTGAGTAGCTCGAGCAGACTCGCGGATAGCATCACCATGATGAATCCCAACCCGGAGACGCCGATCCATGAAGCGAGCTGCGCGAACGGGCTCGCCGACTGACTCATCCCCAGGCGCCCCCAGGGGAACCCGCCATATGGCCACGACCCGAGAACGATCTCTCGCACCAGCCACGCGCCGGCAACGAGGGCCGAGAGCGCGACAATACCACCAGCGCGACCACGAAGGTTTGAGGGAAACCATCGGTAGGCGAGCGTGATCAACGGTGAGAGCGCGGCCATGAGGAGCGTTTCAGCCGACGCGAGCGCCACCCAGGGAACCCAGCTCCAGGGATTGTCTCCAAGGAACGAACCGGCCCAGGAGACATGAGGAAAGTAGAACCCTGCGCCGAATGCCGCACCGACGAGGACGGACTCAGGAAGGCTGCGACCCTCAAGCGAAAGCAGCGCCAGAGCGATGGCGACGAAGGCCAACGGCCACCAGCCGAGGCCCGGAAAGGCCGCGTTCAAGCTCAGGCCTCCGGCCACCGCCGCGAGAAGAGCGGTGGGGAATGGCAGCAGCGGCCCACTCCCAGGAGACAACGGCGGTCTGTGCTGCACAGCCTGCGACTCACGCCTTGACGACAATTCCCGCAAACCGACCCTTTCCGCGCCCCTTGTGCGGCGACGACATACCTGTGGCGTTCACGGGTTACGCCCGCGAATTCCCTTATTCTGGTAGATACCGGCAGGCGCCCGCCGTTCGTAACAGTTACGCCCCTTCGGTTGCCGGCTCTGTCAGGTGCGCGACGAGCGCACGGAAATCTTCGGCGAGAACCGAGGTGGGATCCCAGATCACCTCGTAGAAGATTTCCACCGGCACCCCCTCATCGTAGACCGCGCTTGCCTGCGAGGTCTGAGTCGAGAGTTTCGAAAGCGGCAAGAGCGCCGATCCCAGGCCCATTCGCGACCAGTCTTCCAGTACGCGGTAACTTGCCGCTTCCCCCGGGTAGGTCGTCAAGGCCAGCCCGTTGCCTTCCAGCAGATCCCGAGTGAACACTGTCAATCCGCAGCTATCGGGAACGAGAATCAGCTGACGTTCGGTGAGCTCAGAGAGCTCCACCCGCTCAGCGGCCGAGTCACCCGCGCCGACGAACACGATCGGCTCGGAATACACCACGTGCCGTTCATAGCGCGGCATCGGGGCGACGGAGGGGACGACGATCAAGTCGAGTGCGTCCGTAGCCAGCGAATGACGCAGGTCGGCGAGGTCTGCTTCCCTGATCACCACCTCAAAGTGGTGAGAGATCGTTTCGTAGATGCGGTTGACGAGGGTGAAATCGATCAACGGCGATACCCCGACCCGGACCTCGTCTGGCGGGGGTGAGGACCACCGGTGCGCTTCGGCTATCACCCCATCCAACGCGGCGACCGCCTCATCGATCACCGGCATCATGCGCGTTCCCAGCGCCGTGGTGGTGGTGCCCGTTGGCGACCGGACGAACAGTGGCCCGCCCAGCTGCCGCTCAAGCGTGGCGATGCTGTTGGAGAGGGCGGGTTGGGTGACGTGGTGCGCGCGGGCGGCAGCGCCGAAAGAGCCGACTCTCGCCACTGTTTGTGCGTATCGAAGCCCTTCAGGACTCAGGCGTGTTTCCACAGCCCAGATTCTACCACCCGCGCTGCCGGCACTGCTGGGAGCGGTGTTAGGCGACGTCGTAGATCCGAATCTCCGGTTCGGCCTGCAACAGTGGGGATAGTTCGTTGACCACATCGCGTGTGAACAACTCCGATTCGAGATACGCCTGGGCGTCCGCGACGGTGCTGAAACCGTGGAGCACCTGCACGTCGTCGTCGCGAACAAGAAGTTCTTTGCTAGTTGCCCCGGCGATCGACTCGAGGAAGGGTTGCTTGTACTTGGTGTACACGCTTGCTGCAGCCGGGCGATCGGCTTCGTTCACCTGTAGGGTGACTTCTAGGTACGCCATGGTCCTTCTCCTTCGGTACGTGGTAAATTCTTCGGCACCTGAGGTGCATCTCCACGGTAGGAACCTCCGCCGCCCCGCGTGTAGGCCACGGGCACGAATGCACCCATAGGGGCCCATTATGGGAAGGGCCGGGGTCATAAGCATTCCCTAGGTCCCCGTTCAGCGTGGGCCCCTAGTGGGAGAACGCACGGGGACGTAGGCTCACCCGGGGCAAGGGAACTTTTCGAGTGTGAGGCGGTTCGTGTGCAGACCCGAGCAATGCAGGTGCAACAGCCCGGCGGTCGTGTCGAAGCAGCAGCGGTGCCGCCTCCATGGTTGGAGCCGGGGTGGGTGCGAGTTGAGGTCGTCGCCGCCGGCGTATGCGGGGCTGATCTGGGCACCGTAGCGACGGCGGACCCGGCGGCGCTGCCGGCGACCCCGGGCCACGAGGTGGCCGGGCGGATCGCCGCGCTGGGTGACGGCGTAAGCGGATGGCAGGTCGGGGACCGAGTCGCGGTCGGATGGTTCGGCGGCAGTTGCGGAACGTGCGAGTTGTGCCGCCGTGGTGACGTGGTCCATTGCGCACAGCGGAAGGTTCCGGGGATCGATTATCCTGGCGGTTGGGCCGATTCCATCACGGTGCCCGCCGACGCGCTCGCCCGGATCCCCGATGGGCTCGACTTCGCCGAGGCCGCTCCCCCCCGGGTGTGCAGGGGTGACGACGTTCAATGCCGTGCGCGGCGCCGGGGCCCGCGCCGGCGGGCGCGTGGCGATCTTCGGAATCGGCGGTCTGGGGCACCTAGCCGTGCAGTTTGCTGCTGCCATGGGCTACGAGGTGGCCGCGATGGCACGCGGTTCCGAACGGGCGCAGGCGGCTGCGGACCTCGGCGCAGACCACTACTTCGACCTGGACTCGGTGCCAGTTGCCGAGGCGCTCTCCGCCCTCGGGGGAGTGGACCTCATCATCAGCACCATTCCCGCTCCGCCACCGCTGAAGGACCTCATGCGGGGCCTGTGCCCACGCGGGCAGGTGGTGCTCCTCGGCGTGGACTCCTCAAAGCTGGAGTTCTCGGTGGCACCCCTGGTGATGAACGCCCTGAGTATCACCGGCCACCTGACGGGCAGCCCGGTGCAGATCGAGGAGACGATGCGATTCGCGGTGGTCAACGGGGTGCGCCCGTGGATCGAACAGCTGCCCCTCACCGACGCCCAGTCCGCGGTGGATCGCGTACGCGCCGGCGAGGCGAGGTTCCGAATGGTGCTCGACGCCGCAGGTCGCCCGGGCGAAGAAGACACCCCCGAAGAAAAAGCCAACACCTCTATATCCGGAGACGAAAGAACAGCATGCTGAACCGTGCCCCCGCCGCCCCCGGCGAGAACCTCAACGGCGAGCTCACCCGAGCTCACGAACAGGTGCAACGGCGGACCATGTTCGTGCTGATCATCACCCAAGTGATCGGCACGATCGGGGTAGGGATCGCGCCCTCGATCGGAATCCTCCTGGCGAGCGAGGTCACCAGCAGCGAAACCTGGGCCGGACTCGCCCGGACCGCGAGCACCCTCGGTGCGGCGCTCATGGGCCTGCCGCTGGGAACCCTCGCCGCCCGGTTCGGTCGGCGCTTCGCGCTGTCATCGGGCTGGTGGACGGCGGCCGTGGGCAGCATCATCCTCGTCGGCGCCGCGCAGTACAGCCTGATCGTCCCGCTCTTCATCGGACTGCTGCTCATCGGCGCCGGCTCGGCCGTCAGCCTGCAGGCCCGATTCGCCGCCACCGACCTCGCGCCGCACCACCGCAAAGGCCGCTCGCTCGCCCTGATCGTATGGTTCGGCACCCTCGGCTCCGTCCTGGGCCCCAACCTCGGCGTCCCCGGCGAGGTGCTCAGCCGCCACACCGGGCTCACGGTGTTCGCCGGAGCCTTCCTCATCGCAGGAGTTTGCCTCGCGCTCGCCGGCGTGCTCGTGTTCGTGTGGCTGCGCCCCGACCCGCTGCAAGTGCTGCAAGAGACCGTCGCGGCCCCAGCCGCCGCCACCGGCCCGCGCCAGGGGCGCATCCGCCTGATCGTCGCTGAGCTGCGAACGAACTACGCGGCTCGGTATGCCCTGATCGCGATCCTGACTGCGCAGGTGGTGATGGTCTCCATCATGACGATGACCCCGGTGCACATGGCCCAGCAGGGGGATTCGGTCACGCTCGTGGGCATCACCATCAGCCTGCACATCGTCGGGATGTATGCGCTCGCGCCGCTCGTGGGAATCATCTCCGACCGGCTCGGACACCGATGGGCCATCGTCATGGGCCTGGGCGTCTTCCTCGCCTCGCTCGTCATCGGCGGACTCTGGCCCACCGACATCGGCTGGCTCATCGCCTCGCTCATCCTGCTCGGGGTGGGCTGGTCCTTCATTAACGTTGCCGGCTCGGCGTTGTTCAGTGCGGTGATCTCCAACGAGACCCGCGCCTCCTCCCAGGGCGGGGTGGATGCCCTGGCCAACCTCTTCGGCGCGACCGCGGCTTTCGCGGCGGGACCCTTGCTCGCGGTCAGCAGCTTCTCGGTGCTGTCGATCATCGCGATCGCCTTCCTCGTCCCTCTTGCCGGGCTCACCGCGCGGTTCCGGCCCGTTTCCCTCACTCCCAAGGAGAGGCAGATCCCCGATGACCGCGACCACTGAGCACGTCGATGCCATCGTCATCGGCGCGGGCCTCGCCGGCCTGACCGCAGCCCACCAACTCAGCCGCACCCGCCGCGTTGCGCTCGTGGAGGCCCGCACCCGCGTCGGCGGTCGGGCGCATTCCGTGCCCGCGGGTGGGGGAGTGATCGAGGCGGGAGCTACGTGGTTCTGGGCGAACGAACCGGTCATCCGGGCGGCAGCCACCGACCTCGGGTTGGAGATCTACTCCCAGGATATCGAGGGGGACGCCCTCTTCGAAACCGCCGACGGGGGCGCCCAGCGCCTCGGCGGCAACCCGATCGACGGGCCCGCCTTCCGCCTCGCCGGCGGCGCGCAGCGATTGGCTGAGGCGCTCGCTGCCCAACTGCCCGCCGGGACGTTGCGCCTCGGCAGCCCGGCCGCCTCGGTGACCTTCGCCGCCGACGGGCTCGAGGTGGAGGTCGCGGGCCGGCCCTTGCGCGCGGCACAGGGGATCCTCGCCGTGCCTCCGGCCCTCGCCGTCGAACAGCTGTCCTTCCGCCCCGACCTACCCGCTAGCATGCGGGAGTCGGCGCGGCGCGTGCCGGTATGGATGGCCGGAATGATCAAGGCGATCGCCGTCTACGACGCTGACTTCTGGCACCCACTAGGGCTCGCGGGCGCGGCGATCAGTTACGCCGGGCCGTTCCGGGAGTTTCACGACCACAGCGGACCGGAGGCGAGCCCGGCCGCGATCTTCGGCTTCGCGCCGGCGGAGAACTTCGCCCACGCAGACTCCGAGGAGATCGCGGCGGCGTTCCGCGGCCAGCTCGTCCGCCTGTTCGGCGACGAGGCCGCGCACCCCCGGGAACTCCACGTCACCGATTGGAGTCGGGAGCGGTACACTCAACCCGCCGCTGCTCCGGCCTCGGCGCGCGGATCCTTCGGCGGCCCGGAATTTCACGCACCGGTGCACGAGCGGCTCTACTGGGCCACGACGGAAACGGCACCGGCCTTTGGCGGGCACATGGAAGGGGCCCTCCTCGCCGGACTGTCCGCTGCTGAACGCGTGGAACGCGCGCTGCTTAACAGCCGGTGAGGATCGCCAACAGGTAGGGCCAGTGCACGGCAGCGATTGCTGCGGCGAGCATGAACGCGTACGCGCCGACCCCTGCCGCCATCGCGGTGCTCGCCCGTGGCCGGGGTTGGCCGGTGAGGTGGCGGATCCGCTCCGAGCCCGCCGCGTGTAACACCGCATGCTCGGGTAGGTGCGCAGCGGTCTCCGGCAGTGCCGGTTGGCCGAGGTGGAGCAGCGCCCCGGCGAGCGCTGCGGTGCCCGAGACGTTCCTGGCCGCGCGGTCGGCGGCGATCTCCAAGTAGTGGGGAACTGCGGCGCGCACGGCGCGGATGAACGGGATCCACCGGAAATAGCGGGTGGTGCCATTGAGGATCGTCAGGTACAGGTGGTGACGCTGACGCAGATGGGCGTGCTCGTGCTGGAGAACCGCGGCGAGCTCCTTGGGGGTCAGGGCCGCGAGCGTGCCCCGGGAGACGAAGATTCCGCCGTTGCGGTGGGGGAAGGAGAACGCCACCGGCCGGGCGTCGGGGGTGATGTGCACCCAGTGGCCGTGCAGCACGTCCTGCGTGCTGGATCCCTGCAGTGTCCGGGCGAGCGCGGCATGGGAATGCTTGAGGCGCACGACTTCGCCGATGAGCCCGATGAGCGCTGCGGCGAGCCCGAGGGCAGGAAGGGCGAGGGGCACGATCGCGGGGATCCCGAGCGAGACCGCGCCCTGGGCGAAGGGGGAGGAGGCGCTCAGGCACCTGCCGCAGACCTCCGCTGCTTGCTGGGGAAGCCAGGAGGGGCCGGTGCTGATCCATGCGACCACCGGTCCGAGCGCGACGAGCGCGGCGATCCACAGTAGTGCGGACAGGGTGAGGGTGAGGGCAGCAGCCCTCGGGATCGACGCGAGTGCGGGGGCGGAGCGGCGCAGCAGCACCGGCCCGCTCAGCGCAGCGAGCAGAAGCGCGCTGGAGAGCAGAAGCGTCACGGCCGTTACACCCATCAGGATTCGCCTTCACCCTTGGACAAGAGGTGCTCCCGGAGCAGGCGCAGGTCACTTTCGGGCATGTTGTTGACGAAATGGAGGATTGAGGCGGTCCTGTCACCGCTGGTGTCGAGCGCGTGCTCCATAAGGCTCGTTGCGTGCTCCTCTCGGCTCACGCAGGCACCGTAGAGCGTTGTGTGACCCTCCTTCTGGGTGCATACGAGCTGCTTCTTGCGCAGATTGCTCAGCACGGTGGCGATCGTGGTGTAGGCGTGCTGGGAAGCGAGCCGATCGATGATCGCGCGCACCGTCAGGGCGTTGCCCTCCCACAGCAGGTCCATCACCTGTGCCTCGAGGTCGCCCAGGCGGATTGCTTTGCTCGCGGTGTCGTTGTGCTTGCGGCGAGGAGCGCTGCTCGTCATGGCGCCGTCTCCGCCTTTTCCTGTGGCGTCGGGGCCGCGGAGGGGAGTGGGCAGGAGATCTGGGCAGGCAGTCGCCACAGGAGTGCGAGCCCGGTGAGGATAAGCGCGCCGATGGCGAGCACCGGCTGGATCGGGGCGAACCACGTGATCGCGCCGGAGTAGCCGAGGGCGAGCAGCGCGATCTTGTTGCACACCGGGCAGCCCACGGCGAACCAGGTGAGGATCCCGCCGGCGAAACCCATGCGGGTGGTGCGCTGGTCAGCC
>DATGUB010000014.1:0-7076 GCA_035301585.1 Beutenbergiaceae bacterium | reverse complement strand
GTGAGCCTGTCTGCTGAGGACGTCGCGGAACTTGACCGCTACGTCGCGGAGCGTGGGCTGGCTTCACGTTCTGAGGGTGTGCGGCACGCGATCCGCCTTCTGCGGGCGCCGGAGCTCATGGATGAGTACGCCGCTGCCTTTCAGGAATGGGAGGACTCTGGAGACGAGGCCGTGTGGGCGCAGGCAGCTTCGGATGGGCTAGAGGCGTGAGAACATCCGCCTGGTCCGCGATTACAGGACTCAACAGGAATTCCAAGGCGCAGATCGAGCAGGTTCGAGCGGTCGCGATCGAGAGGGTCGGTCGACGCGTAGGATCCGTGCCGCGCGGGCTCGTGCCGCAGCTCGATGCAGCTATCCGCCTTCATCTGGAGCTTTGAACGGTGCGAACTTTCGGCGCTGGCGGGCCGGGCTGTGTCGTACCCTTGATGAGTGGCTGAAGTAGATCTCGCAATCATTGGCTCCGGTTCCGGCAACTCGCTCGTGACTTCCGAACTGGACGACAAACAAATCGCCATCATCGATCACGGAATATTCGGAGGCACGTGCCTCAACGTCGGGTGCATCCCGACGAAGATGTTCGTGTATGCGGCGGAAGTAGCGAACACGATCCGGGGCGCAAGCAAATATGGGATCGACGCGACGCTCGACAACGTGCGCTGGACCGACATCCGCGATCGCATCTTCAACCGAATCGATCCGATCTCTGAGGCGGGCCTGGAGTACCGGCGCTCGGGGGAGCCGAACACCACCGCATACGTCGGCACCGCCGAGTTCGTGGGGCCGAAACAGCTGCGCATAACCAGCCCCGAGGGAGCCGTGGACCTCAAGGCCGAGCAGATCGTCATCGCCGCAGGTTCCCGCCCCTACATCCCCGAAGTGATCACCGCGGCGGGTGTGCGCTACGAGACCTCCGACACGGTCATGCGCATCCCCGAACTCCCCGAATCCATGATCATCTACGGAGGCGGCTTCATCGGCGCCGAGTTCGCGCACGTGTTCAGCGCGCTGGGAGTCGATGTACGCATCATCACCCGCGGCGATGCCCTCCTGCGGGGGGAGGACGAGGAAATCTCACACGCGTTCACTATCCTCGCCCGCGAACAATGGACCGTCGAACTCGGTGCCACCGTGCGCGCCGCCCGCTCCGGCCACACCCGCGCCAACGGGGAGCACTCCTCCGACGGCGTCACGTTGATCTGCGAGGACGGGCGCGAGGTGAGCGCCGAGATGCTCCTCGTTGCTACCGGCCGGATCCCCAACGGGGACCGCATGAACCTCGAAGCGGCCGGGATCGAGAACGAGGACGGCCGGGTGATCACCGACGAGTATGGGCGGACCAACGTCGAAGGCATCTGGGCGCTCGGGGATGCGACGAACGACTTGCAACTCAAACATGTCGCGAACCAGGAGGCGCGCGCCGTCGCCCACAACCTCGTCGAGACCTTCAACGGCGGCAGCGACCTACGAAAATTCGACCACCGCTTCGTTCCCGCGGCGGTGTTCACCCACCCACAGATCGCCTCGGTCGGGCTCACCGAAACGGCTGCGCGGGAGGCGGGCTACGACGTCGCCACGCACACCCAGAAGTACGGGGACGTGGCATACGGGTGGGCGATGGAGGATACGACCGGGTTGGTGAAGGCCGTGGGGGATCGGGCCACCGGAAAGCTCCTCGGCGTGCACTTCATGGGGCCGGACGCCTCGAGTCTGATCCAGCCGGCGATCCAGGCGCTGAGCTTCGATCTCCCGGTCGCGGAAATGACGCGCGGGCAGTACTGGATCCACCCCGCGCTCGCGGAGGTGCTCGAGAACGCGCTCCTGGGATTGGGTTTCAACGAAGAATAGCCGCGTCGCCGACGCGGCGAAGGAGTGATGATGACGGCGATAGAACTGGGCGCCCAGGACCTTTCCGGCGCTGCGATCGGAACAGAACTCGGGGTCGACCGGATCGAATTGTGCAGTGCTCTCACCCTCGACGGGCTCACCCCCTCGCTCGGGCTCATCGAGCGCGCGATTGAGGTGGGGCCCGATGTGCACGTGCTTGTTCGCCCCCGCGCGGGCGGGTTCGTGTACTCCGCTGACGAGCTGGCGCTCACCCTCGCCGATGTGCGCCATACGGTGCAGGCGGGTGCCGCGGGGATCGTCATCGGGGCCCTGGACGAATCCGGGATGCCCGACCTTGACTTTGTTGCGCGGTGCGTCGAGGCTGCCGACGGTCTCGAGGTGACGTTCCACCGGGCGATCGATGTCTCCGTGGACATTCTCGGTGCGGCGTCGATGCTCGTAGGAACCGGGGTGTCCCGGATCCTCACCTCGGGAGGTGCGGAATCGGCATTCGAGGGCCGCTCGGTGCTGCGCCGGATGATCGACGTGTGCGGTGAGCAGATCCAGGTGCAGGCGGGCGGAGGAGTGACACCAGAGAATGCCCGCGCGATCGCTGAGACAGGGGTAGCCGCCGTTCACTTCTCCGCCAGACGCTTCGTGCGGGAGCCGCGGTCGACTTCCCCCGATTCCAGCCCGGATGGGGCAACGACCAGCGCGGACTTCGGGGGTTATGAAACTACCGATCCGGAGATCGCGGCGGCCACAGTCGCGGCGGTGCGAGGGTAAGCGGGCGCGGTTGTCGGCGCGGGAGCTAACCCAAGCGCTGCCGTAGCCGCCGGGTAGAGAACTGCCCGCAGACGGCGAGAACAACAACCACGGCGGCGATCACGATCCACGTCGCCCAGCCCAGTGGACCGGAGGAGACGGGGTCGAAGCCGCTCCACACGCTGATGATCAGCGCGGCGAAACCACCAGCGGCGTTGAGTGCGCCGTGGGCAACCACGCTCGGCCAGACCGATCCCGACCTGAGCCGCAGCCAGCCGAACAGGACCCCGAACGCCGTGCACGCCGCGATCATCAATAGCACGCCGGTCGGGCCGGTCAGGCCATAGTTATACCCGAGCAGCACCAGCGGGGCGTGCCAAATCCCCCACAGTGCGCCGGTGAGGAGCAGCGCGGGCCATGTTCCCAGCGGCAGTAACGAGGGCAGCAGCCATCCGCGCCAACCGAGTTCCTCCCCCAGCGCGAGCAGGCTGTTGGGAATGATCGCCGCCACTGGAAGGCTGAGGAGTTGGAGTGCCACCAGCTGCTGCACGGAAGCATCCTCGAGGGCCGCACCCCCGCCGCTGAGGCGTAGCTGCGCGGCGAACCCGGAAAAGTACGTGAGATCGGTGGCGAACAATCCCAGTGCGGCAGCGAGGAAGGCTCCCGCGATGATGATGAGCGGGATCCCGAACAGCGCTGCAGCAGTTAGTCCCAGCGTTCTGCCGGCAGGGCGCAGCGGCCACAGGCCGAGGTATCTCCCGATGCGCGCGGGCCGGGGGCGCTGCAGGAAGAACGTCGCGAGGAGGGCGCCAACGGCGGGGGTGAACATCATCACCGACGCGTAGAGACCGAGGAGCGGAGTGGCCAACCCCTGCCCGCCGAGCCAGACCGGAAGCATGACGATCCACGCCAACCCGCAACTGATGACGGCGAAACCGGCGACGGCGAGCCAGGGAACCCTTGCCGGCTGACCGTCGTCGGAAATTCTGCCCTCGCCCGGGCGCGGCGTTGATCCCGGCGCGGCGTTCGGCCCCTTCACCATTTGTTGTGCACGTGTTCTGCGAAGCCTTCGATCCCTTCGAACCGGTACGTGCGGCGGTGGTCATCGCCGGGCGTGAACGTGCCGTTCCATGTTCCGAAGCACTGATCGGTGTTGCCGGCGAGTACGCCCAGGTTCATCCGGCTCTGCTTGTTGTAGAAGGGAGTGAATGTTGCATCCAGCCCGCCGCCGAAGATCCGCCACGGTTTCTCGATGTCCGCAAGGTCGTACTCCCAGGTGAGTTCCGCGGAGATCTTGTGCAGGCGCCCATCGATGAACACGGAGTTCTCGGTGGAACCGGTGCCATCGGTCCACTTTCCGCCCACTTGGATCCCGTAGACGCTGCCCCCGCTCGCCCCGGAGCCGGCGCCCCAGTTCCACGTGATGTTGTACGGCCACCGGCCGCGCCCGTGATCAAGCACCGCCCACGAGCCACCGGGAACCTCGTGATACTCCGAGCCGATCTGCACCCAACCGTGGGCGGGCCGGGCGACGTCTTTGACCGTGTACTGGAATCGTCTATCGCTCCACGGCACGACGACGGCGAGCGCCTCGTGGTTCGCCGGCTTCCCCGCGACGACATCGAACCGCACCTCGCCTGCTTCGGCGTCGTGGATGCGTGCGCGCAGCCGGGTTCCGCCGGGATGTTCATCGATGGCGATGTCGACGCCGCCGCCCGAGGCGCGGACCTCTCCCTCACCCAGGGTGCCGGGCAGTTTCACCCCGCGGGCCGGGATCCGCAGCGCGACCTTGCTCGCTTGTTGCTGCGTGGCCCGGTCATAGACCCACACTTCGTTGACGCACGCGTAGTCGATGTTGGAGACCGTCAGGGCGATGATGTGGGCCGGGGTCATGACGTTCCAGTACTCCCACCGCTTGTTCCGCCCCCATGCCTTCCGTCCGAAGCGTCCGCGACTGGAGGCGATTCCGCCCGTGTTGACCAGCGGCTGGCGGGCCCACCCGATGGCGCCGTGGTTGAGAAGTCCGCGGTTGGTCGTCAGCGATACCGGCGTGGTCAGTTCAGTTTCCACCGAATTCCCTTCGTTGATGCCTCCCGCCAGGGTACTGGGGAACCTCCCGACCGGCGGGGCCGAATGAGCGCCGCCGGGGTGTGGCGTAACATCAAAGGATGGCACGAATTTCAATCATCGGCGGGCACGGCAAGGTCGCGATGCGGCTCTCCCGGCTTCTGAGCCACGAAGGTCACGAGGTCACGGCGTGGATCCGCAGTTCCGCGCAATCCTTCTACGTTCGGGAGACGGGCGCCAAACCGATCATCGTCAACGTGGAGCCGCTCTCGGCGGAGACGATGGCGGGCCTGTTCAAAGGCGAGGACGCCGTTGTGTGGTCCGCCGGAGCGGGCGGCGGCGATCCGCGCCGGACGCGCGCGGTCGACCGCGACGCCGCGATCCGATCGATGGATGCCGCTGCTCTCGCAGGGGTGGCGCGGTACGTCATGGTTTCCTGGTTCTACTCCCGCCCCGATCACGGTGTTCCCTCCGACGTTCCCTTCTACCACTACGCCGAAGCCAAGGCCGCCGCGGACTCCTACCTACAAGGCACCGACCTCGACTGGACGATCCTCGGCCCCTCCTCACTCACCGAGGATCCCGGCACCGGCATGATCGAGCTCGACGGAGAACGTTCACAGGTCACGCGCGACGACGTCGCGCAGGTGGCCGCGGAGGTGCTTGCCCGGCCGGAAACGATCGGCAAGATCATTAACTTCAACAACGGGCCCACCCCGATCGCCGAGGCGCTCGGAACGCTCGCCTAGACGGGGAGCGAGTCCGCTTTCACTCGCGGCGCAGTTTCGGCGGGGAGTTCGTATAAGCCCCGCCGAAACTGCCCGGAACGGCCGAGAAGGCTCGACGCTTACTGCTGCGGAGGCTGCCCGCCGCTATTGCCCTGATCCCAGGGCCCCTGGCCCCACTGTTGGGTTTGGTCCCATTGCTGCTGACCCTGGGGCGGCATCGGCTGAGTCTGGTCCCACTGTTGCCCGGGGTATTGGCCCTGCTGCGGATACTGACCCTGCTGCGGGGGCTGCCCCTGGTCGGGGAAGTAGCCGGGATACTGCCCGGGGTACTGACCCTGCCCGGGGTATTGGCCCTGCTGCTGGAAATCTCCGGGGTGCTGGCCCGGGTACTGCTGTTGCGGCGGATAGTTGCCCGCAGGCTGCTCGGCATCCGGTTTGCGGCGGGCCAGCATGACGATGAGGAACAACACGAGCAAGAGGAGGATGCCCAGCACGATCAGCACCCACAGTGGGAAGCTGCTGGAGTCGGCGTCGCGAGCATCCCCGTGCGCCCCCTCGTCCCCGGTCGTTGCCTGGTCATCGGAAGCGACGCCTCCTTGTTCGTCTTCACCGCCATCATCGGTGGCGGTAGCCTCCGGTTCTTCCTCGTCGGTCGTCGAATCGTCACCGGTGTCGCCGCCTCCAGCTGCGCCGCCCGAGGCGGCCCCGCGGGCCTCCAGGGCCGTCCCGAGCACTTCGACTCCCGTCCAGGTCACGGTGTTGCCGCTGATCTCGCCGCCTTCAGAGGCATAGGTGACGGCGCCGGGGAAGGAGGCTTGGATCTTCACCTCGGGTGCGAATTGCTGCATGGCGGGGTCGTCAAGATCGAGACCGTCCTCACCGCCGAACTCTTCGTCGAGGCGGCCCATCTTGAACACGAGCTCGTCACCCTCTTGAGTGATTGAGAAGTCGTCAGAGCTCTTTGTGGGCTCAACTTCCCCCGAGATCCGGCAGCCCGTATTGCCCTCCGAATCCTCGATGGATTCTGCCGTGCCGTTACCCAGATCGTCTTGGATATCCTCGCAGCCGAGATCCTCCATATCCAAGGCGCCAGTCTTGTCGAACAGTTCCAACGTCAACGTGGCGTCATCCTCCGCGCGGATGTCGACGTTCATATCGAGTTTGAAGCATCCGGCGAGCACGAGGAGCACAGGAATCAACAGGAACGGGGTGAGCCTGCGGCGGTTTTGGTAGGCGGTGCGTGAATTCATCTTCTTTCCGTTCTGGGGAGTACGGACGTATCGAGTGCCAAGAGTGTCGATATTCATGTCGGGAAGGTGCTGCGAGGCCCAGGATCACGTTCGCGGGGAACACCGGTGTTGCCCGCGCTCGCGGGCAAGGCCCGAGGCAGGATGTTCCAGCTTAGCGAAGCGGCCTCGCGGATGTCAGCGAACCGCGCTGAAGTGGGAGGTGACATCCGCGGCGATGAGCTCGAGCTGCGCGTGATCGGACATGTCGAGGAACTGAAGGTAGACTCGCTCGGCGCCGCTCGCACGCACCTGCTCGAGCCGATCGACCGCTTCGGCGGGGGTGCCGGCGATCCCTGCGTCGCGCAGCTCCTTCGGGTCGCGGCCGATGGCCTTGGCCCGCTGCACGAACGCCTCCTCGGTTTCGCCGACGCATACGACGAACGCGGCGGAATAGGTGAGTTCG
>DATGUB010000013.1:0-8862 GCA_035301585.1 Beutenbergiaceae bacterium | reverse complement strand
TCCTGCGCGAGCTCGACCGCGTACCGCAATGAACTGACCGAGTACTCCCGGGTGAACTCGAAATGCGGGATCGCTCCGATGACGTCCACCCCCATTTCCGCCGCCGTGCGCAGCAGGGCGCGACCGTCCGGGAAGGACTCGATGCCTTCCTGCGGGAAGGCGACCAGCTGAAGAGTGACGGCGTCAGCGAGCTCTTCGCGAAGCTCCAGCAGAGCACGCAGCGCCGTGAGATCAGGATCGGTCACGTCGACGTGGGTACGAATGTATTGCACGCCGAATCGGGCCTGCTGCCGGATTGCGCGACCGGCCCGGTCCTTGACGTCGCGCACACTCAGTTCCGCCTTGCGTTCACTCCACACCTCGATGCCCTCGAACAGGGTTCCCGACTCGTTCCACCGGGGCTGACCCGCCGTCAGCGCCGAATCCAGATGCACGTGGGACTCGATGATCGGTGGCAGGCACAGCCGGTTGGCGCCGTCGATCACGGTTTCGGCCTCGCCCGCTCTCAGGGCCGGGCCGATTTCGGCGAACCTTCCATCCGTGATCCGGATATCGACTATCTCCGGATCGTTCTCGATCCGGACATTCTCAACCAGTAGATCCATCGCTCCTCCTCATCAGATTATCGGCTCTTCTGCAGCGGGATCGGTTACCTCTCGTTCTCCGCGGCTCGCCTTCGGCTCGAATCGGCGGCCGATGAAGTAGCAGACCCAGGCCACGAGGATGGCGTTGATCGCGCCGATTCCTACAGGAATGAACCAGCCGGCCAGGCCGCCAGCGACGATGCCGGCGAGCCCTCCGAACACGACGGTGCGCTGAGGCGGCGTGGTCGAGTCGTATGCGCGCCGGTTGGTCACGTAGTCCGCGATGATGATGGCACCGATCGGCGGCAGAGTAGCGTTGAGGAAGTTCAGCCAACCGATGAAGTTGTCGTACAGCCACAGGGAGCCGATGGTCCCGATCGCTCCGGCGATGAGGACCAACGGCTTCTTGTTGATCTTGGTGACGTTGGCATATCCCAGACCGGTCGTGTAGAGGGCGTTGTTATTGGTCGTCCAGATGTTCGCACCGAGGACGATCAGCGCGGGGATCGCTAACCCCTGAGCGATCATCACGTAGAAGATATCGTCCTCGCCGGTGAACGCGCCGCCAACGGCACCGAAGCTGAACATCAGCGTGTTGCCCAGGAAGAATGCGATGACCGTGGTGATGACGGCCGAGAGCGGGGTGCGGGCGAAGCGAGTGAAGTTCGGGGTGGCGGTTCCGCCAGACACGAAGGATCCGATGACCAGCCCGATGCCGACGACGAGCGGCATTCCGGTAGAGGATCCGAATACGGCATCGGCGCCACCGCCTTCGCTGATCGCTGCGAACATCGAGTAGCTCCCCAGCCCCGCGATGAGCGGAACGGAGATGAAACTGACGATCTCGATGGCCTTGATGCCGAAATAGGCTGAACCGGTCATCAGCGCACCGGCGATGATCACGATGACCCACGGGCTGATATGGAGCAGCTCCGCCGTCGGCCGGGCGAACATCGCCACTCCCACGCCGAACCATCCCATCTGCGTGAGCGCGATGAGGAAGGACGGCACATAGGAGCCCTTCGAGCCGAAGGCACGTTGGGCGAGGAGATCAAATCCCATCCCCGTCTTTGCGCCCATGAATCCCAGCGCTCCGGTGTAGGCGCCGAGGATGATGCCGCCGATCAACACCGCCCATAGGTAGTTGGCGTAGTCGAGCCCGTTCCCGAGGTTGGCTCCGACGCTCATGGATGCCGAGAAGAACGTGAATCCAAGCATGACGAAGCCGACGGACCAAAAGCTGCGCCGCGCTCGCAGGGGTACGGGCTCGAAGGAAAAGTCGATATCGTGAACCGGTTCGGGTTTCGTCGTCATGGGCTGATTCCGTCGCTAGGTCTTTCCCGCCGCCGGGGCCCCGGCGGGGCGGCGCTCACTGCTAATGCGGGCTCCGCACTACTTCATGCGCAGCCGCGGTTCAGATTGATCTAAGCAGCATATCCGCTTCGCGCCCCGGGGTCGGGGCCGACCCGGCCCGTCCGAGACGTGTTCTGGGGAGACAATCCGCACTTCTGCGGTTCCATGGAGCCACCTGCGAGACTCGAACTCGCGACCTACTGTTTACAAGACAGTTGCTCTACCAACTGAGCTAAGGTGGCGGTCCCGGACTCTCACCGGGCCAGCGGGGCGGGTCACTCGGACCTGCCCACTGGGTATTGTGCCAGAGGTTCGGCGCTGAGGAGAACCTCGGTCAGCCGCCGACCCGTTCGGTCAGCGCGCCGGGAACGGTCCAGTCGAAGGAGTCGTCGACCTTGCCGTCGAACGCGACCGATGGGGTCGCCTTCATGCCGTCCCGCTGCGCCTGCTGGCGGGCGGTGTCGACCCATTCGATGTATGCGCCGTCGGAGAATTTCGCCGTGACGTCCGCGCTCACCCCGACCGACTCAGCGATCTCGCCGAGCTCGTCGTCGGTGTAGCCTTCGGCGTCGGGCTGGTTGGCGAACAGCGCCTCCATGAATTCAAGTGCGTGCTCCGGGGAGTTCTCGACGACCTCGACGAACGCGTTCGCCGCGCGCGTGGAATAGCCGGTGAGGTCGCCGGAGCTGTCGAGAATGTTCACGGGGTGGTACACGATCGTTGCCGTGCCGCTCTCCGCGAGCTCCCGGATCTCATCAGCGTTCGCCTCGTCGAACGCCGCGCATGCGGGGCACAGGAAGTCCGCGTACACCCCGATCGCCGGTGCGTCCTCGTTCTCTACCCCCGCCGTGGCGTCGGAACCGCCGAATGGGATCCCCCCATGTAGATCGGCGCTCGCCGGCGTTGCGCCGTCGAAGTCGCTGAGCACGGTCTTCTGCGATTCCGTCACGAGCATATATCCCACGCCCACGAGGGCGAGCACGACGACGGCGATCACCCCGATGAGGATGTTTCGGGTCCGGTTATCGCTCGCCGCTTGTTTGGCCGCGATCCGCTCGGCTTCCTTCCGGGCAGTCTCGCGCCGATTGTTGTTCTTTTTAGACATTACAGATGCTTTCTAAGTTCCGGGTGAATGGCGTTCGTTTATGCAGCGCGTTGATTCACAGCGCTGCGGCTACCCAGGGCGGTCCCCGCCGCCACGGTACCCGGATACTGACGCGTTGCCCGAGGGTCTGCGCGGCGGGAACCGGGGAGAGCCGGATATTCAACGGACTCTTCGCCGTCCGCACGATCGGCGCGATCAGCCGGGCAACCGCTTCGGCGAACCGGTGCACCCACTCCGCGGCCTGAGAGCCGAGCGCGGCAACGAGCACGTGAACGAGGGTGGTGATGATCGCGACCGCGAGGAGGAAGGCCATCGCGGAGTCGACGACCTCCGGGAGACCGACCGTTGCCGACGGACAGGACGGCACCGCGCGCATCATCGCCCCGTGCGTCGCGAGGAAACCCACGACCCCGTGCGCGCGGACGCAACCGCCGACCCCGGCCCCGCTCGCGAGCGCGTAGGCGATCACGGGCCACGCCGCTACGCCGGCGGCGATGAACGCCCCGGGGCGGGAAAGGATACGCGGCACGGTTTTCACCCCGTTAGGATACTCCGGAAAAATCGACGTTGGGCGGTTCCGGTAACGGTGCCCACGTGAGGGAACCATCGGCGAGGGCGAGCATGGCGACGACGAGGATCCCTGCGATGACGAGCCAGACGCCGGTCGCTCTGGCTCCACCGACGCCGAGGATCATTCGGGTTCCTTCCCGGGAATAGGAGGACGGCGGCAGCCACCAGAACACGAACGTCACCAACGCGAGCGCGGCGGGAGCGGCGAGGAACGTATCGGCCTGGGAAACGAGGATCCACCCCACGGCGCCAAGGAACACGCCGAGGAGGAGCCCGGGCACCGACCGGAGCGCACCGAGGAGCACATGGATCGGGCTCGTGAGCAACAGCAGCGCGACGTCACGGCGCCGCCGCCCGTACCAGTTGCGACGTTTGCGCAGCTCCCGGCCGGCCGAACCGATCGTGGCGGTGAGGACCACCCCGGCGACGAACGCCACGAGGGCCACCCCGGGCCACACCAGCCCCACGGACACCAGGGCGACCCATAACCCGAACGTTGCCAGCGTGCGGGGCCGGGGCGGGCGCACGGCCATCGCGGGCGGCTGGGCGGGCAGGTCCGGCCACGCCTCGACCACGCTCTGCCGGGCGGGGTCCTGGGGGGCGAGTCCGGGGGGCGCCGGGTGGCTGCCCGGCGGGTACACGGGCGGGTGGGCGTACGCGGCCCCGGGCATCGCCGTCGTCGGCGGCAACCCAGGGTGGCGCGCGGGTGCGGGCGGCGATGGGGAGGCCGGCGGAGCCGACGGTGCGGGGGTGGGGAGCTCCAACACGGGCACCGGCGAGCCACTCGCGACGGCGCTGAGAACATCAATGACCTGCGCGGGTGCGATCCGCGCCTCGGGTTTCGGCGCGAGGGCGTAGGTGAGGGCGGCCGCGGCCGGCTCCGGTAACCCCTCGACGTCGACCCGGCCCGCTTCGGCGCGGGTGAGCACCGCCGTCAGCGGACCCGATCCGAACGGGGGGCGGCCGGTGGCGGCGAAGACGAGGAGCGCGGCCCAGCCCCACCAGTCGCCGAGTTCGTCCGGGGCGGCCCCGGTGAGCACGACGGGGTCGACGTAGCCGGGCGTCCCGGTCACGAGCCCGGTGCGGGTGAGCCGGGTGTCATCAAGGATCTGGGAGATCCCGAAATCGATGAGCACGGGGCCCGAATCGGTGAGCATGACATTGCCCGGCTTCAGATCCCGGTGCACCACGCCGACGTTGTGGATCGAGGTGAGCGCTGCGGCGAGGCCCGTGGCGAGGCTCGCGAGTTCGACCTCGTCGAGCGGGCCGTGCTGGGCAACGGAATCGGCCAGATCCTGCCCCTCGATGAGTTCGGTGACGATGAACGCCTGCGGCGCGTCGAGTTCGGCGTCGAGAACCTGGGCCACCTGGGCGCCCTTGACGCGGTGCAGGGTGGCCACTTCGCGGCGCAGCCGCGTCCGAACGTCGTGATCACCGGCGAGACCGGGATGCAGCACCTTGATGGCGACCTTGCGTTCCTCGGCGTCGACCCCGGAATAGACGGTGCCCATGCCTCCCGATCCGAGGATGTCGAGGATCGAGTAACCGGGGATGTCCGGTAGCGGAGCAGACTGGGCATTCATCACCTCCAACGCTACCGCCTAGGCCGCTGCCCGCGCGCGGATGCCCGGGAAGTTCCACAAGTTGCCCACATCGTTTCCAAACCTTTTCACACCCGCGATTGCAGCTCATTGCCCGGCGGTGGGAGAGCCTTTAGACGCGCCGGAACGAGGCGAGCATCCCTCCCGCGAAAAACGTCCGGGCGCTATGGTGAGCCGTATGAAGCAGCATGATTTCGTCGTCGTCGCGAACCGCCTGCCGGTCAACGCGCACACCGACGAGGATGGTTCCACCACGTTCGAACGCGCCCCCGGGGGCCTGGTCACGGCACTCGCGCCCATGATGTCGAGCGAAGGCGGGGCATGGGTCGGGTGGGCGGGCACCCCGGACGAGGAGTTCGCCCCGTTCTCTGATGACGGTATCGACATGGTGCCGGTGCCGCTGGCCGCGGAAGAGGTGCAGACCTACTACGAGGGGTTTTCCAACACGACCCTGTGGCCGCTGTACCACGACGTCATCGTCGACCCGGAGTACCACCGGGAGTGGTGGACGACGTATCGGGAGGTGAACGAACGGTTCGCCGAGGCCGCCGCGCGCGCGGCGGCGCCGGGCGCGACGGTGTGGGTGCACGACTACCAACTCCAGCTCGTGCCGAACCTCCTGCGCACCGCGCGCCCGGACCTGAAGATCGGGTTCTTCCTGCACATCCCGTTCCCACCCAAGGAACTGTTCGGGCAGCTCTCCTGGCGCCGCGACATCCTGGAAGGATTGCTCGGCTCCGATCTCGTGGGCTTCCAGCGGGCGGGGGATGCGGATAATTTCCTTCGCTCGGTGCGCCAGTACACCGGGCTCCACTCCCGCGGCCAGGTCGTGGCGATCCCCTCCTCGGGCCGCACCGTGCGGGCAGGGGCGTTCCCCATCTCCCTGGACTCCCGGGAATTCAACGCACTCTCCCGCTCGCGGGCGACCCTCGAGCGTGCCAAGCAGATCCGCGAGGATCTGGGCAACCCGAAGAAGGTGCTGCTGGGGGTGGACCGGCTCGACTACACCAAGGGGATCCGGCACCGGTTGAAGGCGTACGGCGAACTGTTCACCGAGGGGCGCCTGCAGGCGGGGGAGGTCGCCCTCGTGCAGGTCGCGAGCCCGAGCCGGGAGAAGGTCGAGGAGTACATCCACCTGCGCAGCGAGGTGGAGGAGACCGTGGGCCGGATCAACGGCGATTACGGTGAACTGGGGATGCCGGTGATCCACTACCTGCACCAGTCGTACCCGGCCGAGGAGATGGCGGCGCTGTTCCGCGCAGCCGACGTCATGCTCGTGACCTCCCTGCGCGATGGGATGAACCTCGTCGCCAAAGAATACGTCGCGGCCCGGGGGGATCTCGACGGCGCTCTCATCCTCAGCGAGTTCACCGGCGCTGCCGACGAGCTCACCCAGGCGCTCCTGGTCAATCCCCACGATATCGAGCAGATGAAATCTCAGGTGATGACCGCGCTGGGAATGCAGCGCGAGGAACGGCGCACGCGGATGCGTGCGATGCGCCGACGGGTGCTGACCAACGACGTGCAGCACTGGGCGAACTCCTTCCTGCGCTCGCTCAAGCGGCAGGCGCAGACGCGCACGGACAGCCCGGGGCCGCAGGAGGGCAGGCGATGAGCGCGCCCACGCCCGGAGTGGACCCCACCCGCCTCGACCCCTACGTCGTCGTCGCCCTGGAAAAGCTCGCCGCGCGGGAATCGGCGCTCATCGCGTTAGATTTCGACGGCTGCCTCGCGCCGCTCGTCGATGATCCCGCCGAGGCCCGGCCGCTGCCCGAAGCCGCGGCGGCGCTCGAAGAGCTGAGCACCGCGCCCGATCTCGATCTCGCGCTCATCTCCGGCCGGCCCGCCGCGGACCTCATCCACCTCGCCACCCCGCCGGCGAACACGTGGATCATCGGCAGCCACGGCGCCGAGATCGGGCGGGTCGACGGCGAGGGAGAGTTCCACCAGGAAGACTTCGCGCTCGACCCGGCCGAGGTGGAGCTGTTGGAGGCGGTGACGGCGCAGCTCACCGAAATTGCCGGCGCACATGCGGATGTGTGGGTGGAGCACAAACCGGCGGCGGCCGTGCTCCACACCCGTCAGGCCCAACCCGAGGTCGGTGCGGCCGCCCGCGCAGCTGCGCTGACCGGCCCGGGTGCCCTCGACGGGGTGCACCCGATCGAGGGGAACGAGGTCGTGGAGATCGCCGTCGTCGCCGCGACCAAGGGCAAAGCCCTCACGAAGCTGCGGGCGGATGTGGAAGGGCGCCGGGGCGCGCCGGTAACGGTGCTGTACGCCGGTGATGACGTGACCGACGAGACCGCGCTCGCGACCCTGAAATTCTCCGACGTCGGGATCAAGGTCGGGCATGCGACGACGGTTGCGCGGTTCTGGGTGACCGACCCGCCCGCGATGGCGGCGGCGCTGCGCGTGTACGTGCACCAGCGGCGGCGGCGGGCGAACCGGGCCGAAACGGCAACGGGCGAGAGCGCCGGCGACCGATAGGGCCCGTGTGCTCGGTGCCACTTTTTCTGTGGCAGACTTGTTCCAGCTCGCACCGCGGGCCGTGTCAGAAGGATCTGGCACCTTCACAACGGATCGTCCGGCACGTACCTGCCGGTGAAGGGAAAAACTGTGGCATCAGTAACGTATGAAACTGCCTCCCGGATCTACCCGGGGACGGAACGCCCAGCGGTCGATTCGCTCGACCTTGAGATCGAAGACGGGGAATTCCTCGTTCTCGTGGGCCCCTCGGGCTGCGGGAAGTCGACCTCGCTGCGCATGCTCGCCGGGCTGGAAGACGTCAACACCGGTCGCATCCTCATCGGGGACCGCGACGTCACCGACGTGCAGCCCAAGGACCGCGACATCGCGATGGTGTTCCAGAACTATGCGCTCTACCCCCACATGTCAGTTGCCGACAACATGGGATTCGCCCTCAAGATTGCGGGCAAGCCGAAGGCGGAGATCCGCGAACGGGTGGAAGAGGCCGCGAAGATCCTCGACCTCACCGAATACCTTGACCGCAAGCCCAAGGCCCTCTCCGGTGGTCAGCGCCAGCGGGTGGCGATGGGCCGGGCGATCGTCCGGAACCCGCAGGTGTTCCTCATGGACGAGCCGCTGTCGAATCTCGACGCCAAGCTCCGGGTGGCCACGCGCGCACAGATCGCCACACTGCAGCGGGACCTGCGCACCACGATGATCTACGTGACCCACGACCAGGTCGAGGCCATGACCATGGGCGATCGGGTCGCGGTCCTGCGGGACGGCGTGCTCCAGCAGGTGGCCGCGCCCCGCGACCTCTACAACGATCCGGTCAACGCGTTCGTCGCCGGATTCATCGGCTCCCCCGCGATGAACCTCTTCGACGTGCCCGTATCGGACGGCCGCGTGGACCGCGAGGGCTTCGGCGAGTCGGTGCCGGCCGGGGCGGGACGGCTGGTCACGGTGGGGGTGCGTCCCGAGCACCTGCGGCTGGTCGGGCCCGGTGAGGGGATGCCGGTGACGGTGAACCTCGTCGAGGAACTGGGGGCGGACAGCTTCCTGCACTGTTCCACGGCGGACGGACACCCCGTGGTCTACCGGGCCGAATCGTCCGATCACCCCACCAAGGGCGACACCGCTCACCTGGCGGCACTGGACTCGGAGGTCCGCTTCTTCGACCCCG
>DATGUB010000012.1:0-7879 GCA_035301585.1 Beutenbergiaceae bacterium | reverse complement strand
GCCCTGGCCGGCGTCTGCGTTCCCGGAACCGCGCGCGGTGATCGTCAACGATCGCCTCGCCCGGGCGCTCGGGTTGGACCCGCTCCTGCTGCGCGAGGACCCCTCACTCATCCTCGGCGCGAAGGGGCCGCTCGCGCAGCGGCCGGTCGCGATGGCCTACGCCGGGCACCAGTTCGGGGTGTATGTGCCGCGCTTGGGTGACGGGCGGGCGACCCTCCTCGGCGAGCTCGAGATAGCGCCGGATACGGAGAGTGACCGCGGTGCCGCGGCGAGCGGCACGGTGGATCTGCACCTCAAGGGCTCTGGGCCCACCCCCTTCGCCCGGGGCGGCGATGGGTTCGCCACGCTCGGCCCGATGCTGCGGGAGTACCTCGTTTCGGAGGCGATGTGCGCGCTGGGGATTCCGACTTCCCGGTCCCTCGCCGTGGTCGCCACCGGCGCGCTGGTGCAGCGTGAGGTGCCGTTGCCCGGCGCCGTGCTCGCCCGGGTCGCCGCGAGTCACATCCGGGTGGGAACTTTCCAACTCGCCCGCGGCAACGAGGAGGTGCTGCGCCGGCTCACGGACTACGCGATCGCCCGCCATTATCCGCATCTCGAGGGAGATTACCTCGGTTTCTACCGCGCCGTCATCGCGGCGCAGGCCGAGTTGATCGCACGCTGGATGGGCGTGGGGTTCATCCATGGGGTGATGAACACCGATAACACGATGGCCTCTGGGGAGACGATCGATTACGGCCCCTGCGCGTTCCTCGACACCTACGAGCCGGGGGCGGTGTTCAGTTCCATCGATCACCAGGGGCGGTACTCCTACGGCAATCAGCCCGCGATCGCGCAGTGGAACCTCGCCCGGTTGGGCGAGGCGCTCCTGCCCCTCATCGACGACGCCGAGGCCGCGCAGACCGCGCTCTCCGCCTTCGCCGCCGACTATGAGGAAGCGTGGGGGAAGGTGTTCGCCCGCAAACTCGGGTTGCCCGCGGGCGAGGAGACCCGCGCCCTCGCGCAGGATTTCCTCGATCTCCTGGCCGGTGAGCGCCTCGACTTCACCAATTCCTTCCGCCGCCTTGCCGATGAGCCCGGTGAAACTCTGCCAAGTGATTCCCCGGCGATGCGCGCGTGGCTCGATTCCTGGCGTGAGCACTCCCCCGACCCGCGCGTGTTAGCGGGCGCCAACCCGATCTACGTACCACGCAACTTCGCCCTCCAACAGGCCCTGGATGCGGCGGTTGACGGCGATCGCAGCCCTTTCGAGCGAATGCTCGCCCTCGTGACCGACCCCTACGCGCGGCGACCGGACACGGAGCACTTCACGCAGGGCGGCCCGGACGGCTTCCGAACCTTCTGCGGCACCTAGACGCGATATCGATCGGGGCGCTCATGTGCGGGGACGGTCCCAGAGGAAATCCGGCACCTGTTCGGTGAAAGCGACCAGCTCGTTCGCCCGGCGTTCGATCGTCGTCGCGTCCAACCCGCCGGGGCCGAATGTGTACAACGCCTCACCATCGAGCACGAACGAGTTCGTGAGCCGGCGGGGACGACTGGATGGGTTCATCAGCCATTCCATCATCCGCCCATTGATCACCGCGTGCACGACTCTGCGGTCCTCGCCGTGCACCTGCCACGCGTCGTTGAATTCCTGCCACTCGAACTGAACGTCCCGGCCCGTGCGCCCGGCCCTCGGTTCGGGGCGCACGGTGAGAAAAGGAACTGGGGCGGGAAGGTCGATCATGATGACCCAATGGTGGACTCTCGTGAAGGGCTTTCCTCCCGGGGCCGAGGCCACCTGAAACGCCCTCGCCCTCACATCGTTCCGCGCCGCGAAGGTCATGACGCTGTTGATCCGGTGTTTCCCTGTGAACGGCCCGAACGGCGCCCGATCCCTCGCCGGTTCATCTCCCCGGGCCTGCCACTGCCAGCCGTGGCGGCGGGCGTAGCGGCGCAAGTAGCGGCGGTGGCCTCGCCGTTCGAGGATGCCTAACAGAGCCGTCCCGACCACGAGGACGGCGAGCAACGCACCCACGAAGAACACTGGTCTAGTTTAATCAATCCCGCAACGGCCCGGGCGCCGCGCGAACGGTTACTGAGCCGATTGCAGATGAGGCATCGATCAGCCCGGCCTGCCCGCCGGTTTGCCGATATGGTGGCGGCGTATGCAGTGAGGCACGAGGAGTAGGAGAGACAGGCAACGATGCGCTTTATCACCGACGGGCTGAGAATCAGGGACGAGTTCGGCCGCCACCGGGTGTTCCACGGGATCAACCTCGTGCAGAAGGGCCACCGCTCGAGCTCCGATGAAGGCACCTTCACCGAGCGGGGCTTCGAGGGTGACTGGACCCCTGAGAACATCGTCGATCTCGCGGGCCGCGGCTTCACGCTGATCCGGCTCGGCGTGATGTGGGCCGCGGTCGAGCCTCGCCCGGGTGAATACGACGAGGCGTATCTCGACTGGCTCGCCTCCCAGTTGGACCTCATTCACCACTCGGGCATGGTTGCTCTCCTCGACGCCCACCAGGATCTGTACTCGCAGCGGTTCTCCGACGGTGCACCGAACTGGGCAACCCTCACCTCGACGGAGTACTCACCCGCCGACCTTTGGAGCGATGCCTACTTGGAGAGCCCCGCGGTGCATGAGGCGCTGGACGCGTTTTGGGCCAACGCCCCCGGCCCCGGCGATGTGGGTCTGCAGGACCGGTTCGCCGCGATGTGGGCCCGCGTCGTCCGCCGGCTCGGCGACCACCCGGCGGTGCTCGGTTACGATCTTCTCAACGAACCCGCCCCGGGATCGGCAGCGCAGGAGATCTTCGGCACTGTTCTGCACGTTTTCGCGCAGTCCACCGGGCAGGAGTTCGAGCAGCTCCTCGCCGACTTCTCCGATCCCCACCGCAAGTTCGCCCAGCTCGAGAAACTGGAGAATACCGAGGTGCACCGGGCGATCGGAGATGCCCTCTCCCCGCTGCTCGAGCAGTTCGAGACCACCTATGTGCACCCGTTCATGACCAAGGTCGCCCGCGCGGTGCGGGAGGCGGAGGTGCATATCGGAGCCGGGGCCGAGTCTGGCGACGGCGCCGGGGGCATCATCGCTCGGGAACACAACTATTTCGCGAACCTGGGGATCCCCTCGGGCCAGCCCGCGTTGGACGACGACAACTGGGTGTACTCCCCGCACGGGTACGACCTCACAGTCGACACCGAGGCGATCGCGATGTCCTCCAACACCCGGGCGCGCACGATCTTCTCCCGCTGTGCGGAGACCGCCGAGCGGTTGGCGGTCCCGGTGATCGTCGGTGAGTGGGGGGCCCTCACCCTCGCCGACGGGGTGGGCGACCACGGCATCTTCCTCCTCGATGAATTCGATTCTTACGGTTGGTCCTGGACGTATTGGGTGTGGGAGCCGGGCTTCGCCGACTCCGAGGCAGCCCTCACCCTTACCCGCCCCCGCCCGGTCGCCTTCGCCGGCGATGGGCAGTCCTGGCACGCCACCCAGACGAGCCTCACCGCCACGTGGACCGGAACCGACGGCCCGGAGCCGTCGGTGTTCTTCATCCCCTCCGGGGTGCTCGAGGCGAGCAACGTGCAGGTGAGCCGAAACGGAGAGCCGATTTCCGCCGTCGCCAATGGCTCGTGGCTCTCCGTCCCCGCCGGTGAGGGCGCCTTCGAACTCCGCGTCGGCTAGCCGTGGCGTTATCGCTGCGGCAGAAAGCGCTGCTGTCGACGCCGCTGCCGGCGACGTGGATGTCGACCGTCGTCATCCACAACGTGTACGTGAAGTTCTACACCGACGTCGTGGGGCTCGACCCGAAGCACGTCGGCTGGGTGTACCTCGCGTTCAACATCTGGCACTTCCTCAACGATCCGGTTTTCGGTTTCCTCCTGGACAAGATGCGGTACCGGCCGGGGAAGGGGAAGTTCCTTCTCGTCATGCGCCGCACGATCCCGTTCATGCTGCTCGGGCTCGTGCTCATGGCGTGGACGAGCCCGGAGTGGCCGCAGGCGGTCATCCTCACGGTGTTCCTCATCGAGCTGTTCCTGTTCGACGTCGCCGCGACCTTCTACCTCATCGCCGCCACGAGCTACGTCTATCTCGCCGCGCCGACCCGGGAGGACCGGATCGACGTGGAGGTGGGAAAGACGTGGGTGGGGAACATCTCCTCGGCCGTCGCGACCGTCGTCGCCACCCAGCTGCTCGTGGGCGGGGCGATCACCGAGCACACGCGGATCGCCACGATCCTCATGGGGGTGGTCGCCCTCAACGGGCTGCTGTACCTCATCCCCGCGGCTACCCTCAAGGATCCCCCGGAGCTCTACGAGCTCGGCGATGCGGGGGATCAGGCCGTGACGTGGGCCCAGCTCAAGGCGGATGCCGCGTCGATCTTCCGGATGCGGGCGTTCTGGGCGTGGTTCTGTTACGGGATCACGGCGATGGCGCCGTGGGGAATGTACTTCACGGCGTTCCTGTTCTTCATGGATCACGTGGTCCGCTCGACGGGCACCCAAGCAACGATCGCCGACGTCGGCTCGATGCTCGTGGTGCTTGCGCTGTTGCCCCTCTACGCGAAGATCATCAAACGAATCGGCTCCCGGGCCTCGGTATTCCTCGGGATGATTCCGTATATCGGGGGGCTCGCCGCGCTGTTCTGGGCCTCGACGTGGTGGCACGTGCTGCTGTGTTACATGGTGCTCATGAGCGGGCGGCACATCATGGCGACGGCGGGGATCGCCCTCGAAGCGGCGCTCGTCGATGACAACGAGCGCGCCACCGGCACCCGGAAGACGGGTTCGTTCGCTGCGTTGAAGTCGCTCATGTCCGCCCCGGTGATCGGGATCCAAACCTCGATCTTCATGTGGATCATCGCGGCCTACGGATACGACCAGCACGCCGAGGTCCAGTCCGAATCGGCCCAACTGGGGATCAAGATCGCCACGGCAGGGGTTCCGATCGCCTTCGCCCTGCTCGGCTTCATCGCGCTCTCGTTCCTGCCGTATTCCCAGAGCGTGGAGGCGGAGCTCAGTGAGTACTCCAAGGGTCGGCGCGGTTCGCACACGGCGTTTCAGGAACAGGTGCGGGACGCGGACCCGTACATCTCCGGCGACGCGGACGCCCTCGACCGCGGGGGTTAGTCCACGGGCGTGCGGAGCAGCTCCCGCAGCCGCACGGCGCTCGCGCCCGCACCGGGGAGGTGGAAGTCGGGCCACGCGCCGGCCTCGAGCACGGCGGCGGTGGCGGTGGGGATCCCCACCTGCGCGCTCATCACCGCGACTTCGTCCGATTCCGGGCCGGCGAGCGCCGCGGCCGTCATCGACATGGTGGGCTCGTGGCCGACGACGAGGGTCACCTCACCCGCCGCCTGCGCGGCGACGAGGTCGGCCACGGTCTCCGGGCGGGCCGAGTACAGTTCCTCGGCCACGTGCACGACCGGCTCCCCCGGGTGCCCGCGTTCGGCGAGCCCCGCCTCGACCTGCTCCCAGGTCTGCCGGGCCCGCAGTGCCGCCGAGCACAGCACGACGTCGGGGACCAGACCCTCAGCGACGAGGTGGGCGGCCACGCGCCGCGCCTGCGACCGACCCGGCGCGGAGAGCTTCCGCTCGAAGTCGCTGGGGCCGGCCGCCTCCGCTTTCGCGTGCCGCAGGAGAACGAGGGTGGGCATTATTGCCCCATCGCGTGGACGCCGCCGTCGACGTGGATGATCTCACCGGTGGTCGCGGGGAACCAGTCCGAGAGCAGCGCGGCGACGGCGCGGGCGGTGGGTTCGGGGTTGTCGACGTCCCACCCGAGTGGGGCCCGGTCCGGCCAGGCGCCCTCCATCTCCCCGAATCCCGGAATCGACTTGGCCGCGGTGGTGCGGATCGGCCCGGCGGAGACGAGGTTGCACCGGATCCCGGCCGGCCCCAGGTCGCGGGCGAGGTAGCGGTTCGTCGCCTCGAACGCCGCCTTCGCCACCCCCATCCAGTCGTACACCGGCCAGGCGTAGCGGGCGTCGAAGGTGAGCCCGACGACGGCCGCGCCCGGGTTCATCAGCGGTTGCGCCGCGACGGCGAGCGACTTCAGGGAGTATGCCGAGATTTCCAGGGCGGTGGCGACGTCCTTCCATTCCCCGGAGAGGAAGTTGCCGCCCATGACTTCTTGCGGGGCGAAGCCGATGGAGTGGACGACCCCGTGCAGTTCACCGGCGTGTTCACCCACCCGGCCGGCGAGCGCGTCGAGGTCGTCGTTGCTGGTGACGTCGAGTTCGATGACCGGTGCGGGCGCGGGCAGGCGCCGGGAGATCGCCTGGGTGAGGCGCAGCGACCGTCCGAAGCCGGTGAGCACGACGTTCGCCCCCTGTTCCTGGGCGAGGCGCGCGGTGTGGAACGCGATCGAGGAATCCATGAGGACTCCGGTGATGAGGAGGTTCTTACCCTCGAGCAATGCCATTTTTCTCCTAAAGTTCTCGTACGTATCCGCGCGTCAGTGGCCCATTCCCAGGCCGCCGTCGACGGGGAGGACCGCGCCGCTGATGTATCCCGCTTCCCGCGAGGCGAGGAACTCCACCGCCGCCGCGACCTCCGACGGGTCGGAGAACCGGGCCGCGGGGATCGCCGCGAGGTACTCGGTTCGGGTCTTCTCGGGAAGTTGCCGGGTCATGTCGGTGTCGATGAATCCGGGGGCGACGACGTTCGCGGTGATGCCGCGCGCCCCCAGTTCGCGGGTGATCGAGCGGGCCATCCCCACCAGGCCCGCCTTCGCTGCGGCGTAGTTCGCCTGACCGGGCGAACCGTACAGGCCGACCACGGAGGAGATGAACACGATGCGCCCGCCGCGGTTGCGGATCATTCCCTTGCTCGCTCGGCGCACGCATCGGAAGGCGCCGGTGAGGTTGACGTCGATGACTTCCTGGAAGTCCTCGTCGCTCATCCGCATGAGGAGTGTGTCCCGATTCATACCGGCGTTGGCCACGAGCACCTCGGTCAGGCCCTGATGTTCCTCGATCTTTGTGAACGCGGCGTCGATCGCGTCGGGATCCTTCATGTCCGCCACCGCCCCGTACACCCCGTCGGGCAGGTCACCCCCCCGGTAAATCGTGGCGACCTTCTCCCCCGCCGCAACGAAACGTTCGGCGATCGCCCGCCCAATCCCTCGGTTCGCGCCCGTGATGACGACGCTACGGGGCTGCTCTGACATGTGTTCTCCTTGCATGTGAGTTTCTCGTGGTTGTTGCCACATGGGGTACCTGCATACAAGGGTACTGGCGTAATCTGGAAGAGTGCGTGAGGTACATGCGATCACATCGGCGGGTCGGAGCCAATCCGATCAGATCCACGACCGAATCGTTCGGTACTCGTGGACGATGGGCGTGCGCATGGTTTTCTTCATCCTCGCGGCGGTCATACACAACTGGTGGTCGATCCTCTTCATCGCGCTTTCCGTGGTGTTGCCGTGGATCGCCGTCGTGTACGCCAATTCGGGAGCCGAACGCAGAACGGTCCCGAGCACGTATATTCAGGACCGTGCGTTGCCCGGACCAGAAAAGGACGAGCAGAATGGACACTCTCATCTGTAGTCGCAAAGCATGCCACGCGGGCGCCCGCTGGGCGCTGCAATGGAACAATCCCAAACTCCACACCCCCGAGCGTCGCAAGACCTGGCTCGCGTGTGAGGACCACAAGGAAACACTCGCGGGGTTCCTCTCCGCCCGTTCCTTCCTCGTGGAAACGATCCCCGTCGAGGAGCTTCCAGCCACGCCGTGAACGACCGCACCCGCCGTTGGCTCTCGTGGGCTGCTGTGGCCGTCATCGCCGCGATCGTCTGCGCACTCCTGGGTCGGTGGCAGTTTTCCCGCTACGAGACCAAGGCGAACAACGTCGCCCTCGTTCAGGAGAACTTCAATTCCGAGCCGGGGGTGTT
>DATGUB010000011.1:0-49696 GCA_035301585.1 Beutenbergiaceae bacterium | reverse complement strand
TACGACTGGGGTGGGGACGGCGCGATCGTGGAATCGTACATCTCCTACCTGCGCCGCAAGGTTGATGCTCCGTTCGCTCCCGACTCCCCCCGGCTCATCCACACCAAACGCGGGGTGGGATACGTGCTTCGCGAGCAATGATCTCCGCTTGGCCGCTGCGCACGAAGCTCACCCTCATCACCGGTGCGCTGCTCGTTGCGGCGCTGCTCACCTCCTCCGGCGCCGCGGTCATGCTCCTGCGCGAGTCACTCCTGACTGAACTGGATCGGCAGATCGCCGATGCTGCCGGGCCGATGACGAATTCTGCGCTCACCCCCTGGGAGGAGTACCAGCCCTCGCGGGTTCGCCCCACCGACTACTATTTCTCCATCTGGGATTCCGACGGCGACCTCGTCACCGCCTCCACCGCCACGACCGTGGGCGGTTCGGTCCCCCAGCTCCCGCGGTTCACCCACGTTCGCGCCCTCGCAGAATCGGACCATTTCGCGGCAGTTCCCTCCACGGGGGAATCCGTACAACAGTGGCGGATCGGGGCGTTCCCCATCCAGGAGTCAGGCTCGACCGAGACCCTCGGGTACGCCGTCGTCGCGTTGCCGATGACGGCCCTGAAACGCACCGTGGCGGTGATGACCCGCACGGTCGTGCTCGTGGGTGTTGCCGTCGTCTTCCTCGCCGGGATTCTTGGCGGCCTCGCCGTCGACCGCTCCTTGCGGGATCTCCGCCGCGTACAGACCGCCGCGCATGCCGTCGCCTCCGGTGACCTCTCCCGCCGGGTCGCGGTCCGCTCGCCCCGCACCGAGGTGGGCCAGCTCGGTGAATCCTTCAACTCCATGGTCGCGGCGCTGGAAGAAGCCTTCGCCGAACGTGAAGCCGCGGGGGAACGAATGCGCCGGTTCGTCTCAGATGCCTCGCACGAACTGCGCACCCCGCTCGCTTCGATCCGCGGCTACGGGGAGCTCTACCGGATGGGGGCGGTGCCCGAGGAGGAGGTGCCCGCCACGATGGCGCGCATCGAATCCGAGGCTCGCCGGATGGGAGTCCTCGTTTCCGACCTGCTCGCACTCGCCCGGCTCGACGAGAAACGGCCCCTGGAGATGGCGCCGGTGGACCTTCGTGCGCTTGCAAGCGACGCGCTCACCGATCTCGGCGCGCTCGATCCCACGCGGCCCACCGCGCTCGTCGCCCCGGAGCCGGTCATCGCGTGGGGGGATGCCAACCGAATCCGGCAGGTACTCATGAACCTCGTGGGCAACGCCGCGAACCACACCCCCAAGGGCACGCCCGTGGAGATCGAGGCCCGCGCCGGGGCCGAGAACGCCGTCATCAAGGTCCGCGACCACGGTCCCGGGATCCCTTCCGGAGAGTCCGAGCGCATCTTCGAACGTTTCTACCGGCCGGATTCCTCCCGCGCCCGTTCCCGCGGGGGTACCGGTCTCGGGCTCGCGATCGTCGCAGGGATCATGAACGCCCACGGCGGCAGCGCCTATTATGAGCCCACTCCCGGCGGCGGAGCCACGATCGTCATCACGCTTCCACTTGCGCCGCCGTCCGAGTGATCCACACGCGCTGACCCGGGAGCAGCTCGGCGGCGACGTCCACGTCGCAGCCCAGCGTGACGAACCGGTTCCCGACCGACGCGCGCACGAGAGCCCGCGCCCCGGAAACCTCGATGAGTTCGACGGTTGCTGACCAGCCCGAGCGGCGGTCCTCGCTCCGATCCAGCGCCAACCCCTCCGGCCCGAGGTGCAGCAATTCGCCGGTGCGGGGATCGGGCAGCACGTTCACCCCGGTGAGCGTGGCGCCAAAAGCGGAGGAGGGCCGAGCGAGGAAGTCCGCCGCGGCCCGGTCCTCCGCCACTTTCCCGCCTTCGATGACGACGACCCGTTCAGCCAGGCCCACGACGTCGAGGACGTCGTGGGTCACAACGACGGCGGTGACCTGGGCACGCGCGACCTCCTGGGCGAGGATGCGCCGGATGTGCGGGGCGGTGGCAACGTCGAGGGCGGCCATCGGTTCGTCGAGGAGGAGCACCGCCGGTTCGGTCGCCAGCGCGCGGGCGAGGGCGACCCGTTGCTGTTGCCCGCCGGAGAGCCCCGCGGGGCGGCGGTGCTCCGTGGTTGCCATGGCCACGTGCGTGAGGAGTTCCCGTGCGTAGGCGTGGGCCGCCGCCTTCTTCACGCCCCGGCTGCGCGGGCCGAACGCGACGTTTTCCAGCACGCTCAGGTGGGGGAACAGCAACGGGCGTTGGCCCAGCACTCCCACGTGGCGCTGATGGGGCGGGACCACGCGGTCGGGAGTCGAAAGCTCCTCCCCGTCGATGGCGATCCTGCCGCGGCGAGGGCGAAGGTTCCCGGCGATGAGGTTGACGAGGGTAGACTTCCCTGCCGCGTTCGGCCCCACGATCGCGAGGATCTCCCCTGGCTCTGCCTCGAGTCGGGCATCAAGTTGGAAACCGGGCCGCGAGAATTGCACGTCAAGGGCGAGGTGCTTCCCGCGCGGCGCGGCAGGGGGACCGGGAACCTCCGGAGTGGGAACACCTTCATCAGGGCGCGGCTCAGCGGCGCGGCCCGCGCCGACGACCGCCGCGGAGCTGCCCCGGGCGACGGGAAAGATGAGCAGCACCGCGAGCGCGGTCGCGATGAGGAGCACAGACAGCGCCATCGCGGCTTGCCGGGAGGTGCCTACGCCATTGAACGCCGTATAGATCGCCATCGGAATGGTTTGCGTCACCCCGGGCTGGTTACCCGCGAGTAGCGCCGTCGCGCCGAACTCCCCCACGCTGCGGGCGAATGCCAGGACGATTCCCGCGAGCAGGCCGGGCATGATGAGCGGCAGGGTGACCCGGGCGAGGATGCGGCCCCGGCCGGCGCCCAAACCGGCAGCGACCTCTTCGTAATCGGTGCCCGCCGCTCGGAGCGCACCTTCAACCGAGATGACGAGGAACGGCATCGCGACGAAGGTCTGGGCAACCACGACGGCGGCGGGTGTGAAGGGCACGGTGATGCCCAGCCCCTCGAGCCACGGCCCGATGAGCCCCGTACGGCCCAGCACCGCGAGCAGCGCCACGCCACCGACCAACGGCGGCAGGACCAGCGGCAGCGTCACGATCGTGCGCAGCACGACTCCCAGGGGCGCAGGAGCCCGGGCGATGACGAGCGCGAGTGGGACACCGAGCACGACGCACAGCACGACCGCGAGCAGGGCACATTTGGTTGACAGGGCCAGCGCGGCGAACGTCGAGGGTTCGGAGATATCACTCCAGAACGTTGCCCAATGCACCCGCGGCAGGAGCGCGAGCAGAGGCACGACGACGAGCGCCAGGCCGGCGAGCGCGGGGGCGTACACCCACCGTGGTACCTGCCTGCGCGCGGTCACGGTTGACCGAACCCGTAAGATCCGAGCACGCTCCTGCCTCGTTCGGAGAGAACGAACTCGACGAATTCCGTGCCCACCCGGGAGTCGGAGGTCGTACCGATCGGGTAGTTATTGATGATCTGCGCTGCCCTCGGGGAGATGCCCCGCAGCTCCGGGCGGGCCGCGACGTCGGTGCTGTAGATGAACCCGGCATCAACGTCACCCGCCGAGACCCGGTTGGCTACGGAGGTCACGCTTTGTTCCTCACTGATGGGCTCGGCGGTGAGGCCCGCCGCCTCGAAAAGCTGGGCGGTGGCATCACCGCACGGAACCTGGACCGCGCAGGTCGCGTAGTCGAGGTCGAGTACGTCGGGAAGGTCGGAAACGCCGTGCGGGTCATCCTCCGGCACCGCGATGACGAGCTCGTTCGTCGCGAACAGTTCCGGATCGGCGGTCATCACCTGCGCCGCCACGGCGTCCGCCATCGTGGGTTCATTCGCCGTCGCGAGCACGTCGGCCTCCGCCCCTTCCTCGAGTTGGGTCACGAGCGTGGCGGAACCGTCATAGATCGCCGGCGCGATGGCGACCTCCGGATGTTCCTCGCCGAATTGCGCGAGGAGGTCATCGAAGGCCTCCTGCAACGACGCCGCGGCGAAAACCGTGAGCTCCTCGCTGCCTTGTTGTTGCTCGCCGGCCTGTTGCTCCCCGCTGGCCACTTCGGTGCCCCCGCCTGCGCACGCGGCGAGTCCGAACAGCGCGAGCGCGCTGGCAAGCGCAGGCAGGTAGGGTTGGGCCCTCACGGGGCATCCACGATGACGTTGGTTGATTTGATGACGGCGGTGACGACGGACCCCACCTCGAGGTTCAAGTCCTCCACCGCCTCCGTAGACAGCAGGGAGACGAGCCGGTACGGCCCGCACTGGAGGTCCACTTGCGACATCACGGCGTCACTCTTGATTGCCGTGACGAGGCCCTCGAGGTGGTTTCGGGCACTGGAGTGGTGGACGCTTCCGGGCTGATCGGCGAGTTCTTTGGCCCAGGCCGCGAGCTCCGCGCCGTTGACGACGGCCCGGCCAGCCTCGTCCTTGAGGGCGCTGAGTCTGCCCGAGTCGACCCACCGGCGCACGGTGTCGTCGGAGACCCCCATGAGGCCCGCCGCTTGACTGATCCGATATTGCGCCATGATCCCTCCCTGCGCTCCGCTTCTGCGCTTTGTAGATCGAACTCTACACGCATTTGCGCCTCGACATGCCCGCTAATCGGCGGTGGCGTAGATTTGAGGTATGAACAACGGCGTAGCACTCATCACTGGCGGCGGGTCCGGGCTCGGGGAGGCGACGGCGCGGCATCTTGCCGCTCGCGGGCTCCACCCCGCAATCATCGATCTCCCCTCATCCGGCGGCGAGGAGGTTGCCGCCGAGCTCTCAGGCAGTTTCCATCCTGCCGACGTGCGCTCCGAGGAACTCGCGGCGGCGGTGGACGAGGCCGCTTCGAACGGTCCGGTGCGGGCGCTCGTCACGTGTGCGGGGGTCGCGACCCCGGGGCGGTTGTTTCCGCGTGAGGGGGTGGCGGAGCTCGAGCACTTCGCCCGAGTGATCGAGGTGAACCTGCTCGGCACGATCAACGCGGTGCGCTTGGTGGCACCATTGATGGGGTCTAACAGCCTCGACGATGGTGATCGCGGGGTGATCGTGATGACCGCCTCCGTTGCCGCGTACGATGGCCAGATCGGTCAGGCCGCGTATGCCTCGAGCAAGGGCGGGGTCGCAGCCCTGACGCTGCCGGCCGCCCGCGAGCTCGCGCGCAATGCCATCCGGGTGATGACGATAGCGCCCGGCACGTTCGGCACCCCCATGCTCCGCGGGCTCAGCCCGGAGGTACAGGACGCGCTCGCCGCCCAGGTTCCCCACCCACAGCGGCTCGGAGAGCCCGCAGAGTTCGCCTCGCTCGTCGGGCACATCCTCGATAACGGGATGCTCAACGGGGAAGTTATTCGCCTCGACGGCGCCCTGCGCATGCCGCCGAAATAGCCCTCGCGGCGAAGTAGGCTGGAGCCATGACCGTCCTTCCCCCGCTCGTGGATCCTGCCGGACCGCTCACGGAGGCAGAGTTCGCCCGCTACTCCCGGCATGTGCTGTTGCCGGAGGTGGGCGAGATCGGCCAACGCCGACTCAAGGCGGCGCGGGTGCTCGTGATCGGGGCGGGCGGCCTCGGTGCTCCGGCGCTGCAATACCTCGCTGCCGCGGGCGTCGGCACCATCGGTGTCATCGATGACGACGTTGTTGACGAGACGAATCTGCAACGGCAGGTCATTCACGGTACCGGGGATATCGGTGACCACAAGGTCGACTCCGCCATCCGCGCGATGGTGGAACTCAACCCGTTGATCGAGGTCACCGGGCACCGGCAGCGGTTGACCGAGCAGAACGCCCCGGAGCTCTTCTCCCAGTATGATCTCGTGCTTGATGGCACGGATAATTTCCCCACGCGCTACCTCACGTGCGACGCCGCTTCCGCGGTGAACGTTCCCGTCCTGTGGGCGTCCGTGCTCGGATTCGATGCCCAAGTGAGTCTGTTCTGGGCCGACCCTCCCGCCGGAGAGGGCGTGACGTTGCGGGATGTGTTCCCCGCTCCGCCGGCCCCCGGCTCCGTTCCCTCGTGCTCCCAGGCGGGCGTCGTCGGGGCGATGGTCGGTCAGATCGGCTCATTGATGGCGGCGGAGTCGGTGAAACTCATTATTGGCGCGGGCGAGTCCCTCCTGGGCCGGGTCATCGTTTTCAACCAGCTCCGCACCACTTGGTCTGCCGTGCCGATCCGGCCCCGCACCGCGAGCGCCCGGAATCAGGCGGCGCGCGTCACTCCCGCGCCCGCGCCACCGCTCCCAACGGCACCGACCCCAGCGGCACCGGGCGTCAACTATGTTGATGAGGAGCATGCCGATGAGACGCTCTCGGGTGCTGCCCTCGTCGACGTGCGGGAGGACGATGAGGTGAGCGCGGGGATGCTCCCGGGGGCGAGGCACATTCCGCTCGCGCTCATCCTCACCGAGCGTGGCCGCGATGGGCTCGATCCCGCCACCCCGGTGGTGCTCTACTGCGCGCAGGGGCCCCGGGCCGAACGTGCCGCACAGGAACTCACCTCGTGTGGTTTCACCACCTACGTCCTTTCCGGCGGCTACACGGCGTGGGATGCAAGACTTCGAAGCAACCCGATGGAGGGCGCGTGATGAAGAACGTTGATGACTACCTGGCCGAGCTGCTCGCCCACCAGCCCCTCCTGGCTCCCGTGAGCCTCCCGCTATCGGAGGCGCTCGGCGCGGTGACGGCGGGGCCGGTGCGGGCCAAGCATTCGATCCCGCTCTTCGATAACTCCTCGATGGATGGCTACGCAGTGTACGCGAGCGACATCGCCGGTGCGAGCAGTTCCCAACCCGTCGCCCTCCCCGTCGTCGGCGACATCCCCGCGGGTGCGACGACGCAGCTTCATGTCCCCCCGGGAAGCGCCGCCCGGATCATGACGGGCGCGCCCATGCCTGCGGGAGCGGACGCGATCGTGCCGGTGGAACAAACCGACGGCGGCACCGAGACCGTCCACATTGTTGGCCAAGGCGGCGATTTCATTCGCCGGGCGGGTGTCGACGTCGCCACGGGCGAGGAGGTCATCGAAGAAGGGGTGCGCCTGACCGCCCGACACATCGCCTCGGCGGCATCGGCGGGGCACGGCGAAGTGCTCGTGCGGCCGCGGCCACGGGTCGCGGTGATTGCCACGGGCTCGGAACTTCGCGACCCCGGTGAACCGGTGGAGTTCGGGCAGATTCCCAACTCCAACTCCGCGCTCATCGCCGCCTCGCTCGCGGGCGAGGCCGAGGCAATGGATCTGGGTACGGTCCCGGACGATCCTGACGCCCTGAAGCAGGTTCTCGCCGGGATCGAGGCGGATGCCGTCATTCTCACCGGGGGCGTGAGCGTGGGCGCCTACGACGTGGTCAAGGAGCTCCTCGCCGCCGAACCGGGCATGTGGTTCGGCCCCGTGGCGATGCAGCCGGGGAAACCGCAGGGGTTCGGCTCCTATCGCGGGATGAGCGTTTTCACGCTGCCGGGAAACCCGGTGAGCGTGTACGTTTCACTGCACGTGCTCGTGCGTCCGGCACTCGCTCGGATGTCGGGGGGCACCGCTGTCACGCCCCGGTTCATCCCGGCACGCGCTGCTGCGGGGTGGCGCTGCCCGCCGGGGCGAGTACAGTTCATTCCCGTGCGCGTGAGCGGAACCGAGGGCGGTGTGCTCGAGGTGGAGCCGGCAAGCGCCGGCGGCTCCGGGTCCCATCTGATCGGAACCCTCGCTCGTGCGGAAGGTTTAGTGCGGGTCCCCGCGGAAGTTGATGAGGTTCGGCGGGGCGATGCCGTGTGGTTCTGGGAGGAACGATGAGTTTTACGCATCTCGATGCCGCGGGCAACGCGCGGATGGTCGACGTCACAGAGAAGACCCCGACGATCCGTTCCGCTACCGCCTCCGCGCACGTCGCCTGTGCCCCCGCCGTGGTCTCGGCGCTGCGGGATCAGAGCGTGCCGAAGGGGGATGTGTTAGCGGTCGCGCGGATCGCTGGGATCGCCGGGGCCAAGCACACCGCCACGCTACTGCCGCTCGCGCATGTCATCGGCGTGCACGGGGCGGCCGTGGATCTGGAGATCGTTGACGGCGGGGTCGACATCCTCGCGACCGTTCGCACGGCCGACCGCACGGGAGTGGAGATGGAGGCGCTCACGGCCGCCTCGATCGCCGCGCTCAGCGTCGTGGACATGGTGAAGGGGATGGACAAGGGCACCGAGATCACTCACGTGCGCATCGAGAAGAAGACCGGTGGGAAGTCGGGCGATTGGCACCGAGAGACATGTTAACGCACCAGCTGCTCAACGGGCTGTTTCTCGTCTGACTCCGCAGCCAATTGCTCGCTGTCTTCCCGTTTTATCGGAGCGACAATCCTCTCCGGTGATTGGTCTCCAGACCGTGCGGCTGCCCAAGAGCTACCGAGCAGGCGGGAGAACCTCGCCCAAGTCACGTCGCGAATGAAAATTGCGTCGATGGCGATCATTGCTAGCGAGAACCATGGCAGTCCCATCAACACGGCGATCCCCACGTGGAAGGATCCGATCCCAAACAGCGCAATGATCCGCGTGGGCCTTCTCAGCAGCATCATCGGGAAGCACATCTGCAGAATAATCGAGCTCCAGGAGATGACGGCAACCATCGGCCCCCAGGCCGTAAATAGTTCGCTCAACTCGGGCCAGGGCCCAAATCGCTGGGTTTGTAGAGGGCTGTAGATTGCATATCCATGCTGCCACGGTGCTCCGCCCGCTTTGTATAACGCGCCGGAGGCATAAACAAAGCAGACGTGTGTAGCAACCGCAACAATCGCTAGATTATGAAAGAGGTTACTGAACCACGAGGGAACTACTGCACCCCCGCTCAGCGCGCGTTTCCATGCGGGGCCGGTTCTTGCCTCTGGGCGGGCTCGGCGTTTGGCATCGAGCGACCAGTGGGCAGCGGTATCGGCGAAAAGAAGCGTTAACAGGGTAATGCGATACATGTTGTCGCCTTGGTCGCCCAGGGCATCATTCACCTCGATATAGGAGACCCATGCAACAAAAAATATCGGCAACGTGATCTTGGTGCGCCATCCTAGGGTCACGATGATTGCGAGAGCAGCGAGTCCTAGCGTTGCTACGGTCAACCACACGTCGTGCAGGGCCAGCTTATGGAAGAGACTGAAGATCCATATTTGCGGAAAGTCGCTCACCGGTTCAGTTGCTTCGCCGTTCCAGGCTGAGCCGCTACCGAATGAATAATATCGGGTGCGAAAGTTCGTCGCGAGCAATCCTAACCCGGTCAGTCCGAGGAGAATCCTCGTGACAGCAAGGCCATATTGAGCTCGTTTAGCATCCAAGAGCCAGCGCTCGATATACGAAATCGTTTCGTCGATGCCCCTGCCTACCAGTGCAAAAAGCGCACCCAAGAGGCTCCCGGTCAGAGCACCTACAGAACCGATCAGACCACGGGAAGAACGGCTGGTAGAGGTCTCGTTGCTCATTGGCCGGACTCCTTCACTCCCTTGAGAAAGACCTCCGAAAAGTTCTCCCGTGATTGCCCGGGTTCCTCGATCAACCCACGCCAGCCGATCGGCGCAGTTTGCGCGTCAGGTCGTGTCGCATCAGGATCATGACGTTGTTCGAACGGGATAACATTTTGTCGGCTCGCTGAGAACTGAACCTGGGTAACATCAGTCCCCCACATCGCGTAGGCAACCTGAGTTGAATACGCAGTGATGAGACGCTCCATGGCCATATAGTTTGTGACCTTCACATCGTCGCTATGTTCTCGCAGTGCCGCTTCCATACGGTCGCGCCAGTCATCTCCGTTGTAGTAACCCAGAGCGACAACGTCTTTCTGCCCCTGATCGAGTTTGTCATAGGCGCCCTTGAATCTCGATGCCACGTCATTGGAAGTCATTGCTGCCCGTGGAGGGAACAAGTTGTGCATGTGCATCGTAAGCTCGGCAGCTGTAGCATCGACCCACTCCGTCTCGTGGGCCTCTCCGTCCGTTGTTACTACCGCACGAATTTGCAACCGATAGTCCCCGTTAATAGGTTCTGGCGCGAACACGCTCCAGCTCTGACCAAACATGGGAATCATGTAGCTTTGCAGCGCATTCCCTGGGACTACATCTCGTAGTGCCGAGGATGGCGCGATCCAAAGAAACGTCGCAAATACATGGAATGCAGTGAAGAGAACAGCAGCAAGCGTGACCGTGCGTTTCACCGCACCCAGCTTTCTACGAGGTAAGGGTTGCGCCGTCTCCTCGTGGTCGGAGACGTCCTGATGTGACTTCATGGGCTCTTTCCATGCCGAGCTTGCTCGGCGAGTCTTCGTCGGCAGACGAATGAGGTTCGGCCCCCGCCTTTCATAGCAGGGCCGAACCTCATCCAGTCACCCGTTCGGCATACGCCGGTTAACTTTGCAGTTTCTTCCGGCGAGTGACCACCAAAGCGGTTGCGCCAAGGAGCAGAAGTAATGCTGCCCCAAGAACTGCCGCAGAGTTTGCGCTGGCTCCGGTGCCTGGCAGTGCTCCCGCACCGCCACCACTGGAGTCGGCAGAACCGCCGCTCACCGAGCTATCGCTTGATGCGGAAGTCTCGGTCTCGTCCGGGTCGCCTTCAGCGCTGGCGTCACCTTCAACATCGACACCATCAACGGCAGCATCCGATTCCGCAGCAGACGACGCTGAAGCAGACGACGCCGACGCATCACTTGACGCATCCGCGTCGACATCAGAGTCTCCTTCGTCGCTGGCATCACCATCAACATCAGAGTCACCCTCGTCGCTGGCATCACCATCATCATCGGTGTCGCCCTCAACATCGGAATCCGCAGCAGCAGACGCCGACGCATCAGTCGATGCATCCGCGGTCGCCGCAGCCTCAGACGCAGCCGCAGCATTCGCATCCGCAGCAGCCGATGAATCAGCGTTCGTATCATCGTCACCTTCAGATGAAGCCGCCGCATCCGCAGCAGCCGCTGCAGCAGCGTTCGCCTCCGAAGTGGCATCAGTGGATGCATCCGAAGACGCATCCTCATCCGCCGCAGCCTGCGCCGCAGCAGAAGCATCCGCATCCGCAGCAGCAGAAGCCGTCGTATCCGCATCCGCCATCGCCGCAGCCTCAGCAGCAGCCTCCGCCGCAGCATTACTATCATCGTCAGCATTCGCAGACGCCGCAGCAGACGCCGACGCATTCGCATTCGCGTCGTCGTCATCGTCGACATCCGCAGGCCTGATCGTGGAGGAAGCCAAGCTCAACTGCAAGATGGGGCTATTAGGCAGCAGGGTTATCCGTAGTGCCCGTTGCGTAAAGGAGTCGGGGTCATAACCTCTTTCGTCTACGAAGTTTCCTGGATCTTCCTGCACGTTCGCCGTCAGCGCCAGGAGGTTGTCGGAGACAAGTCCGAACACCGGCGTAAGAGCCGTGTTCACACCTTCGACAATCGGCCGGAAAATCGTGTCCAGCGCACCTTCGTCAGTTATCGCGTCTGCGATTGGACTTACGAGACCGGGAAGGATCGTGCCGGTAACAATCGAAAGAATTGGCTGCACCAAATCTCCGACTGGTAACCCAATAACGCTCGTACCAGAGGTATCGACTTCGACCGCATCGCCGTCATCATCAATGAACTGACCGAGGGTTCCGGAAAGGATAATTGAAACCGTACCGATGTTGACGCCTAACGGACCGTTGATCTCACCATAGATATCGATGTTGAGTTCCGTGGCATCCAGAGCGTCGCTCACCGCATTAATGAGTAGCGCTGGGACATTGTCCAGAACTTCTCCGACTCCGTCGAGCGCCGCTTGGATGACGTCTGGCCCGAGCAGCTCGGTGTCTACCGGGAGATTATTAAGGGTCCCGTCGTAGTCTCCACCTTGAGTGTCTTGAACCAACCGCGCGAGATCTAAAGCAATCTCGCCTGAGCTCAGGTCAATCGTCACCGCTGAGTCCTCGCTGGTCAGGGGCTGACCGAGCACAGAATCCAACGCGGCTTGAAGATCCAGATCTACTGTTGCCGTCACGCCCAGATCATCGACCGATCCGACGCCAAGCAGGAGCGAGTTTAGAGTACTTGTCAACGTGTCCAACACTGGGTTTAGGGTTTGATCAATCACCCCTCCGTCGCCCACCAGATCATTGATGGGATCTGAAATCTCGGCTAGCGCCTCAGAGAGCGCTCCGCTCAGCCCCGCTACTGCGTTACTTCCAAGGATCAGCTTTCCGTCGGCGATCTGATAGTCGCCCACCGGACCTTCTCCGGCGTCGGTAGTTGCGCTTGAAGAGATCGCCCCCAACTCCAGCCTTGCTTCAGACAGGAGTTCATCGAGGCTCGCGGCCTCAAGCAGAGGAGCGAGGTCGAGGTACGCATTTTCCTCGGGAGTGTCGCCGGGGACCGCGATGACGCCGTCTTCGCCAACCAGCCCTGACGAGGCGAATGGTGCTTCATCTTCGGCTGTGTTCGCGTACTGACCGAGCGCGCCCAGCGCGAGAATACCGTTATCCCCAAACAACTTGACGCCGTTGCCGAGGTCAATGTCCAGCGTGTTGAGAACTTCCAGTTCTAGCGGCGTGTTGTCGACTCCACCTCCCTCGCTGGGGAAGGCGCTATAAGCTCCGTTAATCGCAGCGAGATCATCAATGTCGACGAACCCACCCTGGAAAGTGAGGAAGCGGCCTTCTGCTTCCGATTGATCCGACTGGATCGCGCTGGCGGGAACACTCCCGCCAGCCATACTGGCGGCGACCACTGCCGCCACGGACGCTGCTGCCGCTATCGAATGCGGCGTACGCCAGCGTCGTTGGGGTCGCTGCCCCTTCGTCTCTTGCAACTGTCCCACGTATCTCCCTTAGTTAGAGGTACAGGCGCCACGTATTCATCAAGTTGAAAACTGGCACAGTTCGGAGTTGGCCCGTCCATGGGCTCTAGCTCCTACTCGACGCTGACACTATCGAGAACCATCATCATCTTTAGAGAAATCAGGTAACAATCTGGCAACGTTCAACATTTGCAGAGACATCCGGCCCGCGCCATGATATATAGGCGCTCGTCTATTGGGGCCGTGCCCGCCCTCCGAGGAGCGGTGGCCACATCCTTCGAAAGGGTGCGGCTGTCGGGCTCCCGCGCCGTCGGAAGGCGTCCGCCTTTCCGCGGCATTACGGGGAAACAGCCGGGGTCTGGCGGTCTACCCCTTGGGCGTGCGCGCCCCCATGCACCTCGATGAGGACTGCGCCGACCGCGCGGCAGGAAAAGAAGCCCTAGCGGAGGCAATTTAGGTGCGACGCCCCAGCTCTATATACGACTGTCGACCAATCGGCGCTCTCTCACCTTTTGAGACTCGCATGAGCGAGGAGGTCGGATTCCCACCCGAGATTCACCTTCGCCCGCCCCAGCCATTGCTGATGTGCCGCACGAGACTTGTAAAGGCTTGGACGGTCTAAGAAGGACCGGAGCACTGCGAGCCTGCCAACGCGCCACTCTTCCGCGGAGACGTGGCTGTACTCCTCCCGCACCTGATGTAGGTACCTTTGATATCTCGGGGCAGACGCAGCGAGAACAGAAAGGTCCGCGTCCGTGACAAGCTCGCCGGATACATCCCCCGGCGAGGTCATATGATCGCGGGTGAGCAAAACAAGACGCGCTACCTCCTCTCCAAGTTCTCCTCCGATCGATTCTCGAGCGAGCGCGGCGGAGTTCATTTCGTCATCGCCTGCTACGCCTTCATACACGGCGTCATGGAACCACACCGCGAGGAGTACCTCCCTGGGCGGCGAATGTCCGAGTTCTTTCTCAGAGAGAAATTCAATAGCGTCCAAACACTCTAGGAGATGCACAACTGTGTGATATCGCCGATGCGGCTCACTCCACCGCTTAAGTAGCTCCTCGCCAAGCGTGACATTCTGATACCAGGTCTCCGCCCACTTCCCGAGGAGCAATGGCAAGATCTTTTCGGGGCGCTCTCGTGCAGGTATCCGGAGTCCACTTCTCCGCAACCGACGCACCAACTCGACGCCGTTTACAGGCACCGCGCCCGCCTTGATCGCTTGATCGTACAGTTCTGTCGGAATATCGTAGTGATCCTCGTCGAACGCACGGCGGTGGATACCGATCCGTGCAGCGAAGGCATGGAGTTCATCCAGCGACGCATCAGAGATCAGGTGGGAGAAGACTGTTCCATGAGCCGGCCACCGCGGGGGATCAATAAATAGCGCCACAGCGCCAGTCTATGTTCGCCCGGGCCCCACTCACCCGAACATGCGCATGTTGACGCTCTCGACGTCCGCGTATTGGCGGGCGGCAGCGTCTAACGCGGTCGCGAGCGACTCCAACGCCGATTCCACCTGTTGCTGGGTCACCCGCCACTGCCCGAGAGCAGATTGAAAGGCGGTTGCCGCCCCGCCCCGCCAGGTCCCTTCCATTTGGGTGAGGAGCGCCGTCATCGCCTGCACCTCCCCACGGATCGCTTCCCCGTGCCGCCGCGCGGCCAACGCACCGTGCGCCACCTGGGCGCTATCTACATTGAACTGAACCATGACCACTCCTTTCGCTCATAACAGTAGGAACCGAATCGAGTAATGCGGGCCGCACGCACGGCCGGCTGTGGAGCGGTGAACGGGTGTGGACCGCAGCAGCGTGACGCGATAGGTCGCGGCGTCGCCCGGCCGAGATGATGCCCACAACACAGATCAGGGCGAAAGGCTTACCCTAGAGGCATGACTTCGCAACAGGTTCGGGCCACCGTCATCACGGTGTCCAACCGCGCCGCTTCCGGCACCGCTGCAGACGTGTCGGGGCCGATTGCCGTGCAAGAGCTCTCCAACCTCGGCTATGACGTCTCCACGGAGGTTATTCACGACGGAACCGACCGGGTTGCTGACGCACTCACTCGGGCGGCTCGCTCCGGCGCGCGGGTCATCATCACCACCGGCGGCACGGGCGTCACTCCGCTCGACCTCACTCCGGAAGGCACAGCGAAGGTTCTCGAACGCGAACTGCCCGGTATCCCGGAAGCGATCCGCGCCAAGGGCGCGCAGGCGCTCCCCACCGCCGTGTTGAGCCGTGGGCGCGCCGGCACCATCGGGGAGAGCTTCGTGTGCAACCTGCCCGGATCTCCTGGCGGCGTTCGCGACGGGATGGCGGTGCTCACGCCCATGCTCGACCACATTCTCGACCAACTGGTGGGGGGCAACCATGAGTGACCTGCTCGACGCACAACTCGCGGGAGTGAGCGAGGAGCCATTAGACGTGGCCGCCCATATCGCCGCCGTCAGCGCCCCCGATGTCGGGGGGATCGCAACGTTCATCGGCACGGTGCGGAATCACAGCCCGGACGCCGACGGCGAGGTGGTCGAGCTCGTCTACAGCGCGCACCCCAGCGCCGGCGAAGTCATTACGAGGATCGTGAGCGAGGTGCAGGCGAAGTATCCCCAGGTTCGCCTCGCCGCCACTCACCGGATCGGAACGCTGCACATTGGCGACACCGCCGTCGTCGTCACTGCCGGATCGGCACACCGTGCGGAAGCCTTCGAGGCGAGCCGGTTGCTGGTCGAAGAAATCAAAGCGCGAATACCCGTCTGGAAAAAGCAGGTACTCGCCGACGGAAGCTACACCTGGGTAGGAGCAGCATGAGTATCAACGTTTCCCCATCCCTTCGAAAGCCGCTCATCGATTCCTACGAACGCGTCCACCGAGACCTTCGGATCTCCCTCACCGACGTGTGCAATCTCCGCTGTACCTACTGCATGCCCGCCGAAGGCGTGGAATGGATGGCGCGGGCAAACATCCTCACCACCGACGAACTCGTTCGCACCGCCGAGGTGGCGGCGGCCCTCGGGATCGTGGAGGTCCGCCTCACCGGCGGGGAACCCTTGCTTCGCCCCGACGCGGTGGAGGTGGTCCGCCGCCTGGCAGCCGTCGAAGGTGAGGACGGGCCGCTGGAGATCTCCATGACGACCAACGCCCTACGCCTGCCTAAACTCGCCCCGGCGCTGAAAGAGGCTGGACTCGCGCGGGTGAACATCTCCCTGGACACCTTGAAGTCCGACACCTTCTCCTCCCTCACCCGCAGGGACCGGATGAAGGACACGTTCGCCGGGATCGATGCAGCGGTCGAAGCGGGTTTTCGCCCGCTGAAGTTCAACGCCGTAGCGATGCGCGGGGTGAACGAGGACGAACTCGTTGACCTGGTGAACTTCGCCCTCTCGGTCGACGGCGAGATGCGGTTCATCGAGCAGATGCCCCTCGATGCCGGGCACATCTGGTCCCGCGAGAAGATGGTCACCGGCGAGGAGATCCTTGAACGTCTCTCGGAGGCGTTCGAACTCACCGAAGCCCCGGGCCGCGGCGCGGCGCCCGCGGAGAAGTTCCTCATCAACGGCGGCCCCGCGACCATCGGCGTCATCCGTTCGGTCACCCGCCCCTTCTGCGGAGCGTGTGACCGAGTGCGGCTCACCGCTGATGGCCAGATCCGTAACTGCCTGTTCGCGCGCACCGAGTCCGATCTGCTCGGTGTGCTCCGTTCCGGCGGGAGTGATGATGATATCGCCGAACTTCTTCACAAATCGATTGCCGGCAAGCTTCCGGGGCACGGAATCAACGATCCGGGCTTCCTGCAACCCGACCGACCGATGTCGGCGATCGGTGGCTGACACCCCGCGAGGATGTGAAGAACGCAAAAGTGGGCTAGGTTCGAACCGTGGATAATCACGATGTACTTGATCTGATGAAACACGCCGCCGATACGGCGATCCTTCCCCGCTGGCGCTCGCTGGCCGATAACGAGGTGCAGGAGAAAAAACCTGGCGACCTCGTGACCGTAGCGGATACGGAGGCTGAGGCCATCATCACCACCGAGCTTCACTCTGCCTTCCCCGATGCCGTCGTCCTGGGCGAAGAGGCAAGCGCTACGGACCCCGACCTCATCGAACGGTTCTACCGCGCTGAGCACTCCTTCACCGTCGACCCCGTTGACGGCACGGCGAACTTCGTCAACGGGTCCCAGGACTTCGCCGTCATGGTTGCCGAACTGCGCCACGGCGATCCCGTCCGCTCCTGGATCTGGCAACCGGGTCACGGGGTCGCGTTCACCGCCGAGAAGGGGTCGGGTGCCTACCGAAACAGCACCCGCCTGAAGACCCGCAAGATTGACGAGGACGTTTCCGCCTGGCGCGGGGTCACGAGCCGGAAGTCACTCAAGAAGGAGAAGTTCGAACCGCTCTCGCGGCTACATTCCGCGTGGTGGTGCTGCGGCATCGACTACCCGAACGTGGCGATGGGGCGAGCAGACTTCCTCGTCTACAAGCACGTGATGCCCTGGGACCACGCGCCCGGCTCGTTGATCCTCGCTGAGGTGGGCGGTCAGGCGATCCGCAAGGACGGGAAGGACTACTCCCCCGCAGAACCGGTGCGCAAGTGGCTCATCGCCGGTTCTTCGGACATCCCGCGCAAAGTGCTCCCGTACCTCTCCAACTCCCTCACGGGCAAGGGAACCAACAACGAACCGGAAGATATCCTCTCGCTGTAGCGGCGGCCCCGCCTAGCCGCCAGCGAATGGCGGCAGCACGTCAACCCGGATGCGCTCGGTCGAAGGCAGCGCCGTGTCCGGCTCCGCGACCTGCCCATCGAGCAGGAAACTGCACAGGCCGAGCACCCTTGCCATCTCCGCGCCATGGAGTTCTCCGACCGTGGTGCGAAGGTCGTCGATCGTGGCGCCGCGGCCGACCGTCACCTCTTCGCTATCAGCACCTGCCGCGTCTGCCGCAGCCGCGAAGTAGCGCATTTCAACAACGTTTCCCATACCTATAGATGATGCCAGACCTCGGGATCTGTGTCCCAAGTTCTATTTGGAGGTGCAACCCTCCCGGAAGATCGTGAAACGCCCTCCGCGCATCAACAGTGACCTCTGGGATCTCGACTTCGGCGCTCTGGGGCGCACGGATGACCCGTGAGTGACAAACGCCCATAGCGATCACTCCTGCGCGGAGCCGAAGCGGAGGCGTGCGATCAACCCACCCGTCGGTATCGGGCGAAGCGTGAGGGACCCGCCGAGTGAATCGGTGATGCTCTGTACGAGCGTGAGACCGAGCCCAAGACTCCGGCCTGCCCCGCTCGTGCGGGTATTTTGGCCGCGGTTGAACGGTTCGACCAATCTGGCTGCTTCCTTCTCGCTCATGACGGGGCCGCTATTGCTGATCTCGACCCAAGAACTATCGCCAGTTTTTCCGACGGTGACGTGGATAGTCCCGTCGTCATGGTTGTGCCGGAGGGCGTTCTCGATGAGATTGTCGATAGCCAGGGCGAGAAGTGTCGGGTCTGCCGATGCGAGGGTCACATCTTCGAGTTCCTTCGTAACCGTGATGCGCGCGGCCTGGATGTCTGTGCCATAGGTGGTGAGGCTGCGCTCGATGATCTCGGAGAGCAGAACGGAATCTTCAGCCGTTTGTTTGGTGACACTGGAGGTGCGGGCGAGCTGCAGGAGTGCGGTGATGAGCTGCTCGCTGCGCTGATTTGCATCTAACGCGCGGGAGATTGCCGGCTGGAGATGTTCGGGGACGCGCCCCTGCTCGAGCGGGATTTCCAGTGCCGTGCGGGTAGTGGTGAGCGGGGTGCGCAGTTCATGGGAGGCGTTGGTGACGAAGCGTTCTTGCTGGATGAAGGAGGCTTGGAGACCATCGAGCATCGTGTCGATCGTGTCGCCAAGCTCCTTGATCTCATCCGCAGGACCGGGCAGGTCGAGACGTTGATGGAGGTCGTCTCGGGTAATCCGTTTGGTAGTGGTCGTGATCTGTCCGATCCTCGCGAACGACCGCCGCGACAACCACGACGCGGCGACGACAGCCACCAGGGTGAAGCCTAGCAACGTGACAATCGACCACAACAGGAGCCCGGAAAGCACTTCTTGGGACAGCATGGTGGTTTGCTCGACGACGACGTTGGCGCCATTTGAGTCAAAGTGAGCCTCCACGTCGTCTTCGACAACCTCGCGGCAATGGATGGAATCCATAAAGTTGCCGGACACGACAGCGACTTCTCCTCCCTCCCCGCTGACGCACCCAGTGATGCTCTCGATCGCGGTGTCAAAGAGTCCTTGAACGAGGAGGTACTGGACCCCGAGGAGCGCGGCGCCGCCGGTGACGAAGACGATGGCGATAAGGGCGGTCAGGCGGGCGCGGAAACTCCAGCGCCACTTCTTGGAAGTCACGATCCAGCTCCGATGCGGTACCCCAAGCCAGGGCTGGTGTGAATCACGGCGGGGCGCCCGAGCTTTCGGCGCAGGGTATGAATCGTGAGCCGGACAACGGAAGGCGTGCGCTCCGATCCGCTTTCCCATACATCCGCGAGAAGATCATCGGTGGTGAGGTAGCCGCCGTCGGCGAACAGGAGTGCTTCGAGCACGCCGAACTCTTTCGGGGTGAGGGGCAGGGGTATGCCGTCCCGTTCGGCGACTCGGCGGAGGGTGTCGAGCCTGATCGTCCCTGCCGAGAGCACAACCGGATTCCCTCCTGTGGCTCGGCGAGCGAGCGCACGCAGCCGTGCCAGGAGTTCGACGTAAGCGAAGGGTTTAGCCAGGTAATCGTCCGCCCCGAGATCGAGGCCGGCTACGCGGTCGTCGAGGGTCCCTGCGGCAGTGAGCATGAGGATCCGCATGGGGTGGTCCTGGTCACGCAGAACGCGGCAGACAGCGTCGCCGTGGAGTACCGGAAGGTCGCGGTCGAGGATCATGATGTCCACATCGACCTGCCCGGACTTCGCCAGGGCGGCGGCCCCGTCGTGGGCGACGTCAACGAGATAGCCCTCGCTGCGCAACCCCTCCGCGAGAGACTCGGTCAGGTCGACCTCGTCGTCAACAATCAATACCCGCACTCGCTGTTCGCCTCCATCTTCAGTTGCCGCTATCACCATAATGAGCCGCCGGCCCCGATTGTCGCTAGCACGAGGTTAGGTTTCTGTTAGGTCGGGGCAAACACGGACCTAATGGGCGCTTATGTAGAGCTGGTTCACAGCGGTGAGAGTCACCGCTGAGGCTCACGAAAGGCGCTCATGAAAACTCCCAGACTTTTCACCGCTCTAACAGGGCTCACCATCGCAGGCACTCTCGCTCTGAGTGGTTGCGCGGACTACAACATCGAAGAGCCCGACACCGCTCCTCAGAGCTCCGATGAGGCGTCAGCATTCCTTGGGTGCCTGACCTCCGCAGGAGTGGACGCAAAGATCAACACCAGCGGCCAGGTGTTGACCAAGACCCCCGCTCAGCTCGAGGCCGGCGATGAGATCAGCAGCGATGACGACGAAGCGCTCGCCATGGAAAGGGACGACGCAGGGCACCTTTGGATAGCAGCACCAGATGCCACCTATTTCTCGGACAACCCCGAAACTCAGGGCGCCTATGCGTCGTGCGAGGAGAAACATCCAGATTTCATGCAGCCGCAGTCGGACCCAGGAAGCGACCCAAACTTCCAGCAGGACCAGGCTCAGCAGGAGGAAGCAGCCCTGGAGTTCGCCCAATGCGCCAGGCAGAACGGCTTCTCACAGGTTGCTGATCCGGATGCATCCGTGGGTGGCGCGATCCTCCTTCCCGACGGGTTCGATGAGAGTGCTTTCCGCGCCCTCGCCGAGGCGTGCTACGACCCAGCGAATCCGATCGCGATCGCCTCGACTGGTGAGCTCGAATTCGACCCCTGGAAGATCCTTGAAGAGTTCCAGGAAGAACCCGCATCATGAGCAGCACGGGAAGGCGCCGCCGCAAGATGCTTCGCGCCCTACTGTCGGTAGTGGTGATCGCGGCGGTAGCCGCAGCAGGTGCCGCGTTCTGGAGACCGTGGCAGGAGCCCCTCGAAACATCGGGGCCGGCCGACTCTGCCGACGCGATCACAGTTCCGGTGGAGTTCGGCGAGCTCACCAGCAAGCTCAGGCTGAACGCGACCCTTGGATACGGGGAACCTGTCGAGCTACCTGCAACGCAGGGAGTCCTCACCGCATTGCCCGATCCGGGCCAGGTGATCGAGGTCGGCCAGCAGGTGTTCGAAGTCGATGGTAGACCCGTGGTCCTGCTGGAGGGTGAGCGTCCGTTCTGGCGTGAACTCTCGAGCGATTCTGGCGATGGCCCAGATGTGTTGCAGCTGGAGCAGAATCTCGCCCGACTGGGGTTCTTCGACCGTGAACCCGATTCCCGATTCGATTGGTGGACTCTCGATGCCGTGCGCCGTTGGCAAGAGGAACTTGGACTCCCGGTCACCGGAAAGGTAGCGGTGAGCGATGTGGTCGTGGTGAACGCGCCGAGTATTCGAATCTCGCATGTCACCGCCGACCTCGGACACACCGGTGTCAGCCCCGCCACCTACACCGCAACCGCGCTCAGGGTCGTCGCGCCCCTCACCCCTGCCCAGGCTCGGGACCTTACCGCGAACACGCCGGTGACGGTTGTGCTGCCAGACGGCACGGAGCATGCGAGCGTGATCGCGTCGATCGATCCTGGCGGACAGCCCACGGGCGAGGAGGGACAAATCACCCCGCCCACGGCCGTCATCGAGTTCCCGGACCAGGAGCAGGTCTTGCCCGACGAACTCGGCAGCATCCAGGTGGTAGTGCAAAGTGCCGAAACAGGCGAGGAGACTCTGATCGTCCCGGCGACCGCTCTGATTGCGACAGCGGAAGACAGCTACGCGGTTGAGGTGCGCGCACGGGGACAGATTTTAAGAGTACCGGTACAGATCGGTCTGATCGCCGACGCCCGCGTGCAGATCCTCACCTCAGGCTCCGACGTGGACGGCGCACCCCGTGACGCCCCAACGTTGGAACCAGGTGATGAGGTGGTGATCTCACGATGACCGCCCCGGACGCGGCGAAGGTCCAGAAGGGTGCCGGGAAACCAGTTATCGAAGTTCGCGGGGCGTCCAAGACGTATCCTGGCGCACCTGACATCACCGCGCTGCACCCCACGTGGTTGCGCATCCACGCAGGTGATCAGCTCGCGATCGTCGGTGCATCCGGTTCGGGCAAAACCACCTTGTTATCGATCCTGGGAACCCTTGATGACCCGACCCTCGGAACAGTGCTCGTCGATGGCCATGACTTTGGCCCGCTGCGGGAGGCAGAGCGCTCGGCGATCCGCGCGGCACGAATCAGCTTCGTGTTCCAACAGTTCCATCTGTTACAGGCGATATCGGCCATAGATAATGTCGCCACCGGGTTACTGTACACGGGAGCATCGGTCGAAGAGCGGCGGGAACGGGCGGCCGCAGCGCTGGAAGACGTCGGGCTTGGGCACCGTTTGCGGAACCGGCCCGGCGAACTCTCTGGGGGTGAGCAACAGCGGGTGGCGATCGCCCGCGCCCTCGTTCGAAACCCTGCGGCACTGTTCGCCGATGAGCCGACTGGGGCGCTGGATTCGGCAACCGGCGAGGAGATCGTCGCGTTGCTCACCCAGATCGCACATGCCGGCACCGCAGTGGTCATGATCACCCACGACGAGAGCCTCGCGCGGCAATTTTCTCACCGTATCCGGTTGAAGGACGGCCATATCATCGAACGTCAGGCGGAGGCACTTTGATGAGCGAAACACCCTCCCGACCGGTTCGGAACCGGCTCCGGGTCTACGACCTCCTCCTCACTGCCTGGATCGGCGTATCCAGCCGCCCCCAGCGCGCTGCCTTGGCATCTCTGGGTGTGGCGCTCGGGATTGCTTCCCTAACCGCTCTCACTGGTGCCGCTATGTCGAATCAGGCCCAACTGCTGGCAGACCTCGACCGAATCGGAGCCAACCTCGCCATCGTCGCCCCCGCGACCGGGCCGGACGACCGGCTTGTGCCGCTACCGGACACCGCGCCACAGACCGTGAAGCGCATCGACGGGGTCGCCGACGTGGGCGTCTTCGAAAGTCCACCGGAGGATGTGGCTGTCTTCCGCAACGACCTTGTGCCAGAAACAGAGACCAACGGCCTCGAGGTTGCCGTCGCACGCCCGGATGTTCTTGGTGCGATCGAGGCGGAGCTCGCCTCAGGCCGCTGGTTCGACGAAGCCACGCGCAAACTGCCCGTGACAGTGCTCGGGCGGACCGCAGCCAATCGACTCGGGATCACCCAGCCGGGGGACAGGGTGACGATCGACGGGCAGTGGTACGGGGTGCTGGGCATCCTTGAATCCGCGGGCCTTGCCACCGATATCGACACCGCTGCCATCCTCGGCGATAAGTGGGTACGTGATACTTTCGACGGTGCCTCGATCGGTGAGGTTTCCGCGATATACGTCCGAGCAGCACCGGGCCAGATCAGTCAGGTCATGGACGTGCTTGCGACGGCAGCGAGCCCTGGCTCACCGTTCGTGTCCGTCAGAGCGCTCACGCAACTCGCTGACGCCCATACCGCCGCCGACAACTCGCTGCAGACCCTCGGCCTCGCACTCGGCGGGATTGCATTGCTGGTCGGCGCGGTCGGTATCGCCAACACTATGGTCGTCACCGTCCTCGAGCGCCGCAGCGAGATCGGGCTGCGCAGATCCCTCGGCGCACGCCCGAGCCACATAGCTTCTCAGTTCCTCACAGAAGCCGCCTTGGTCGCCCTCGTCGGCGGAATCGCTGGAGTCGCTGTTGGGATCGGAGCTGCGAGCGTCGTCGCACTCATCAGCGGGCACCCGCTGGTGATTCCACTTCGGGTCGCGGCCGCGAGTCCCGGCATCGCCGTCATCGTCGGTGCGGCAGCAGGAGTATTCCCGGCACTGCGCGCAGCCAGAATCTCGCCCGTTCTCGCGCTCAGGGCCGTGTAACCGTTGGGCAACTCTACGGCTTCTTGCGGGTCCCGATCGTGGGGCCGTTCGCTGCATTTCGGGCAAAGAAAAACCGGCACCCGGAGTAGAAAACACCGGGTGCCGGTCAGGGGCTCTCGGACAGGCTTAGAAGCCCATGCCGCCCATGTCGGGCTCGCCGCCGCCACCCATTGCGGGGGCTGGCGGTTCGGGCTTGTCAGCCACGATAGCCTCGGTGGTGAGGAACAGGCCCGCGATCGACGCCGCGTTCTGCAGCGCGGAGCGGGTGACCTTCACCGGGTCGTTGACACCGGCAGCGAGGAGATCCTCGTATCCACCAGTGGCGGCGTTGAGGCCGTGGTTCGTTTCGAGGTGGCGCACCTTCTCCACGACGACTCCGCCTTCGAGACCAGCGTTCTCGGCGATCTGCTTCAGCGGGGCGTCAACGGCAACGCGAACGATCCGCGCACCCGTTGCTTCGTCGTCCTCGAGTTCGAGGCTTTCGAAGGCGTCCTTGGTCGCCTGCAGCAGGGAAACCCCACCACCGGCGACGATGCCCTCTTCAACGGCAGCCTTCGCGTTGCGGACGGCGTCCTCAATGCGGTGCTTGCGTTCCTTGAGTTCAACCTCGGTTGCGGCACCGGCCTTGATCACTGCGACACCGCCGGCGAGCTTGGCCAGGCGCTCCTGGAGCTTCTCGCGGTCGTAGTCGGAGTCGGAGTTTTCGATCTCGGCGCGGATCTGGGCCACGCGGCCGTCGAGCTGCTCGCGGTCGCCCGCGCCTTCGACGATGGTGGTTTCGTCCTTGGTCACGACGACCTTGCGGGCGGTACCAAGCATCGACAGGTCGGCGGACTCGAGGCTGAGGCCCACGGTCTCAGAGATGACCTGGCCACCGGTGAGGATGGCCATGTCCTGCAGCATCGCCTTGCGGCGGTCACCGAAGCCCGGGGCCTTGACGGCAACGGACTTGAACAGCCCGCGGATCTTGTTCACCACGAGGGTGGCCAGGGCTTCGCCCTCGACGTCCTCGGAGATGATGATCAGCGGCTTGCCGGACTGCATGACCTTCTCCAGGAGAGGCAGCAGATCCTTGATGTTGGAGATCTTCGATTCGACGAGGAGCACGTAGGCGTCCTCGAGGACGGCTTCCTGGCGCTCGGCGTCGGTGACGAAGTAGGCCGAGAGGAAGCCCTTGTCGAAGCGCATCCCTTCGGTGAGTTCGAGTTCCAGGCCCAGGGCGTTGGACTCTTCAACGGTGACGACGCCTTCCTTGCCCACCTTGTCGAGGGCTTCGGCGATGAGTTCACCGATCTGGTCGTCGCCTGCGGAGATGGCTGCCGTGGCAGCGATCTGCTCGCGGGTCTCAACCTCGGTCGCCGAGGAGAGCAGCTTCTCGGTGATCGCGGCAACCGCCTTCTCGATCCCGCGCTTGAGGGCGATGGGATTGGCGCCGGCGGCGACGTTGCGCAGACCCTCGCGAACGAGCGCCTGAGCGAGAACGGTAGCGGTGGTCGTACCGTCACCCGCAACGTCGTCGGTCTTCTTGGCAACTTCCTTGACGAGTTCCGCACCGATCTTCTCGTACGGTTCCTCGAGCTCGATCTCCTTCGCGATGGACACACCATCGTTGGTGATCGTGGGGGCGCCCCACTTCTTTTCGAGCACTACGTTGCGGCCCTTGGGGCCGAGGGTGACCTTAACGGTGTCGGCGAGGGTGTTGAGCCCGCGCTCCATCCCCCGGCGAGCCTCTTCATCAAAGGCAATCATTTTAGCCATGTCGGGTTTTGATCCTCCGGTACTGGCGTGGATTGTTCGCATGGTGCCCGCGACGGACGATCGGGAAGCCTGCGGTCACGTCCCGCAGTTTCACGACCTCACCCTACGAACGGGTTTATCACTCTCAAGGCGAGAGTGCTAAGAACTATTATTGGCACTCTCACCCCGAGAGTGCAAGACGGCGCGGTGTTGAACGTGTCACGGCACCCACCCTCAAGCGCGTTAGTAGCGCTAGCTAGGGCGCGAGTGCGGGCGGATCGACTATCCCGAACCGCTGGCGCAACGCCCGGATCGCCGCGTACCACCCGTTCATCCCATGCACCCCGGGGCCGGGCGGGGTTGAGGAGGAGCACAGGTAGACGCCGGGGATCGCCCCGGAGTACGGGTTGAGCCACGGGGTGGGGCGCGCGAGCATCCGGTACATAGTTACCGCGCCGGCGGCGATGTCTCCGCCGATGTAGTTCGCGTTATGGTGCGCCAGGCTCGCGGCGGGGATCGCACGGGACGCGACGACGACGTCGCGAAAGCCGGGCGCGAACCTCTCGATCTGGCGGGTCACATCCTCCGTCACGTCCCGGGTCGAGCCCGCGGGCACGTGCGCATAGGCCCACAGCGGCCGCGCCCGCCCCACCTGGCGGGAGGCGACGACCTGGGCCGGTTCGGAGGCCAGCACCATCGGGGCCCGCGCGTGCCGGCCCCGATTCACTTCCGCCTCGGCGAGGGCCATTTCCGCGCGGTTTCCCCCCACGTGGATGGTGCCCGCGCGGTGGAGCCGCGCATCCGTCCACGGCACCGCCTCCGAGAGCACGAAATCCACTTTGGCTGCGCCCGGCCCGTAAGGGAAGTTTCGCAGCATCCTCGCGGCGCGAGGAGGCATCTTCTCAGCCCAAATCTCGGTGAGCGCGCGCGGCGTGGTGTCGAAGAGGTACGCCCGGGCGCGGGGCAGTTCCCGCCAGCTTCGCACTCGCCGACCGGTGACCACGGCACCTCCGTGTGCCTGCAGATCAGCGGCGAGGGCGTCAACGATCGCTTGGGACCCGCCGACGGGTAGCCCCCAGCCAACGGTGTGGGCGAGGGTGCCGAGCATGAGCGCGGTGCCCGCCGATCCGAGTGAGGGCATGGGCGCGATCGCGTGGGCGCCGACGCCGGTGAGGAGCGCCGCCGAGGTCGCTCCAGGAAGGGCGCGGTTCCACAGCCGCGTGCCCTGGCTGAGCGCGGCGCGGGCGAACTGCGCCGCGCCAGCGAGCCCGCGCCGGGAGCGGAAGGGAGCGGGCAGTGAGCGTTTATCGGATAACGCGAGCTCGATGACCGTTTCGTGGTGGTGCACGAGCGGGCCGAGAAGAGCGTGCCAGTCCTCGCCTTCGGTTCCGGGAAGATCGGCCACGGTCCGGTCCAGATCCCGCCACGCCACCCCCGCGGGTCGGCCCGTCAGGGGCTGGGCGTAGGAGATTTCGGGAGCAACAATCTCCACCCCCCGAGCGCGAACATCGAACTCCTCGAAGAACGGGCTCGCCAGGGCGAGTGGGTGAACCGCCGAGCACAGGTCGTGCTGCACACCGGCATCCGCGAGCCCTAGATCGAGCGTGCGCGCTCCCCCGCCAAGAGTGTCCTCGGCCTCGTAGACGACGACCTGCACGCCTGCTCGGGCGAGCGTGACCGCCGCGGCGAGTCCGTTGGGCCCCGAGCCGATGACGACGGCGTCGACGTGATCAGTTGCCATCCGCCTACTCTCTCATGGCTCCCCCGCAAGTGCGGGAGGCGGCTACGGGCCGGTGGGCATGGAGAAGTCTGCACGCAACACGATGACGATCCCGTTGGAGGCTGCCGAGGAGCTCTCCACGAGGTTCGTGATTCCCAGTTGCTCCCCGACGGCTTCGGCCTCGGCCGCGAATTCTTCCGACGTGTAGTACAGGGTCGTCTCCGCTGGGGCAGCCTGGGCGTAGTTATCGGCCTCGGTCTGCCGCCACCCCTCATCGGTGAGCGCCTCTGCGACCTCACCGGCAAGGCCTTGGACCCTCGCGCCGTTGAGGATGAGGACGGAGGTATCGAGGTTGAGGTCCTCGGAGTCAGCCGTGTCGTCCTCGCCGGGGTCTTCTTCGTCGGTGTCTTCTTCACCGGGCTCTTCGGTGCCGTCGGCCTCGGGATCGGTCGCGCCATCTTCCTCGCCAGAGGTTTCCTCGCCGTTGCCGTCCTCACCATCGCCTTCGTCCGGGGCGGCTGTTTCGGATTCTTCAGCCGTAGGGGTGGGCTCGTCGGAGGAGGTGTCCGCGAAGTATTTCACGACGCCGAAGGTGAGTAAGGGAACGAGCACGAGCACCAGGAGGAAGGGCAGCCATTGGCGCCACCGCGGCGCCGGTTCCCGGTGAACCCCTTGGGGCACCCGTTTGGCGCCCAGGGTGTCAAATTCATCCTCGGGGTACGGGTAATCCTCTTTACTCACGTGTAGCAGCGTATCGCTTCCTGATGAGGTCGTGGGTCAAGCGCTCCGATTGTGTGTCACATTGCTCGCGCCCGAGCCGCCCCCCAGCGCGGTCGCTATTGCCCGCCGTCACGAAGCCGACGCAACCGGCTCACCACCGATGGCTCGGCTGCGAGCGCAGCCGACGAGTCGAGAAGCCGGTTGAGGAGCTGGTAATACCGGGTGGCGGACAGGTGGAACTCTGCGCGGATCGCGGACTCCTTAGCGCCTGCCTGCTTCCACCACTGGCGTTCGAAGGCGAGGATCGCCCGCTCAAGCTCGCTGAGCGGTTCCTCCTCGATCCTCTCCTCGCTTCCCGAACCCTGCCGGGGGCTTGCTGGGGTGTCGTGCTCCATGGTCGCAACTGTAGCCGCCCCGGCGATGGGGTCGAAGCCGGCACGTGTGCGTGGCACGATAGAGAAATGGTTGAGAGGATCTCCCGCTACATCGCCGTTGGTGACTCGTTCACAGAAGGGCTCTGGGATCCCTACCCGGCACCCCGCGGGGAGCCCGATGTGCAGCGCGGTTGGGCGGACAGGTTGGCCGAGTCCCTCTCATCGCGGCGGGTGGCGGCGGGCTTGCCGGCACTGGAGTACGCGAACCACGCGATCCGAGGGCGGCTCCTCGCGCCGATCTTGCGCGATCAGGTTCCCCTCGCGCTCAGCCAGGAACCCGACCTCATCTCGATCGTGGGCGGCGGGAACGACATCCTCCGCCCCGGCACGGACCTAGATGCGCTTGCGCGGATCCTCGAGGACGCCGTCACCGCAGCTCGGCGAGCGGGGGCGAGGGTGCTTCTGGGTACGGGGATGGATCCGATCGACCTCCCCCTCGTACGCAGCACGCGCCAGAAGGTAGCCCTGTTCAACGCTCACGTCTGGTCGATCGCGAATCGGCAGGGCGCAGCCGTGCTCGACCTGTGGGGATTGCGCGCCTTGCGGCATCCGAGCATGTGGGCCGGGGATAAGATCCACCTCAGCCCCCAGGGCCACCAACGGGTCGCACAGGCCGCTCTCGTCGGTCTCGGGCTCGCCCCCGACGATCCGCACTGGCGAACGCTACTGCCCGCCCCGAACGCGAGGGCAGCAGAGCGCTGGCGTGAGAATGGCCAATGGTTCGTCAACGACGTCGCCCCGTGGATGACCCGGCGGCTCCGGCGCCGATCTTCCGGCGACGAGCGCACGGCAAAATTTCCCGAGCCGTTCCGCCTCCCGGGCTGATTCGGCGCCCGCGAGGGTCAGCTGCGGCGCAGCTCTTTAGGGAGGCGGACGGGAGGATTGTTCGCGATCCAGAGCCGGTTCGAGGCGTTGATGACGATCGCGATCCAGGTTGCGGCGGCGATCTGCTCCTCGCTCAGGATCTCCGCGAGCCGCGCGTATTGCTCATCCTTGTACCCCGATTCGCCGATGAGAGTGATGATTTCCGCGATTTCTAAGGCGGCTTCCTCCGCCTGAGTGAAGTATTCGGAATCCCGCCACGCGGTGAGCATCCCGATCCGGTGGGGAATCTCGCCGTGCTCAAGGGCGATCGCGGTGTGCGCTTTCAAACACGAACCGCACCCGTTGAGCTGCGAGGCGCGCAGCCGGATGAGTTCGATCGTGCGCATATCGAACCCGGCGGCAAGCCCGTCTTGGGTCGACGCTTGACTCATCTCTTCGAGTTGACCGGCGATCGAGGAGGTGTTCAGCCTCACTCTGCGAATGCGTGCCATGAGATGTGCTCCCGTTCCTTGTATCGTCGCGCATCTGCCCGAACGCCAGGGCCCCTACCTCCTACAAGCTCGCGGGCGAGGGAAGTATTCCTGACTACGACTCGCCGCGGGCTGGGGTGGCGGCAGCAGGGTTGGCGGAGGTCGGCAGGTGGGTGGCCCACCAGCGCAGGATGTGCTCGAACCTGGCCACACGGTGCTTCGGAGTGCCGGAGCGGGAAAGTTCGTGGCCCTCGCCGGAGAACACGAGGAACTCTGCGGGCACGCCGCGGCGCTTGAGCCCCACGAACCACCGTTGCCCCTGCTCGATCGGGCACCGCCAGTCCTCCTCGGAATGGATCACCAGTGTCGGGGTCGTCACCTTATCAATGTGCGACATCGGGTTCTGGGCCTCCACGAGTTCCCGGTCGTCACCGAGGTAGCGCAGCCCGGAGAACCAACCGATGTCGGAGGAGCCTTCGAAGGAGAAGGCATCGAGGAAGCCGCGTTCAACGATGGCTCCGGCCCATCGGTCGGTTCGGGTCGTGAGCCAGCCCGTGAGGTAGCCGCCATAGGAGCCGCCGAGCACACCGACGCGGCCCGGGTCGAGGTCCGCTCGGCGCTCGAGGACCCCGTCGAGGAAGGCGATGACATCCTTGGCATCGACGGTCCCCAACCTCCCGGTGATCGCCCGGCCATGCTCCTGGCCGTAGGAGGAAGATCCGCGCGGGTTGCAGAACACGACGGCATACCCCGCCTCGGTGTAGACCTGCACCTCATCGAAGAACGTCGGCGAATACGCCGCGTGCGGACCGCCGTGGATGAGGAGCAGAACCGGGTGTGGCCCCTCCCCGTTCGGGGTGGTCACCCAGCCGTGGACGGGATAGCCATCCGGTCCGGTGACGAGGGCCTCCTCCGGTTCGAAAACCCCCGCCTCGGCGATGAGTCGCTGTGAGAGGTCGGTCAGTTGCCGCGGCCCGTCCGCTCCGAGGTGGAACACCTCGCCCACGCTCGTCACGGTGCTCGCCACCGCGAGCGCTCCCCCAGCGTCAAGCACGTGCCCGGAGGCGAGGCTCACCGGCCCGTCCAGCACCGCGGTGAGCTCCTCGCCGTCGAAACGAGCGAGTTCGATGGTGCCGCGGCTCTCCCGGGTGACGTAGACGCCGTCGATCCCGGCCTCGAACATGATGTTCGTGAGCGCCTCGGTACGCGGGTCGGTGTGAAACGCGAGGTTCGCCAGGACGCTGCCGTCGAGGTCCGCGGAGGCGAGCGCACCGGCGCGGCCGATGAAGTCCATCCGTTCGGGGCCGTAGTCGGCGAGGAGGAGCCACAGCTTTCCCGTGCGGGGATCGGGGCTCACCCCGTGTACTGTCCAGGTTCCACTTGCGCCAGCGGCAGGAGTGTGCGGGATGTCGATCACGGTGGTCTCGCCGGTACTCGTGATGCGCACGAGGTCCTCGTGGAGGGCGTTGCGGTTCTCGCGGGCCGCAAGGATATCGGCGCCCGACCACGCGATGGCGGAGTAGGAATCGGCACCGCGCGTGAGTTGATCGGGTACGAGTCCACTCCCGGCAAGGGCGGGCCGCCCGCCTTCCCAGGTGGGCGGGTCGGCGAGCGGGTCATCGAGCGCCGCGAGGTCCGCCAACGCGAAAGTGAACACGTGCGTGGGCCGGTCGAGGTAGAAGCCGCGGCCGTCGCGGCGGTAGGTGAAGTCGGTGATATGCCGGGGCGGTTCCTTGCCCGGGCCGACCTCCGGGTCGGTGCCGTAGCGCCCTTCCTCCGGAACTGGCGCGAGGTAGGCGAGCGCGGAATCGGAGAACTCCAGCGGACCTTGCACACCCAGGGGATGGTCGGTCAGTTGGCGCGGTTCGCTCCCGATCGCGCCCCCGGTGAGCGCCGCGACGAAGATCTGCGGCGACTTCCCCGCCGTCCGCAGGAACGCGAGCCAGCGCCCATCGGGAGAAATGGCGGGGGCGGAGTCGCTCGGCCCGAAGGTCAATGGCGAGAGTTCACCGGTGTCGGTCCGGATGCGCCAGAGCCGGGACTCGTAGGCGTCCGCTTCCAGATCGGGGCGGGAGATCGCCACGGCGGCCCAGGTGCCTTCCGGGTGCGGGGCGGGCCGACCGGGCTGGCGGTACAGGGCGAGGTGGTGAGGCTTCATCGGGCCAGCCTAGCGACGCGAGCGGGCAGCTCCGAGCCCTGACCCGACCGTCGCGCCCCACGCGATCGGTTTCCACGCGGTCAGTTTCCGTGGCTGGCCCGCTACCCGCGGAAGGTTTCGCCGGTTTCCGCATCGACGCCGATTTCCACCGTGTCCCGCGGGGGCCCGAAGTCGAACTCGTAGGTGAGCCGACCGTCGTCGTGCTCGTATTTCCACCCGCGCAGCGGCTCGTTCACTTCGTTCGTCGCGAGATCGAGGGCCTCGGAGAACTCCATCGGGTCACTGAGCGTGATCTCCTGCTCCTCATCATCGGTGGAGTCGGTTTCGGAATCTATGACGTCCCCGCTCACCGCATCGATCTCCACCTCGTGTTTGGTAGTTCCGTCGAGGATCTTCACCTCGTACACCCAAGCGGAGTCCGAGTCCGAATAGTCCAATTCGATGGAGTACAGGAAGCCCGCCCCGGCGTCATCACCGGCGATCTCGACGGCGTCATTCGCCGAGATGGGCATCTCCACCTCCCGCAGGTCCGCCGTTTCGGGGTAGGCCGCCTCCGCTCCCCCGGTCTCGGTCTCCTGCGGCTCGCCCTCCTCAGATTCGCTCTCGGCCGGGCCGTGCCCGCCGGGGAACTCGGGATTGTCCGTGGCCGTCTCTCCACGCGGGAGGAGCTCATCGGCGTCATCGGAGCAGCCGGTCAGCACCCCGGCGGCGAGCAATGTGGCGGCTGCGATAGCGGCGGTCTGGCGTCTCATCGTCCCTCCTTAGGGGAGAAAAAGCCGGCAGGGCGGCGGCCGTGGCGGCCGCCTTCGAGGTGGGTGTGACGTTACTCCCGCGGGTACGTTCCTACTACCCCCTAGGCATCTCCCCTCACCGGCGGTACGCTAGCGCCGCCGTGGGGAGCCGCTCAGGTGCTCGCGCGTACGACGAGTTCTGTTTCCAACATCGTCACCTGCGCTGCCTGCGCGCCTTCGATCAGGCGCGTGAGCACCCGGGCCATTTCTGCCCCCATCTCGACCATCGGCTGGCGGATGGTCGTCAGGGCCGGGTCGGTCGAGACACTGAAATAGGAATCGTCGAAACCTACCACAGCGATATCGGCGGGCACGTTCTTCCCCGCCGCTGCCAGTGCCGCGTACGCCCCGACCGCCATCTGGTCGTTAGCCACGAAGACCCCGTCGATCTCCGCGTCCCGCCTGAGAAGTCTCGCCATCGCGGCGGTGCCCGAATCGGCGGTGAAGTCTCCGTATTCGACCGGCCCCGGTTCCATGCCTGCGTCCGCTAGCGCCTCGCGCCAGCCGGTGAGCCGGTCCACTCCTGGGGGCATGTCCTGAGGCCCCGCGATCGTCGCGATCCGGCGCCGCCCGGTGTCGATGAGGTGTCGAACGGCCACGCGCGCGCCGTGAGCATTATCGACGTCGACGTAATACGATTCCCCGGCGCCCTCGCCCAGGGGCCGGCCGCCGAAGACCACCGGGAGGGTGCCGCTCAACGCTGCCCACGAGTGGTCACCGGTGTGATGGGAAACCACCAATGCCCCATCGACGTTTCCCCCCAGCAGGTATCTCCGGGTCTTCGCGGCTTGCGATTCGGATTCGATGATCATGTTGATCGTGTAGTCCGTGGGCGCGAGTTCCAGAACCACGCCCTGGATGACCGATGCGAAGAACGGGTCAGCGAAGAGCTTCGCAGCCGACTCCGGGACGACGACGGCGATGGCCTGGCTCCGGTGGCTGGCGAGCGAGCGGGCGGCACGATTCGGTACGTAGTTCAACGTTTCGATCGAGGCGCGCACCGCCTCGGCCACCTTCGGGTTGACCGTGGGAGTGCCGTTGACGACCCGAGAGACCGTCGCCCGAGAAACCCCAGCGTGAGCTGCCACCATCTCTAAGGTAGGAGCCTTCGCTCGCGTCATCGCCACACCTCCTCACTCACCCGAAGAAAATCATCCGAAGAACAACGCTGCGAAACGCACGCGGTTTGCTGCCCCTGACACTACTACCGCGCCCGCGAGGCCGCGGTGGAAACGCCGGTACTCGCCTCCTCAGCGCCCGGCGCGAATGAGCCTCGAGAAGTTGTGGGCGCTGAGCTTGGCGGTCCGCTCCTGGGTCCGGTAGTCGACGTGCACGATTCCGAACCGTTTCCCGTAGCCCCACGCCCACTCGAAGTTGTCCAACAGCGACCACGCGAAGTAGCCGCGCACGTCGGCGCCTTCCGCGATCGCGTCGGCGACGGCGCTGATATGGGTTTCGAAGTAGGCCCACCGCTCGTGGTCGTCCACCCGCCCGCCGGAAACTACGTCGTCGTAGGCGGCACCGTTCTCCGTCACATATAGCGGTGGCAGGTTCGGGTACTCCTCCCCGAGGCGCACCAGCAGGTGCCGCAGACCCTCGGGGTTGACCTCCCACCCCATCGCGGTCGTCGGCAGGCCGCGGGAGGGGCTCGTGACGAATTCGGAGCCGACGAACCACGACCGGCCCTCCTTCTCGGTAGGCACCAGCGGGGCGGGGTGATCGGCCGGCAGTGGGTGGGCGCTGAAGTTATCGTCGTGATAGTGGTTGACGCCGAGGAAGTCGAGGGGCTGGCAGATTGCCTGGAGATCTCCGGGGCGCACGTACTGCTCGAAGTCGTATTCGTGCAGGTCGGCGAGCACGTCGCTGGGGTAGGTGCCTTGGAGAATGGGCTCGAGGAACATCCGGTTCCAGAGCCCGTCAAGGCGGCGGGCGGCATCGAGGTCGGCTGGGTCGCTCGGGTCGTTCGCGACGGCGTTGGTGAGATTGAGGGTGATGCCGATGTGCAGATCCTCACCGATCGCACGTAGTCGTGAGGCGGCGAGGCCATGCGCGAGGTGTTGGTGGTGCAGCGCCGCGAGCCCGGCAACCGGGTCCGTCCAGCCCGGGGCGTGCTCCCCGCCGACGTGGCCGATGAGGGAGCTGCACAGGGGTTCGTTGAAGGTGGTCCAGTGCCGCACCCGGTCCCCGAGCCGCGCGTATACCGCTTCGGCATAATCGGCGAACCGATGAGCGGTATCGCGGTTGGTCCACCCGCCGCGTTCCTGCCGCGCCTGGGGCAGGTCCCAGTGGTAGAGGGTGAGCCAAGGAAGAATGTCCGCCTCGAGCAGCTCGTCGACGAGGCGGCTGTAGAAATCCAGCCCCTCCTCGTTGACGTACCGGTCGCCCGGTTTCACCCGCGCCCAACTGGTGGAAAACCGGTAGGACTGCAGGCCCAGGCTTTTCATCAGGGCGACATCGGCCGGCATCCGGTGGTAGTGGTCAACGGCGACCTCGGGAGTATCCCCACTCGCCACCGCGAGCCGCTCGCGGGCGTACACGTCCCAGATGGAGTCCTCCTTGCCTCCCTCGTGGGCGGCGCCTTCGATCTGGGCCGCGGCTGTCGCTGCCCCCCACAGGAATCCCTTCGGGAAACGATCTGCCAGTTCTCCTCGTGCCATCAGCCTTTCACTGCTCCTGCCATGATTCCGGAAACGAGTTGCTTTCCCGCGACGACGAAGACGAGCAGCAGGGGCAGCGTCGCGAGGACTGCTCCCGCCAGGACGATGGAATAGTCGACGTACTTGGCCGACTGCAGTTGGCTCAGCGCCACTTGCAAGGTCGGGTTCTGCGGCACGACGAGCAGCGGCCACAGATAGTCGGTCCAGGCTGTCATGAAGGTGAACAGCCCGAGGATGGCCATTGCCGGGCGGGCCGCGGGAAGTCCGACGGTGAGGAAGGTGCGGAACGTGCTGGCGCCGTCCACTCGCGCGGCCTCTAGGAGCTCGTCGGGGATGACGTCGACGAGGTATTGGCGCATGAAGAACACCCCGAACGCAGTGACGAGGGTGGGGATGATGACCGCCCCCAAAGAACCGGTCCAGCCGAACTCCTTCATGAGCATGAACAGCGGGATGATGCCGAGCTGGGTGGGTATGGCCAGAGTGGCGATGACGAAGACCATCAAGCCTTCTCGGCCTCGGAAGCGGAGTTTCGCGAAGGCGTATCCCGCGAGGGTGGAGAACATCACCACTGAGGTCGTGATCACCCCGGAGACGATCAGGGAGTTTCCAAGCGCCTTCCAGAACGGGACGGTGTTGAAGACTTCGGCGACATTGGCCCAGAACTGGCTGCCGGGAAGCAACGGTGGAAAAAGGTCCGTCAGCGCCGACTTGTCGGAGCTGCCCATGACGACGGACCAGTACAGCGGATAGGTGCTGCCGATGAACAGCGCGGCCAGGAGCGCATACACGATCCACCTCGGCCGGGAATTCGGCCCGGCGGCCCCGAGCTTGGGTCGTTTCTGTGTAATGCGCCGCGCGGACGTCGAGGTGCTCATGCCCCCTCCTTTCTTCGCCGTGATTTCCTTATTCCCATTCGCTGCCGCTTCGGGCGCGCGTCCGCGGTCGCGATCCTGCGCGAGAGTTGGAAGTTGATCAGACCGATCGCGACGATGAGGAGGAACAGCATCCAGGCGACCGCCGCGGCCCGGCCGAACTGCTGCCGGTTGAACGCGAGATCCCACAGGTAGAGCACGGTGGTCTGGTACTCCCTGCCGGGCCCGCCCGGGATGGAACTAGCGGCGTCGAAGAGCTTGGGTTCAGTGAAGATCTGCAGACCGCCGATCGTGGCGGTGATGATCACGAAGATCATCGTCGGGCGGATGCTGGGGAGGGTGATGGAAAAGAATCGGCGGATCGCCCCCGCCCCGTCGATCGCGGCGGACTCGTAAAGGTCCCGGGGCACGGCTTGCATGGCCGCGAGGAGGATGAGCGCGTTGTATCCCGTCCAGCGCCAGTTCACCATCGTCGCGATCGCGAGGTGGCTCGGCAGGACGCTGCTCTTCCACATCACCGGATCCATCCCGATCTGGGTGAGGATGTTGTTGATCAAGCCGTAGCGCTCTCCGAACATGTTGGAGAAGATCAGGGTCACTGCGACGGGCGTGACAACGTACGGGATGATGACGGATAGGCGCCAGAACGTTTTTGCGCGAAGGTTCTGATCGAGAATTGCGGCGATCGCGGTGGCCGCGATGAGCTGTGGGATTGCTGAGAGGAGGAATATCGAGAAGGTGTTGACGATCGAGTTCCAGAACAGCGGATCGGTCAACTCCCGCGTGAAGTTCGCGAGTCCGACCCACTCGCCCGGGCCGGTGAGTAAGTTCCAATCGTTGAGGGCGACGACGAAGGTATAGGCGAGGGGAAAGAGTCCCACGATGGCGAAGAGGATGAAAAACGGTGCGATGTAGACGTATGGGGAGTAGCGAGACTCGGCGCGGCCCATCCGCTGCCGAAACGGCAGCGGCGCGCGGTCGTGCTTATCTCCCCGATCCGGGCCCTCGGCGATGACGCGAGCGGGATCGGTCGTCGTAGACATGGTTGATCCTTGCGTTGAATGGGGGCGCGGGCCAGGGCCGGTAACTCCGGCCCGCGCCGTGGTACGTCGAACCGTACGAAGGTCAGTCGACGACGGTGCCGAGCAGTTGCACGGCCTCGTTCCAAGAGGTTTCGGCGTCGGCATTGCCGGCATCGATCTCCTGGACGGCCGCGCCAAAGACCTGCTCCTGGATCACGGAGTCATCCGGTCCCTTGAATTGGGCGTGGATCCCTTCGGAACGCTTGGCGAGGATCTCACCCACCGGTGCGTCGTTGAATATCGCCGTGAGATCGCTCGAGCCGGTCACCCCTGGATCGCCCTGCGCCTCGACGACGCTCGGGAATGTACCTGCAGCTTGGAACGCGGCTACTTGTTGGTCCGCGGCGGTGAGCCATTCGGCGAGCTTCGCTGCTTCCTCGGGGTGTTCAGAGGTGGCGGGCACGGTCAAGAACGTGCCACCCCAGTTCGCAGGTCCGCCGGGGAAGACATCGGCGAAGTCCCACCCGGTGCTCGCGTCCCCGCCGCCAGCCTCGATCTGCCCCTTGATGACCCCGAGCATCCATCCTGGGCACACCGCTACGGCGAAGGAGCCGTCGACGAACGCCTTTCCGCCGCCCCAGTCCCACTGGGTCTGGTTGTCTGACAGGCCATCAGCAGCTGCCTGGGCGAGGAGGTCCCAGCGTTGGCGCAGCTCCTCGTTTCCTTCGATGTTGAGTTCGCCGTCCGCGGTGTAGTAGCCCTCCTCGAGCTGGTTGACCATCGAGTTCCACACGAAGCCCGATTGGTCGTACCAGGATTTCCCGGAGGCTTCGTGATACTGGCGTCCGGCCTCGAAGAATTTCTCCCAGGTTGCGTCCTCCCCGCCGAGAAGTTCGGCAAAGCCTTCCCGGTCGGAGGGCATGCCCGCCTCCTCGAGTAGCTCGCCGTTGAAGCACAGGCCCTGCGGCCCGATGTCGGTGCCGTAGCCGATGATCCGGCCTTCTGCGTCGGTTGCTTGATCCACCTTCCAGGGCACCCATCGGTCCGAGATCTCGTCTGCGCCATACTCGCGCAGGTCTGCGAAGGAGTCGGCGACCGTCATCACGCTCGATAGCCATCCTTCTTCGACGGCTTGGACATCGGGCAAGCCCGATCCTGCCGCCTGTTTGGTCTGCCAATCGGTGAGGGCGTTACCGCCAGTATCGATATTGGTCGCCTCGATCGTGACGTGTGGGTTGGCGGTTTCGTACTCGGCGTAGAGATCATCCAGACCCATGCTGCCGAACGTCGTGACCGTCAACGTGACGGGATCGGAATCCGAACCGTCGCCTCCCGCGGGCTCCACGGCATCCGCGGAATCCGGGGAGTCACCGGATGTTGAACATGCGGTGAAAAGTAAAGACAGGGCGGCGATGCCAGCGACAGCTGTGCCTACCCGAACGCGAGGTGTGTTCATTTCACTTCCTTGTGCCGGTGCGCCCGCTAAGAGAGCGCTCTCTTGTGGTAATTGCAAGAGTAACCTGCCACCCTTAGCCCGTCAAGAGAGCGCTCTCTAGCAAGTTCTGCTGAGCTCCTCCCCGATGGGAAATGCCGACCAGGGTTTCGGGAGAGCAGCGGCATCGGGGCGGGGCCTGATGAGCGCCGACTCGCGGGCGGCCCGTCCGCGTCTCTTAGAATGCACGGGTGGAGATTGCACTGCGAGTCGTCGGCGATGTTGCGTGGCACGATTCCCCGATACGGGGCAAGCGCGTGCACGCCTTGCTGCGCTCCCTCGTTGACGCGGGACCCCGCGGCGCGAGCGAAGCCGCCCTCATCGCCGCGATCTGGGGTGAGGAACGCCCCGCGCATCCACGAAAGGCGTTGCAGGTACTTGTCGCTCGGGCGCGGCGGGCGACGCGGGCAGATCTCATCACCCGTACGGCTAGCGGGTATGCCCTCGCCATTGGCCGGGAGCAGGTGGACGCCTACGCCGCGAGCGACCTACTCGAACGCGCCCAGGCCGCGTATACCGCTGGCGAAGACCAGCAGGCCATCACCCTCGCCGAGGCAACGCTGCGGATTCAACGCACCCCTCGTGCCCAGCGCCTCAAGGCGTTCGCACAGTCACGATCGGGCCATCCGGAATCGGCGTTGCCCGCGCTGCGCCAAATGATCGCCTCCTCCCCCGGCGACGATGAGGCGGCGGCTGCGCTCCTACGAAGTACCGCCGCCTCGCGCGGCCCCGCCGCGGCGCTGGCGTCGTTCGCGGAGCTACGTGAACGACTCCGCGATTCTCTCGGCGCCGACCCCGGCCCGGCGCTCGCCCGCGCTCACGCAGAGATCCTCGCAGCGGACGACCCTGTTCGGGCGGGCCTGCGCCACGCCATCACCCCGCTGGTCGGCCGCCGCAGAGACTCCGAGGCGGTGATGAGCCTGCTTCGGGCGAAACGTCTCGTGACCCTCACGGGGCCGGGCGGGGTGGGCAAGACCCGCCTCGCCCACGAACTCGGGGTTCGCTCGAGCGCGCCGGTCGTGCGGGTCGTGGAACTCGGCGCGGCCAGTCCCGGCGGAGCAGTCGAGGCGGTTGCCGCCAACTTGGGCCTGCGCCCTGACCCGTTCACCGCGGTAGAGCCGCAGGTCGCCCAACACTTACACGGCCCGCAGACCCTGCTCATCGTCGACAACTGCGAGCACGTGCGAACCGAATGCGCTGATCTGATCGGGTTCCTCCTGTCCCAGTGCCCTGCACTCACGGTGTTAACCACCTCGCGGGCGCCACTGGCGATCGCCGGCGAAACCGTCTACGAACTCCCATCGCTCTCGGTCGACGCCGGGCGGGAATTATTCATCCAACGCGCGGGCGGGCTCCGCGATAGCGCCGACCTCGACCCGCAGCTCGTCGACGAACTCGTGGCACGGATCGACGGGCTCCCTCTCGCGGTGGAACTCGCGGCTGCGAGGATCCGCACGATGAGCCTGCCGGAGATCCTTGATGGCCTTGCCGAGCACGTGGCGCGCCCACCCGATTCCGCGCCGCTCATGCCACCCCGCCATCAGGGGTTGTCGAACGTGATCGAGTGGTCCTGGCGTCTCCTCTCCCCTCGCGCCCGCCGCACGCTGAGGTTCGCGGCGGTATTCAGCGGCGACTTCTCCCGCGAGGCAGGTGAAGAGGTCGCCGGTCGCGGGCTCGATGAGCTCGTTGAGCACTCGCTCCTACAGGTCGTCGAGACCCGCGGTGATGAGCGGACCACGCTCCGCTTTTCGGCGTTGCACACCATCGGGCAGTTCGCGGAAGAAAAACTCGACCAGACCGGGGAGCGCGAGCAAGCACTGGGGCGCTTGCGAGCATGGGCGGGCCGCAACAGTGAGCTCGCAGCGGCGGACCTGTTCGGTCCCGACCAGTTGCGTTCCCTCACATGGATCGGGCGAGAGGAACGCCACCTCCTGACCGCGCTGCGATCCGCGTTCGCTGCCGAGGACGGCGAAAGCGCCTTCGTGGTCCTCGCCGCCCTCGCCGGCGCGTGGACGATCCGCACCGAACAGGTGCGTTTGCTTTCGCTGCTCGAGGAAGTAGAAGACGTCCTTACCCACTCCCCCAGCATCCTGGCAGCGGACCGCGTGCACGCGTGGATCGGACTGTCGGCCTTACTACTCTTCGACCTGATGATCCCGTGGTCCACCCCGCGCCCGGCGGCCACGCGGGCCTGGCTGGAACTGTCCGCGGAGAACCTCACCGCCCCCGCCCCGCTCTGGGCCGCCCTGTCCTCCCTCACCGCCCGGCTCCAGAGTTCATCGGCCCCCGACACCCTCCTCGACGTGCTGGGCAGCGACGACCGGCTCGTTGCCGCGCTAGGGGCAGCACTGGCCGCCCTGAGCATCGAAAATTCCGGCGCCCCCGCCCGCGCCGCGAACATCGTGCGCACGGCGCTCGCCCGGCTCACTCCGGATGACCCTGCCTGGCCGCGCAGTCTGCTGCGGTCCCTGCTAGCGAACCTCCATATCCAGCTCGGCGAGTTCGAGCCCGCCGACGCGCAGGCGCAACGGGCGTTGCCCGATGTCCGACGGTTCGGTTCTGCCGCTGACACGTTGCAGCTGGAGGTGATCCGCGCCGTCGCGGCGCTCTTCCGCGGCGAGGACGCTCGAGCGAAAGCGCAACTACAGCGGCTGCTGCGCACCATCACGCCCACGATCGACGGCATGCCGCTGCCGACGATGTTCCCGCTGCTCGGCTTGAGCGAAGCGCACTTCCGGCTCGGAGAAACAGGCGACGCCCACGGTTGCCTGGGCGAAGCCGTCGCTGCCGCCCGCACCCGGATCGCGAGCGCCGACGAGGATGCCAACCCGTGGTTGCTCGTGAGTTCCGCCGCAGCCGTCGCCCAAACTGCCCTCTACTGCCCGAGCGAGGGGGAGGAGTATTGGGAGCATCTCCTCGCCCTCGCGCTGCCGGCGTGTGAGGTGGGCAAGAACCACTACGACCTTCCCGTCCTGGGAGCGGCGCTGTACGCGGCTGCGCTGTGGGGGCACATGCGGCAGCGGGTGTCGGACGGGTTCGCCGGCCGCGCGCTCACCGTCGCGCTCCAGGCCGGATACAACCGGACCCTGCCCAGCCTCGCGCCCACGCACTTGGCCGACCGGTTGGGAAGCGCTGTCCCCGGTGCCGCCCGCGCCCCGTCAAAACCCGATACGATCGCGCAGATCCGGGATCTACTCGGCTCCCTGCGCCCTACCGACGCAGGGCTCGATGCACCACAAGGGGTGCCGTAATGACGACGATCACGACCCCGCCGGCGACCGCCCACCACACGGAACTGCTCACCTGCCCGTCATGGGCGAGGTCACGCGCCCCGGTGACGATGTGAGAAACGGGGTTGACCTCAACGAACACCTGCAACCACCGCGGAAGGGTTTCCACGGGCACGAACGCGTTGGAGAGGAACGTCAGCGGGAGGATCACGAGCATGGAGAGCGCCTGCACGGCTTGGGTCGAACGCGCGAGGACCCCGAGGAGCGCGAACGGCCAGGCAAGCGCCCAGCCGGCGAACACCACGAGGGCGAGGCTCCCGACTACCCCGAGCATGCTGGGGCGATATCCCATCGCCATGCCGACACCGAAGGTGATGATTCCGGCGATCGCGTATCTCGCAAGATCGGCCACCATCGGGCCCGCGATCGGGGCGATGCGGGAAATGGGCAGCGCTCGGAAGCGTTCGTACACGCCCGAGTCCATGTCTTCCCGCAGTTGCATTCCCGTGGCCATCGACGCCGTCAGCGCGCTCATCACTAACACGCCCGGCACCAACGTAGGCAGGTAATCCTTCACGCTGCCCGCGACCGCCCCGCCGAGCAGATATCCGAACATCACGGTGAACAGGATCGGTTGCAGCAGCACATCAGAGAACTGCTCCGGGGTGCGCCACATCTTCAGGATCGCTCGCCATGCGAATGCGCCACATTCGCCGATGAATGTGCACGCACTCCGCCGAGTTTCCGAAATTTTCACCTCGGCCGCGCTCATACCGCGACCTCCCGGGAACCTGCCGTGTGCTCCTGCTCCGGGGCCTCATGGCCGGTGAGGGCGAAGAACACCTCATCCAGACTCGGCTCGGCGACCGCGACCGATTCCAACGCGATGTCGCGGTGATGCAACGCCGAAAGGAGCTCCGCTGCCTCCCCCGGGTGCGTGAGCGGGCAGGAGATCTCGCCAGGTTCGAAATGTATCTGGCTTGCGGGAACAACTCGCCGAAGTTCGTTCACCGCGACCTCCGTCTCCGCAGACTCGGCGAGTTCCAGGCGAAGCCGGTATCCGCCCACTCTGGCTTTGAGTTCCCGCGGCGTTCCCACCGCGACGAGGCGCCCGTGATCGAGGACGGCGATCCGGTCGGCGATCCGGTCGGCTTCTTCCAGGTACTGGGTGGTGAGCATGACCGTGCGCCCGCCCTCGACCAGGGCGCGCACCGCCTCCCACATGTGGTTGCGGGAACGCGGGTCGAGCCCTGTCGTCGGTTCGTCGAGGAAAATTAACGGCGGGGAGGAGATCAACCCCACGGCAAGATCTAGTCGGCGCCGCATTCCTCCCGAGAATTCGGCCACCTTTCGGTGGGCAGCATCGGCGAGGGAGAATTCTTCGAGCAGCTGCCCGGCCACGTGACGGACTTCCCGCCGCGTCAGCCCGTGCAGCCGGCCGAACAGGGTGAGGTTCTCCCGGGCGGTGAGGCCGTTATCGACGGCGGCGTACTGACCGGTGACGCCGATGAGGCCCCGGGCCCGCTGAGGATTGCCCGCGGCGTCTACTCCGAATATCTCTGCGGTGCCGCTCGTGATCGGTTCCAACGTCGCGAGCATTCTCAACATCGTCGTCTTACCCGCCCCATTGGGGCCGAGCACGCCGAACACCTCGCCCGGGTGCACGTGCAGGTCCACCCGATCGACGGCGCGTACGGCACCGAAATCTTTCGTCAACCCGCGCGTGAGTATCGCGGGGCACTCAGGAAGTTGTTGCATACCGCTACGGTGCCAATGCCTGGTTTCATATCGGTTTCAGATCCGGTTGCGCAGGGCGGGTTTTGCTAGAGTGCATGGTTGCTGCGAACTACTAGGTGAGGGAATGAAACTTTTCGGTAAATCTGCCATCAGCGCAGCGGGAGCCGCGGGATTGCTCATGCTTGCCGCGTGTTCGGCTGGGGAATTCTCCCCTCCGACGCCGAGCAGCACTCCCGAGGATGGGGTTTTGGAGTTCCCATTACCCGAGGTTGAGCCCCGGGAACGGTGGCGGATTGAAGTTCCACAGGACCTGCAGGAGGCGGCGCAGGCGGACGGCCTCCTACTCGTTACGGGCGTTGAGGTTCAGGGGCGGGAACTGGAGGAGTCCGGCTGCGCGATGGAACTCACCGTGGAGTACGCCCGCGGCAGCACGGACGCCGAGCCCCTTGCACAACCCACTCCCTCGAGCGCCGAGGCCGACGCGGCCCTCGAGCGCCACCAGGAGCGTTTCCTGGAAAGTTTCGACGTGGCAACGAGCGCGGAGTTCGACGAGAAGTATCACGATGAGACTCCGGCGTCCGGAACCGGTTTTGACGAGCACCTACACGAGTACTGGGCTCAGGGGCGCTACGCGACGTGGGCGGACGTTCGCCGGGCCTATTTCGACGAGGTGGAAGCGGAGTTCCAGCAGGAGGTGGAGGAGGCTGCTCGCTCCTCCGACGTTGAGAACGTGGGCGACAACCTCGGCTTCTTCTCCCCGCGCCCGCTCACGACCTATGACGACCTCTCCCCAGAAGGGGGCACGTATATCAGCGATGACTATCGAACGATCCTCGTCGTGCAGGATTGTGCCTTCGTCCCCTCGGATTCGAAGGAGGACTACCCGGACTTCGAGGCCAACACGTTGCGGTTCCCGTTCGACGAGGAGAGCCGGGACGGTACGTCCGCGCTCGCCTCGGTAGCGCTCACCGTCGTCGCCGGCGGGAAGGTAGCCGTACTGGACGGGGATGTGCACGGTTGGGCGAAGGAGTCGGGCGGCACCTGGGAACGGGGGACTCGATAACGCCATGGTGAAGAGGAGGCACCTGGCAACGGGCGTTGCCCTTGCCGCCGTAGCCGGGGTCGTAGCCTCGTGCAGTTCTGTTTCGGTCGGGACGGCTACGGGAGTCGACCCTACTCCCGATCCCTATCTGGGAATCGAATGGAGTGTTCGAGAGTTCGCTACCACCGGTACCGATCACGAATTCGATGAAAACACGGGCGAGGTGGTCTTCGCGAGCGAGCCCTCGACCCACATGAAGACCGGAGACGGTGCCGCGGTCCCCGATAGCGCCGAGGAAGTCTTCGCGGCGAGTTTGGCCGAGGCGCGGGAGGACTATTGCGAGGAGTACATCGACCCGGCTGCTTCCGAGCGGTTATGGTCCCAAGGCCTCATGATCTCAATGGTGCTCCTGCACTCGGCACGGGCCGCGGTGGCCGACCGATTCTCCGATGAACTCATCGAGGCGCATCGCGAAACCGAGGCCTGGCTCGAGGAGAACGGCTTTTCGTTCCCTCCACCGCCGGGCAAAGACGTGAGCGAAGCTCTCGACGAGAGGTCCGCGGCCGAAGCTGAGCACTGGGAGGTGGAGTACCCCCACCTGGTGGAGGAGCACACGAAAGCGGAGGCCCAGGAAGTGAGTTTCCAGATGGAACTGTTTTCCGAAGCGGGCGTGCGTGAGGCGCAGGAAGCGCTCGTGGACTACTGCGATATCTCGTTACCCGAGGATTACACGTTTCCAACGCCGCAAGAGCTTGAGATCCACTTACTCACGCCATAGGTCGCTAGGCATCGAAGGCGCTCTGCATGCACCGCATCGCAGCAAGAGTCTTGGGCACCCCGATGTAGGGCATGAGGTGGACGAAGCATTCCGCGACTTCCTCCTTGGTCATGCCCGCGACCTCGACGGCCGTGCGAATATGCCCGGTGAGTTGGGGTTCGGTGCCGCCCATCGCTGCGAGCGCTGCCATGTTCAGCATCTGCCGGTCGCGTAGTTCGAGCCCGGGCCGCTGATAGGTTCCGCCGAAGACGGCTCCGACGACCCAATCGGATGCACCGGGCGCGAATTCGTCCAGCTGCTGCTTCCAGGCCGCAGCCCCCTCGGGAGACTGGGTCTCTTCGACAAACTGGTTGCCCTTATCCATGCTCAGTTCCACAGCTTCCTCCATGTGTATCGATGATGCTTCTCATGACCGTTCCGCGAAAAGCGATCGACCCGAACTGTATCCCGTCGTCAGTTCGTGACGAGCCATCACGCTCCCACGACCGGGATCGGTCTCGCACGCTTTTCTCGTCCTCGCCCCATTTCACCGGCATCGGAGCCAGACTTCAAATAAGGTGTGGTCGAGCGAACGAAAGGGCCCGCAAATGCAACCAACACCTCCAGGCTGGTACCCCGACTCCCACGGAGTCCTACGGTACTGGGATGGGCAACGGTGGACGGAACACACGCATCAGGCATCAACAAGGGTCAACGTCCACGTGTCTAATCCGTCTCCTGCGAACCCCGGCGGCCATCAGCCATACGTTCACCCGCAGCAGCCTTCCGGCGTTCACGGTCAGCAGTCCCCGAGCGCTCGCCCCTTTGGCAACTTGCGCACCGACCGTTCACTCCTCGCCTTCGTTCTTCTCAGCCTCATCACCTTCGGCATCTACGGGATCTGGCTCGTGGCGACATCAGCCGAAGATCTCAATACCATCGCCGGGCGTCATGACGGAAGACGCACGATGAACTACTGGCTGGTGTTCTTCCTCGTCGGCCCGATTACATTCACGATTGCCGACTTCGTCTGGTGGCACAAGAACTCCAATCGGATCAGCAACGAGATGACGCGCCGCGGCCTTCACCCCGCGGTGACGGCGGCCGACTTCTGGCTCTGGGCCGTCCTCGGCATGTTGATCATCGTCGGCCCGTTCATCTTCATCTACAAGTGGCTCACGGCGATGAATCAGCTCTCGGCGAGCTACAACGAAGTCGGCTAGGCGTGGCTGAAGACTGACCCCGCCGCTCTTCAGCGGCCCCGCTCTCGGCCACACTTCGTGTACCCGGTCAACCGGCCACCGCGACAGGAATCGACGACGGGCGCATCGAAGTTCAGCGCCCCGTATCAGGAGGGAGCGTCGAAGAGGGCGAGATCGGCGCGGTTGCCCACCCCGATTTCGTACCCCGTCAGGTTCAATGTGCGCGCCGCGTTGTCGGTGATATTGAGAGAAGGTGCCGACTATATCCATCCACCGATCGGTCTGTTACCGCCGGTTCGACATCGCCTGCTCTGCGGCTCTTGGCGTCGCTGCCCGCTGCCGAGGAGTCGGCAACGAATCTTCCACAAACCGGACCCGGCAAGCGAACCATCCTGCGACTACTCCGGGGATGACCGTAGCGATGAGTGCCAGCAATGGCACCGTCCACGACCCCGTGACGTCGTGGAGCACTCCCAAGCCGATCGGCCCGAAGGCAGCCAACCCGTAACCGATCCCTTGCACAAATCCGGATACGGCGGAAGCGGTCTGCGTCGTCTTGGTTCGACGGTTGATCAAGGTCATGCAGAGAGGAAACGTGCTCACACCGATTCCCAGTGCGCACACCCAGATGAACGTGCCGGCCAAAGGAGCAAAAAGCAACCCGAGATATCCGACGATCAGCGCGAACCCGCAGACGACAACGACGATGAAGGGATTCTCCATTCGCGTGGCGAGGTATGGAACGACGAAGGCCGCGAGCATCCCCCACGCCGAATACAGCGCGACCATCGAGCCCCCAAGGCTCGCATCAGCTCCGGCGTCCGTAAGGACCGCCGGAAGCCACGTGATGATCCCGTAGTTGGACAGCGACATCATCGCGAACAGGAACACCAGCCCCCAGACGGTCGCCGACCTGCCGACCCGGGGTCGGGCATCATTCTCCGCGCTCGGCACCGGCCCCTGGTGGTCCGCCGGCAGTCTGAGCACCAACACGAACCAGACTGCAGCAGCGACTGCCATCGGTCCGGCCCACACGCCCAGGGAAAGACGCCAACTCGCCGCACTCGCTACCGGAACAGCGATGAGCGGCGCGATGAACTGGCCCGCCTGCATAAAAATCAGGTAAGCCGAGGACCACAGCGCCAACCGATGTGAGAACCACGCCTTGACCAGGGGCACGATCACGACGTTCGCCGCTCCGATCCCCGCCAGCGCAAGTACGGTGGACGCGACAAGCATCAGCGGCGTAGCGGAAAAAGCGCGCATCACCACCGACAGGGCGGTCAATGCGAGTGCTACGGCGGCCGTTCGTTCGAGCCCGAACCTTCGCGTCACCCTCGGCGCGAGGAAGCCGAAGACCCCGAATGACGCTGCTGGCACAGTACCAAGGAGACCCGCGATCGTCTTCCCAAAACCGATGTCGGCTCCGATCGTTTCCAACAGCGGCGTGAAGCCGGTTACCGCCGTCCGCAGATTCACTGCCGTCAGCGCGATGGCGAGTCCGGCGCCCAACGCGAGACGCCCAGAGCGCGCCTGTTCCTGCGACGAAGACGGTGAGGTCACGTTACACTCCAAGAAGACCGTTAGCGGATGATGGGATCATGGGATGAATTATCGAGAACAGCCTGTCACACAATCGCCCATGCGTCGAGTAGGGCTTATTGACCAGGCGGCAGAACGCTTCCGAGACGAGATCGTCTCGGGCCGTTGGCCCGTCGGCAGTCGGATACCGACCGAGACTGCACTCGTGTCAGAATTCGGTATCGGCCGCAACACGATCCGGGAAGCCCTGCAGGCCCTCGTGCACGCGGGCCTTCTACGCCGGGAACAGGGTCGCGGCACATTCGTCATTTCAAATTCCGAACTCACGAGTATCCTGCAGCGACAACTCGCCGGTGGCACCCGGCAGAACTACCTCGAACTCCGCTTAGATCTCGACACTGCTACGGCTGCACGCGCCGCGATGAACCGCTCCGATGATGACGTCAGGATCCTGCGTGAGCTTCGGGATCAGCGCGTAGCGAGCTGGGCAGGTGACGACCCGCAGGCGCGAGCGCGAGCCGACCTCGCGTTGCACCATGCGATCGTCGCGGCGACGCACAATCCGCTCTACGTCAAACTGTATTCGAGCATGCTCGACGTCTTCGCCGCTCACATGCGTGAGGAGCAGGTCGAGGATGAAGAGTCCGCGCATCGGCATCACCACGATCTCGTCGAAGCGATCGCCGATCAAGATGTTCCCCGCGCCACTGCGAGTGTCGCCGCGATCTTCCGGCCGTTCATGCCCTGACCCCACTCGCTATGGCGCCCGCACGTCCTGGGCATGCGGGCGGCAGCGGTGGATCGCTAGAACAACACCTCATGCTCGACCGGTGCTGTCCGGGAGATCAACCGGCCACCGCGATAGGAACCGATGACGGGCGCGTTGAAGCTCAGCGCCTCGTACCAGGAGGGAGCGTCGAAGAGGACGAAGTCGGCCCGGTTGCCCACCTCGATACCGTACCCCGTCAAGTTCAATGTGCGGGCCGCATTGTGGGTGATGAAGCGGTAGGAGTCGAGGATCTGCTGGTGGCCCATCATCTGGGTCACGTGCAACCCGTTGAACACGACATCGCGGAGGTTCCCAGTTCCCAGCGGGTTCCAGGGATCGACGATGTCGTCCTGACCGAAGCTAACGTTCAGGCCCGCCTCCGTCAGTTCTGCGACCCTCGTGACACCCCGGCGCTTCGGGTAGGTGTCGGTGCGCGCCTGCAGGTGGGTGTTGACGAGCGGGTTGGATACGAAGTTGATCCCACTGAGCGTCAGCAGCCGCATCAGTCGATTCACGTACGCGTTGTTGTAGGAATGCATCGCCGTGGTGTGACTCGCGGTGACGCGCGGACCCAGCTGATTCTCGTAGGCGAGGGTGGCGAGGGTCTCGAGCCCACGGGAGGCCTCGTCGTCGATCTCGTCGCAATGGACGTCGATCAGGAGGTCGAATTCCTGCGCGAGCTCGACCGCGTACCGCAATGAACTGACCGAGTACTCCCGGGTGAACTCGAAATGCGGGATCGCTCCGATGACGTCCACCCCCATTTCCGCCGCCGTGCGCAGCAGGGCGCGACCGTCCGGGAAGGACTCG